>CAZPTQ010000001.1:0-74924 GCA_964589365.1 uncultured Saprospiraceae bacterium
TGGTATGTTTTGTTTGAGCAAAAAACCAAAGCAGAATACGAGACCTGGCAACAAACCTCAGAAGCAAAGACCGTTTTTGAAAGCAAACGAAAACCCGAGCAGCCAGAAAAGGACTTTTTTAAAGACTTCAAAAACAAGTGGTTCAATGAATATTCTACACTCGGTGCTGAAGTGCGCGAAATGCTCCTGAAATGGGAAGCCCACGACCCCGAAACGCTCGCCCTTTGGAAGAAAATGAACGGCTGGGTGTACGCAGGTTTTGATAAAACATACGGTGATCTTGGAGTTTCGTTCGACAAACTCTACTACGAAAGCAATACCTACCTGCTGGGCAAAGACATCGTGGAGGATGGCCTTGCCAAGGGCGTTTTTTTCAAGAAAGAAGACGGCTCTGTGTGGGTAGACTTGACGGATGCGGGTCATGACCAAAAAGTAGTGTTGCGGGCGGATGGCACCTCCGTATACATCACGCAGGACCTTGGCACCGCACGGATGCGCCATCACGAATTGAACTGCGAACGCTACGTTTATGTGGTGGCGGACGAACAGAACTATCACTTCCAGGTCTTGTTCGAGACCTTGAAACGCCTAGAGGAACCATACGCAGCAGGCCTTCACCATCTGTCTTATGGCCTGGTAGAGCTCCCCACCGGGCGCATGAAAACCCGTGAAGGCACGGTGGTGGATGCCGACGATTTGATTGCCGAGGTAATCCGCATCGCGACCGAACAATCCAAAGACCGGGGTGAAGCGGAAACGCTTTCAGAGGCCGAAAAACAGGAGAACCTGCGTCGGGTGGGCATGGGTGCGCTCAAATTCTTCATCGTGAAAGTCCATCCCAAGAAAAAGATGATCTTCAACCCGGAGGAGTCGGTGGACCTGCAGGGACAGACTGGGCCGTATATTCAATACAGTTATGTCCGTATCAACGGCTTGATGCAACGGGTTGAAAAAGAAGGCATTGACTTGTCCTGTGCAGCACAATACGCCACGATTGAGCCACAGGAAAAGGAATTGCTGGTCGCTTTGCTTGACTATCCAAGCGTAGTACAAAAGGCGGCAGAGGAATACGATCCTTCTCTGGTGGCCAATTATAGTTATGATTTGGCCAAGAAATACCACCGTTTTTGGCATGATCTCTCGGTGTTCAGTGCGGAGACCCCAGAGGCTCGTGCATTCAGACTTACCTTGAGCCGGGCCGTGGGCCAGGTGCTGAAATCCAGTATGGGGCTTTTGGGTGTGGAGATGCCGGAGCGGATGTAACCTCGAATTCAAAATGTGGTTAAAAGGTCACTTTTTGTTCAGGTATTGTTTTTTACCTTTGCATAATCTAATAATTTGCACTACATGGTCACCTATCAAATCCAAATTCCCGATTCTAAATCAGAGGCGTTTCTGCGTATTATTTCCTCTTTACAAAGCGTTGGGGTCGTAAAATCATTTACCGCTCATAAAAATCTAACACAGCCTGGCGACCCAGTTGAAGAAGATTATCTTCTTTCCTTTTTAGATGCCTCTGAACGGCAGGCAGAGGATGGCAAAATGATACCTGACCACCAGATCATCTCATTTTTGAAACTATGGAAACAGGGGCAAAACGCGTAAACTGGACTGCCAACGCGGCCATCATGCTTTCTGAAATCCATGAGTACATTTAATCCCAATCTGGTGAAATTGTTGCCGTTGACTATTTGGCTGAACTGATCGAATTTGGACACCGCCTCTCTACAAAATCTGAGCACTTTTCTTATTGACGAAACGCCAAGTTGCAAGCCAGAGGGTATCGTTGTGCCCTGTTCAAAAAGCGCTACATATTGATTTACAAGGAAATAAATTCAGAAGTGGCCATTTTAGCTGTGATTCATGCTAAGCGAAGCCCACGCGAATTTGAGAAATTTTAATCTTGAACACATGAACACAAACGACTCTTCTACCCATACCCCATCCCTCAACTTCCTCGAAGAAATCATCGAAGCCGATCTCGCTTCGGGCAAGTATAAAACCATCCTCACCCGTTTCCCGCCAGAGCCAAACGGCTATCTGCACCTTGGCCACGCGACCTCCATCTGCCTCAATTTTGGGCTTGGTGTGAAGTACGGCGGTGCTACGAATCTACGCTTTGACGACACCAACCCTACCACGGAGGAGACCGAGTTTGTTGACAGCATCATTGAGGATGTGCGCTGGCTGGGCTTTGAGCCTGCGAAGATCGTTTATGCCTCCGATTACTTCGAGCAACTCTATAAATGGGCTAAAGTGCTGATTTTGAAGGGAAAGGCCTACGTTGATTTTTCTACCTCGGAGGAAATGGCCGCCCTGAAAGGCACGCCCACCGAGTCAGGTAAAAACAGCCCGTACCGCAATACAAGCCCGGAAGAGAACATCGGATTGTTTGAAAAAATGAGGGCAGGTGAATTTCCCGATGGGCATTGCACCCTCCGCGCCAAGATAGACATGGCTTCGCACAATATGATCATGCGCGACCCCCTACTCTATCGAATCAAACACGCACACCACCACCGCACGGGCGATGCCTGGTGCATTTACCCCATGTACGATTGGGCGCATGGACAGAGCGACAGCATCGAAAACATTACACACTCGATCTGTACGCTGGAGTTCGCCCCGCACCGGGAACTTTACGATTGGTGTATTGAGCAATTAGGTATATTCCCTTCAAAACAGTACGAATTTGCGCGTCGAAATGTCTCTTATGCTATCACCAGCAAGCGCAAACTGAAACAACTTGTAGAAGATAATTTCGTGCGCGGCTGGGATGATCCAAGGATGCCTACAATTTCTGGTTTTCGTCGAAGGGGGTACACACCGGAAAGCATCCGCGAATTTTGCGACCGAATTGGCCTGGGCAAACGCGAAATGGTCGCAGATATGTCGTTGCTCGAATTTTGCATCCGAGAAGATTTGAACAAAAATTCGTTGCGCCGTTTTGCCGTGTTAAACCCGCTCAAAGTGGTGATCACCAATTATCCAGAAAATAAAGTCGAGCATTTGGAGACGGAAAACAACCCGGAGGCACCCGAAACAGGAACTCGTCCACTTTCATTTGGCCGCGAGATTTGGATCGAACACGACGACTTTATGGAAACCCCTCCCCCCAAATATTTCCGGCTTTACCCCGGAGGCATGGTGCGGCTCAAATCGGCCTATATCATTCAATGTCAAGAAGTTATAAAAGATTCGACGGGCAAAAGCACAGAAATTCACTGTACATACGTCCCTGAAAGCCGCTCTGGGCAGGATACCTCGGGACTCAAACCTAAGGGCGTAATTCACTGGCTATCGGCGAGTGATGCAAAAACAGCGGAGGTACGTCTCTACGACCGGCTTTTCCAAGTGGAGAATCCAGCATCCGAAGAAGATTTCAAATCAACCATCAATTCAGATTCCTTGCAAGTCCTTGAAAATGCGCTGATTGAACCCGCTCTCTTAGGCGCGGGCCTCGGGGACCGTTTTCAGTTTACCCGGCTCGGTTACTTCTGCGTTGACCCGGATTCGACCTCTGAGAAAATGGTTTTCAACCGCACTGTAACACTGAAAGACACTTGGGCAAAAGAATCCAACAAGTGATCATCAAGCTTGTATATCTAATGCAAATGAATTTCAAAGAAAACTTAAATTTTCAGAATTAAAATGGGGAAAACACGGCTTTATTGCCTGAATTAGAAACAATGCTTGTTAACTGTTCTTAAAAAGCAGAAATAATTCTCTGGTTGGCTGTGACGAAATTTAACCATTGCGTTTAAAATATGTTCTTACAAACGAGTAAGTGCTACGCAAAAAACAAATACGCCGCAGTTGCCACCGCGCAACCGCACCATTAAAAGGAAGATTGTTTTCATTTGGTTTTTTAGGGTTTAACCGTCGGGGCGCAATGCTTCGACGGTTTTTTTTTACCCGTCATAGCGCGAAGCGCGAAGGAGGGTCCGTCCTTTGATCACATTTTTACCCGCCGAAGCCCTGCTTCGGCGGGCAAATCGGTATCTTGCCGCCGATTTACCCGCCATAACTTGTCGCCGCCGCCAAAGGCTAAGGCGAGTAAAAGTTCGAAGAAGGGTAAAAACCCGTTTCTCTTGAAATATTTCCCGTTTGAAGGACTTCGTAAAAAAAATTCTCAAAGCACTGCCTTTTGCTTTCACGAAAAACCAACGCTATGACCGCCTTACAGAGCGCGTCATAATCAAGGTTTGCCGCGCTGAAAGTAATTGCGCCGATGTCGGCTGCCACAAAGGAGAAATTCTTGACCTTTTCTTGGCTGCAGCACCGCAAGGCCGGCACTTTGGTTTCGAACCGATCCCAATCTTGTTTCAAAACTTAAAGGAGAAATACGCGGACCGTACAAATTGCCGCTTCTTCGACATCGCGCTTTCCAATCTGCGCGGCAGCTCGAGCTTCAATTATGTCGTCAGCAACCCTTCTTACAGTGGGCTGCTCAAACGCCGCTACGACCGACCCAATGAGGAAGACACACAAATAACTGTCCTAACAGAAAAGTTGGACGATGTGTGGCCCAAGGATATGCGTCTGGATGTACTTAAAATTGATGTGGAAGGCGGCGAGCAAATGGTCTTGGAAGGCGGGCGCGAGACCTTAATACGTTGGAAGCCAACGGTTATTTTTGAGCATGGCCTTGGCGCCTCAGATATTTATGGTTCCACACCAGAGCAGGTTTTTGCATTGTTGGAAAGCTGCGGGTTACGCATTTATTTGCTTGAGAATTTTCTGGAAGGAAGGGAATCTCTTGACGCTCAGGACTTTGCAAAGCAGTTTTATGAACGTCGGAACTATTATTTTGTAGCCAACCCTTAATCGCATGTTGGGGACTTGAGTTTTTGATTCGGAGAGATGTTTAGTCCTGCTTAAATTCTTCCACTTTTGCTTTGCTGACCCCAGTCCTTTCTCCTGGCAATATCACCTCCAATTCCCTTATAGGTCTGCCGTCTGGCCACATTCCCAAAAACCGTTGGTGCGGCGTGTCGCCAAAGGCCACATCGCCGTATTCCCCTGTTCGCGTGTAAGCAATAAGCGCATCTGCAAGTTTCCAGTAACAATTGAAATCCACCTCATTGAGTCGCGCGCTCATCAATACCCGCCTGGCCGTGTAATTGCGCACACCTGTATCGAAATCCAAATCGTAAGCATAAGGCTCTGAATGCGTTGCGAGAATCCAGCGGCGAAAATTGGTAGTGTCGCGGCGTTGGACGATGAGGTTTCGGTTGGGCGTGTTCACCGCAGTTTCAAACACGAGGCGACCAAATTCTTCTCCTACCACATAGTCATCCTCGCCCACCACGACTAGCAGGTTAAGATCGTCTGGAAGTCTTTCGTATTTTTCCAAACGAGCCCCTTTGAATGGCCCGGAACCCGGTTGTGCAAGCAGCATAGCTTTGGGTTTAGGGATGTCGAATTTTTGCCAATGCGCGGCCAGATTGGTCGCTATGACCCCTCCGTAAGAGTGTGCCACATAGGCTACTTTTTCGGTACGAGGCTTTACATGGCCTTCCTTTTCAAGCACTTGCAATGCATCACGGATACCTTTGGCAGCATTTTCCGGGAATCCAACAGGCCGGGGCCAAACGAGGTTTTTCTGGTAACGCGGGTAAATGACGATATTCCCTTTTGCCACCAAATGCTTGATCCATTTGCCATAAGCCATAGGATTATAGGCGCCATAACCATGTAGAAAAACTACGACCTCTGCAGAATCGGGTACCGGATCTGCCGGTTCAAAAAGCCAATAGCCGTCGGCGTTGGTGGCGGCATCATAAAAAGCTACAGAATGGTGCTCATAATCCGCGCCACCCGGCCCTTCAAATGGTTGGCCAGGGTAAGGAGTACCTTGAGCCGCGGCAAAAACACCTTTGAGCAACAAAGGTGAAATCGGGAAAATAGCTCGACAAAATTGTTTCAACCGATTGGTTTTGATAGGTTTAGATATTTTTTGCGCTGTCATATACATGTAAAGATTGGGTTGTACCTCAGTCGGCTGACGTTTTAAAGACGAATTAAACGCAAACTCAGTGCTTTCGTTGACTTGAGTTGAAGGCAAAAAGTAATTTTGCCAAAAAATATGACTTGACTATGCGTCTATATACTTTCATGATATTGTTGTTTTTCGCTTGTAGCAGCGACCAGTCTGCTGAAAAAAAGTACGAAGCCAACCCAAGCCCTCAGCAGCCTGTGGAAGAAGCAAACGAACTCAAACCTGGCGCTCCGGAAGAAAAACCGGTAGAAGAAATCGAGGAATCACCAGAAACAAATGTACCCGCTCCTACCCTTCCCAAGGAATCAAAATCCGCGAACGCCCCCGCTCCTTCCGCAGGCAACGGCTTTTCAGATATCGCCGCCCTTGATCCTTCTATTCGTCTGGATATTAAATACGCTACCTCGGACAATTTCACCAAATCAAAAATCTACGATTGCCCACGGTGTTTGCTCCGCCCGGAGGCCGCAGCAGCAGTTGTTGCAGCACACAAGGCGCTAAAAAAGCGGGGTCTCGGATTAAAAATGTTTGACTGCTACCGTCCTCGTCCTTACCAACAACGACTCTGGGACAAAGTGCCCAATCCGGACTACGTGACCCCGCCCGCCAAAGGTTCGATGCACTCACGTGGAGCTGCAGTTGACCTCACGATTGTGGACGCAAACGGCAAGGAACTCGACATGGGATCGCCTTATGATTACTTTGGCAGGGAAGCGCATACCGACAACAACAATCTGCCACAAAAAGTCCTTTCCAACCGCCGAATCTTGCGTGAAACAATGGAATCCGTTGGCTTTAAAGGCATCCGAACGGAGTGGTGGCATTATTCCTTTCATGGCAAAAATTGGCCGCTTTCAAACTATGTTTGGCCTTGTGAAAAATAGGAGGTGATCCCAAGTGTTTTTTTACCGCGGAGGCACAGAGACGCAGCGTTTTAATTTATTGATTATCAAAACCTCCGCGTCTCTGTGCCTCCGCGGTAAAAAAACACTTTTGAAACCCTCACTTTTAAAAACCCAACTGCATGAATTTCAAATTTCTGTTTCCAACTTTTAGAAATCGCTACCTGTTTGTTAAGAATCGTTTGGCAAAATACGCCCCTGTCCATTCAGAAAATCTTGGACAGGCTACTGAATCCGCCCTTAATCTCGGCACGGGTGAAGGCGATTACGACCGAATGATCGCTGGGCATTGCACCCAATTGATCGGCTGCGACGTAAATGAGGAAGACCTCGCCCATGCGCGCAACCTCAATGCCAACGTTTCAAACCTTCGGTATGAGCCAGCGAATGCCCTTGATCTGTCGTATAGCGATTCATCATTTGATCTCATTGTTTCCTGCGAGGTGATTGAACACGTTGGGCAGCCCCAAAAAATGGTACAAGAAATGGCGCGGGTGTTACGCCCAGGAGGCATAGCGATTATGACATTCCCAAGTCGGGAATTCCCGATTACTTACGACCCCGTGAATCGTTTTTGGCAATGGTTCCGGAAACCTTCCGCCCGGGAAAACTTGATCTCCCAGGGGGCTTATGCCTTCGGCCACGATTATCTGATTGGTTCAGCCGATTTTAAAAAATGGGCAGAAGGCGCAGGCTTCGAGATGCTTGAATTTCAAGGGCTAAGCCGCCATTTGGTTGGATTATTAGAAGTCTATTGGACAGGTATTGTGCAAAGTATTTTCAAGAAAAATTCCCGCAATGTGACAGCCGACAGCAAAGGGGGCGTGAAATTCCGTCCCGCTTCCACTGGTGAACCCTGGCTGGTTTTTGTGACAGATTTTTTGCTTTGGCTGGATCGCGCTTTGTTCGGTTGGACGAACAGGAGTGTTGGGAAAGGGGTGGTGTTGAAGAAAAGGTTGCCATAGCTGAATGCCCCATAAAAACGGCCACGCTGTGGAGCATGGCCCTAAACCATCCCGTGCTTCTGATTCAAGGTTACATTCTCCAAGGTCCATTCCAAACGCCCCTCGAAGGGCGCTTTTCGCACCAGGCAATCTTGTAAAGGGCACACCCGACACGATCCGGGCGGGACACAGCCATCTGTGTGCACGAACAACTCCAAAGACTGCTCGAACTCCTTTGCAATGAGTTGGTCGAGCGCGTCCACTTCTGTATGTGCCTGATTTACATTGAAATACCAGGGTACCGTGATGTGGCAATCCAGATGAAGCACAGAACCATATTTAATCACCCGGAGGTTGTGCAAATCAATCCAGTTGTCGCGTTTTTGCTGGTTGAGCGCGACGATGAGCCGTTTCAAAAGTTCGGCATCTGCCTCGTCCGTGAGTCCCGCCACTGTTTTTCGTATGATTTTGCCACCTTCTACAATGATAAAAATCGCAAAAACGAGGGCAACCGCGCTGTCAATCCAGGCAATGCCCGTGAAACGCAGCAATAACAGCCCGACCACAATGCCCGCCGTGGTCCAGGCATCGGAATGAAGGTGTTTGCCACTGGCCTCTAAAGCCATCGAGTGTTGTTCCTGGGCAGTGCGGATGCACCACCGTCCGAGCAGGTAATTCACAATCGCAGTGAGAGAAATAATCAGGATGCCGGTATCCAATTGTCCTACAATATGGGGATGCAAAAGATTGATCAATGCCTCATAGACGATGATCAATCCCGCTACCAAAATCAAAAACCCCTCGAAAGAAGCAGAAATCAGTTCTATTTTACCGTGGCCATAAGGATGGTCGTCATCGCGGGGCTTGGCAGCCAGGCGCAGGCTGTACAGGCCGGTAAAGCCCGTCACTACGTTTACAGTGCTTTCCAAGGCATCGGTGAGCACGGCCACCGAGTTGGTCACGAAGTAAGCCGCAACTTTTAGGACAAACAGGACGATGGAAGTAATTACCACCCATTGCTGGACTTTGACGGTGGTGGAATCTGATTGATTCATTAGATAATATGTGTTTTATTTTATTCCCAAAAAACAGGTTCAATCCGCTCCACATACGGCAGCGAAGCCAATTGGAACAGCACACGCTGGTAATTTTTCTGATGTGTACTGCCAATGACGAGCCACTGCGCGTCTTTGCAGCCCACCCTACCCTTTCCCGAATTCTTTTGGGCCGAAGGGTCTAACTTGCGCACCTGTCGCCAGTGTTTTTCCTCAGCAGGAATGCAGAATTCATAGTTCATGGCTACCTTCCCCTTTGGCGGCCCAGTCAGACCCTCCTCATCGAGTTGCTTGAAATCTAACTTTATTTTTTTCCAGGCATCTGGGTTTTCTGGTGGTTTTTGGGGTTTACAAGCGTATAAAACAACCATTAGGGCTAAAAAGCAAGCTCGATTCATATAGGCGTGATATTTTGCGCCAAAATACGCCGCTTCTCCAAATCAAAACATCAACACATCACCGACTATACATACTGTGAACTCACGCCGCTCCTTTCTTCAAAACACGCTGCTCGGTGGCCTCGCCGCTGGCACTGCCGATTTTTGGGCAAAAACCCTCCCAAGTTTTGACAAACCCGACAAAAATGCTTTCCCGGTCGTTATCGCCACCTGGGGCCCCAATCTAAAAGCAAATGCTGCTGCCTGGGAAGTCCTTTCCAAAGGAGGCTATGCCCTGGATGCTGTAGAAGCCGGTGTCCACGTACCGGAAGCTGATCCCAGAGATACCAGTGTTGGTTACGGCGGTTTTCCAGACCGCGACGGCCATGTGACGCTCGATGCCTGCATCATGAACGAACATGGAATGGCCGGATCGGTGTCTTTTTTGCAACATATCATGCACCCCGTCAGCGTGGCACGGCGGGTGATGGAAAAAACCCCACACGTCATGCTGGTGGGCGAAGGCGCTTTGCAATTTGCGCTGAATGAAGGTTTTAAAAAAGAAAACCTGCTCACGGATGTGGCCAAAAAAGCCTGGGAGCAATGGAAAATAGAATCCAAGTACAAACCGATCATCAATGTAGAGCGGCACGACACGATCGGCATGGTGGCCATTGATACCCAGAAGCGCATCGCGGGAGCCTGCAGCACCAGCGGCGCAGCATTTAAGATGCATGGCCGCGTGGGCGATAGCCCTATTATTGGTGCAGGAATGTTTGTAGACAATGAAGCAGGCGGCGCAGCCAGCACTGGATTGGGCGAATTGGTACTTCGTACGCTCGGCAGTTTCCTAGTGGTAGAAGAAATGCGGCGCGGCGCCCATCCGCAAAAAGCCGTAGAGACTGCGGTGAAACGCATTGCACGCAAATACCCCAAGGACTGCGAGGAGGCCCAAGTCGGCTTTATCGCGGTGGACAAACGAGGCCGACATGGTGGTTACGCCATCCATCCCGGCTTCAATTTTGTAGTGTACCAACGCGGCGAGAACAAGTTGTACGAATCGGGGAGCCTGATGTCCAAGTAGAGATTTATATAATCTCTCAACTGGTAAGGTGGAACACGGATGACACGGATGGGACACGGATTTGCACAGATTTCTGGGAGATTACAAAAAAAATCTGTGCAAATCCGTGTCCCATCCGTGTTCCACCTTGCCAGTTACGAAATCTCTTTATCCAAATTTGCGTTTAATCCGTTTTAACCCGCTCCCAATCAAACACTACCGATCCATGATGCTGCGCTATACCCTGATTGTTTTCATTTTTTGTGTTTTAAACAGCAATCTGTTTTCACAATCCCATGCCGACTGTGTGACGGCAATGGAAATTTGCGACAAGAAAAATCTGAGCGTCAACTCGGCCGGAGGAGAAGGTGCCAACCGTAGCGAAGCCGATTTTATCGCGTGTTTTATGAGCAGCGAAAACGAAGGTCAGGCTGAGGAAAACTCCACCTGGCTCAAGTTTGAGATTGCCGAAAGTGGCTCGCTTACCTTCACCATTACCCCGCACAAAACCGACGACGATATTGATTTCGTGGTATATCGCTCCCTTGACGGCAGTTGCAAAAACATGAAAATTGTGCGCTGCAATGCGGCGGGCGACCCTTCAGACTGGGCTTCTCACAGCAAATGCCTTGGACAAACAGGTCTGCGCAGCGGCGAATCAGACTCAAGCGAAGACGCTGGTTGTCAAGATGCCGACGACAATGCCTGGCTTGCCCCGCTCAATGTTTTGAAAGGTGAAAAATACCTCCTTCTGGTCAGCAACGTGACCACCCGCGGGCCAGGCTTCGACATTGATCTGGGCGGTTCGGCGCTTCTGCCCTGCGAAAAGAAAAAGCCCATCGCGGCGGTAAAACCAAAACCTAAACCAACTAAAACACAAACCAAAATGGTGGTGGTTCCAGTTCCAAAGCCCGCGCCTGAAAGTATCGGAGGGCGAAAAGTAGAAGTGAACGAAGAAGTGAAAGTGACAGGGCGAAAAATCAAGATCAAAGTATGGGACAGTCAGGTGCAAGATGGCGATATTATTTCGATCTACCTCGACGACAAAAAAGTGATAGACCGCATTTACCTCTTGCTGAAACCACAAGAATTTGAAATTGACCTCCCTCCCGGGAAAGAGCATTACCTGACTGTGTACGCCGATGATTTTGGGAAAGCCGAACCCAACACGGCTATGGTGCTTATCAGCGATGGGTTGCGCGAACAGACGATTGACCTCGTGGCGGGCCGCAGCAAGCAGGAAAGTGTGAAGATTATTCGCGAGTGATTGCCTCCAACATTCCCACAAACACTTCGTTCAAATTCCGGATCGCTAGTGGCAAATCCCAGGCATCCCTGTTGCGTGGCTCCACTCGATTGGAAATGCTCCTGATTTCAGCAAACGGAATGCCCGACATAAGGCAGGCGTAAAAAAACGCTGCGCCTTCCATGCTCTCCACCTGTGCATCGGGGTATTTTGCTCGAATCTTTTGGATCGAAACCTCCGTCCCGTGTACTTTATTTACAGTCAAACCTTCACAACTGATCAGATTGGGAAGAGGCGGTTGGGGATTGTTCAACAGGGATTGAGGCATAAAACCTAGTTCGGCCACATCCGTGAATCGTCCGTCCCCCTCTTCCACACCGAGATCGCCAAAGCGTTCGCTGACGATTTGAACTACGTCTCCCAAGTTCAATTTAGGATCAAAAGCCCCCGCAATACCTGCATTAATGACCCAATCGGGTCGGTATTGTGCAAAAAAACGTCCAAGATAGAAAGCCGTGGCAGTGCTGCCGACTCCTGTCACAAGCACCTGTACCAGCAGGTTTTCTTTTTCAAAAAGCCCTTCTGATTTTTGCTGAAAATTGGATTCAAGCCAAGCGATTGTTGGCGCAATTTCGAAAGGCGTAGCGGCTATGAGCAGGATGTGCATTTTTATGTATGATGTATTATGTATGAACTATGATCGAACCCGCGAATGTAGCCCGGAACTCTGTTCCGGGAATATATTCGCGTAACAGAGTTCCGGGCTACACACTAACTTCGCTGCCGAAAAATGGATTTTGATGAAAAAAGAATGGTTCGCGGAGTGGTTTGATTCGCCTTATTATCACCTGCTTTACAAAAGCCGCGACGACAACGAGGCCAAGGCTGCGCTCGACAATTTGCTGCTCGCCCTCAATCTTTTGCCTGGCAGTCGAGTGCTCGACCTCGCTTGCGGCAAAGGCCGCCATTCCCGCTACCTCGCCGAAAAGGGCTTCAATGTTACGGGGCTTGACATCTCTCAGGCAAGCATCTTTTTCGCCCGCCAATTCGAGCACGAGCATCTGGAATTTTACCAGCACGATATGCGCAAATCCTTCAGGCTCAATTACTTTGATGCGGTGATGAATATGTTTACCAGTTTTGGCTATTTCAAAACCGATGCAGATCATTTGCTTGCGCTGAAAAATGTAGCCAAGGACTTGCGGCCTGGCGGGTTGTTTTTGCTCGATTTTTTCAACGCAAGATTTGTTCACCATAACCTCGTACGTTCGGAAATGAAAACAGTGGACAAGATTACTTTTCATCTCAAAAGATGGGTACGCAGCGGGTACGTTTTCAAATCGGTGGAGTTCCAAACAGCTGGCCGCTTGTTCCACTTTCAAGAACAGGTCCGACTTTTTGAGTTGGCTGATTTCGAATCCCTTCTAACATCAGCAGGCCTACGTTTGCGTCAAACTTATGGCAACTATAATCTTTCAAAATTTGATGCAAATACCTCTAAACGCTTGATTATCATCGCTGAAAAACCCTAAGGGCCATGCTCGAACTTCTCCAACAATGGGATGCTGCTTTCTTCCATTTTATCAATAGCAGCCTCGGTAATCCGGTCTTTGACACGTTGTTGCCATGGTTCCGGGAAAAATGGTTTTGGATGCCCGTTTACCTTTTTGTGGCGGTCTTTGCAGTGCTCAATTTTCGGAGACGTGGCTGGATCATCCTTTTGGGCCTTATGCTTGCTGCCGGGCTGGCCGATTTCACCAGCAGCACGTTGGTGAAGAAAAATGTGCAACGGCTGCGCCCTTGCAATGACGTGGAAATGTTTGAGCAATTGCAACTAAGGGTTCCCTGCGGCGGGGGCTACAGTTTCACTTCCAGCCACGCAGCCAACCATTTTGCGGCAGCCGTTTTCCTGATTGGGATGTTCGGGTCTTTGGCTCGTTGGTTGTGGCCAGTGGCATTGACTTGGGCTGGGCTGATTGCATTTTCACAGGTTTATGTGGGCGTACATTACCCTGGCGATGTGCTGTGCGGCGCGGCCGTGGGCGCGGCCATCGGATGGTGGACAGCTTATACCTGGCGACGATGGTTTATACGGTAAATAAGCAGAGAATGCTTGTTAAAACTTTCGACTAAAAAAAGACGCTTTGTAATTTTCGGCGTGGTTTTTGGCTATGGTATTTTTAAACGCATTCATTTTAATCCAAGTCATTGAAAATCATCATCTTTATGAAACTTCTTTTCAAATTTTTCTTGCTTTTTTGTTCGCTTTCTTTGGCCTTTAAATCTGCGGCGCAAACCTTAAAATGCGTAGACAATTCGCAAAATTCGGGCAAAGTAGAATGGCTCGATCGGCAGATCACAACCGGCAATGTACCCTTTGGCATACCCGTCACACGCGAGTTCAAGGTCAAAAACATTAGCAGCGAGAACCTGATGATTTTGCAAGTGAAAAGTACTTGCCACTGCACTGCCACCGAATGGGACCAAAACTCTATTGCGCCTGGTCACACCGGCCTCATCAAAGTAACTTATGACAGCCAGAAAGAGGGCGATTTTTATCGAATTGTTTCGGTAATTACCAATTTTGACTCTATGCAATCCATCCCATTGGCTTTAGTGGGTAAGGTTGACAAAGAAGCGGAGGCGAGCTCGGGGAATTGAACATTGAGAGATTAGGATATTGAGATATTGACCCGTTCTAAGGCTTTAAGCCGTAGAACGGGTTTCTCCTTGGTGAAAACCTGTACCTTACCTCCTCATTTCAACCGACCAGAATGCGCTATGGATCTGATTTTTAGCAATTTACCCACGCTTTTTATCACCGCTTTTTTTGCCATCCTTTTTCTCCAATCAGGACTTGACAAGATTTTGGACTATCGTGGCAATCTCGATTTTCTCAACGAACATTTCAAAAACAGTCCTTTGTCTGGAAGTGTACGGCTTTTGTTGCCCACCATTACGGTACTGGAAGTCCTGACTGGCTTGGTTTCTATCTGGGCTTTTTTGCAGGTCTTGCTGACTGGTCAAAGCAGCGCGGCCATTTTTAGCCCTGCGTTGGCAGGGGCTTCGCTTTTGAGCCTGTTTTTTGGGCAGCGTGTAGGAAAGGATTATGGAGGCGCAGCATCTTTGGTGCCTTATTTTGTAGTGGTGCTGCTGGGACTTTGGATGATAAAAATGTAATCTCAGCGTTTTCAATCCCTTGCCTACATTGTAATCGTAGATTTTAGAACATGAACATCAAACACACAATCTGCCGCAGCCTTGGCGCCATTTTGACGCTCCTGATTTGCTATTTTTTGGGAATATTCGTGTACGGCTGGGCTACAGACTGGCAACCAGGGGCCGCGCCTACTGCGCTCAGTTTTGACCAGGTTTCAATGGATAAAACTTTGACAGACAGTGTATTTACCCTTGTTACCTGGAATGTCGGCTTCGGTGGCTTGGGTGCAGAATCAGATTTTTTCTACGACGATGAAGGGATGTGGCATTCAGGAAGCAGCATGACCCGAACTCCCCGAAATCTGGTAGAGAAAAACCTAGGCGGGGCATTAGGTTTCTTGAAACAATATAAGGATAGCGTGGATTTTTTCCTTTTGCAGGAGGCAGATTTGGAATCAGATCGCAGCCATCGCATCAGACAGTACGATGCTTACCAAAAATCGCTGCCGGGTTTTATGGCTGATTTTGCGATCAACTATAAATGCGATCGCGTTCCCATTCCCTTGCTCGAACCCTGGAATGCATACGGGGCGGTGCTTTCGGGACTGGCCACTTTTAGTCGCTATCAGCCTGTTGAAGCCACCCGCCATCAACTTCCCGGCCATTATCCCATGCCCGACCGGATCTTTCAACTTGATCGTTGTGCCGCACTGCACCGCTACCCTACCCTGCGCGGTAAAGATCTGGTTGTCATCAATTTGCACAACTCGGCCTATGACCCTGGCGATAAAATAAAGGCTATTCAGCTGCCTTATCTACGCGATCTTGCATTGGCTGAATATGCAAAAGGTAATTTTGTAATACTCGGTGGCGACTGGAACCAATGTCCGCCGCATTTTCGTTTCGATTCATTTATGCCCGGCAATGCCAAAGGCTATTCGCAAGGCAATTTACCGACTGATTTTTTCCCGGAGGAATGGGCTTTCGCCTACGACCCTGTCGTACCTACCAACCGCAAAGCCCGCGACCCCTATATTAAAGGGAAGACTTTCGAGACGTTGATTGATTTTTTCCTGGTGTCGCCCAATGTGCGCCTTCGATCGGTGCGTGGCATAAGCCAAGGTTTTGAATACTCCGACCACCAGCCAGTCATGGTCACCGTAGCACTTCAATAAACCTTTTTTACAAGATTCTTCACATACAGTTACCAAGCCCCTTATGTCATGACAACTATTCGATATGCGGATAGGCAGATTTATTTTTTCTTAAAAAAATCGAACTGTTTTGTACTTTTCGCCCTGAAAAACGACATTTACAAAACAATACGGGGAAATTTAATCTTCTTTTAATCTATTGTGAAGTATGCGCATCCAGTTCACCCTAACGTGCCAAAAGGGAACAATCATCCCTATCAATTACCAATCGGAAATATCCAATTGGGTTTTCAGCGTCCTTTCCAAAGCCAGCCCGGAAATGTCGGCCTGGGCTCAAAAGCGCGGCTACGACTTTGCATCGCGCACCTTCAAACTATTCACTTTCAGCCCATTAGCGATCTATCCATACGAAATGGATCAGGTGCGGCAAGAGTTCAGGCTTCAGGGAAATCAGGTAAAACTTACGTTTTCTACCTTCATTGACCCTTCTTTCGAGCAGCAGGTCATCCAGCTTTTTCGTCAGGTGCCGCTCACTTTGGGTCTTATTGAAGGTCAGCCAGCGCGCTTTGAAGTGAAACATTGGCAGGTAATGCCCCACCCAAATTTTAAAGAAGGCATGCAGTTCAAGGCTAGTTCGCCGATTTCTGTCACCAACGTTGATGACGAAAAGCCGATGCCCAACCCATATCTGATGCCCGACAATCCTGACTACGACGTGAGTTTTTTCACGCACGCCGTGCGGCGTTTCAAAGCTGCTACCCAGTATAAATCACTGGCTTCCCTCAAGTTGATTGACCCTTCATTCGCGATGAACTTCAGGATATTTGGACAGTCAAAATCGAGGCTTATCCACCTGAAGCCAAATACCGATGGTATACAGCAGCTGCGCGGTTTCGTCTATGATTTTGAAGTCGCCATGTCGCTTCCGCTCCTGGAATTTTGCTACTATGCCGGCTTCGGCGAGTACCCTCAGTTAGGCTTTGGCTATGTTGAAATAAAAGAAAAGGAGAAAGAAAAAGAAAAAAACTACGGAGGCAAACAATATGGCAACAACTACGGTGAAGGGCACAACAAGGGACAACACTAATGCCTCCCTTATTAGCCGGATACTACTTCACCGGCAAACCTTCATATAAGTACCTGTTTCCCAATTAAAAGCATATCGTTCAACAGTATTGGCGGGCACTGCACGATTCACGTCATTGTCAGGTTCGGTGCCTTGTGTCACCAAATCAAATTCCCACCAGCCAGTGACTGTTTCCACCGTAGGCAGCAACTGGATAGCCTTGTCAAAGGAATAAGCCCGCTCTAAATCTTCTCCGAGAATCCCCATGTTGTCTTCGTGGATGGTTAGGTTGAACACCTTTTGCAAATCTTCCAAGTTCAGGAACGAAAGAAATTCGGCATACACCCCTTGCCCCATCCAATTCATTTGAAGGCTTAGGCATGTTTGGTTCTCACCCAGTTGAGCAAGGCCAATTTCTCCCCCAAAGCCGCTACCACCGAGCGAGGTATGGTGTTTTGCAAAACGTTCGATGTTCCAGTTGCCATCCGCTCTTCTGTCAAAGATTGCGATACTGATCTGTGCTCCACAATCATGGCAATCGCTGATCTCCCCTCTTTCATAATGTAGGGTTTCAAATACGGCAACGGCACGTTCAATATCGTATGTATTGTAAAACAACAGCGTGTCGAGCCTCGTGTGCATCCAGCCGTCGTCGGAAAGATTGGCAGAAAGTTCATCTGCATACGTGAACGGCTCCCAAAGGGCTTCACCTTGATCTGTGATGGAATCGGCGTCAAAAAGCCGGATCAAAAGGGTGCTATGGTCTTCTAAATCAAAGGTTTTCTTGATTTCGATTTGGGCAGGAACCAACGTTGTGCTAAATGCAAAAACGACTGTCAGGAGGATTTTTCTCATGAAATGATTAAGTTTAAAAAACGCAAAAATAGGGCATTGGAAAGTGGAGCTCCGTTCCTTTGGAACGGTGTCAAAAGAATGGCATCAAATTGGGAAGTTATTTTGACACCGTTCCTTAACATAGGAGTCTCAGACTATCCAACCGATAATATTGCTTAAAATTACATCAACTCCATTCAAAATCCTCAGACTTGGGCAAGGCTTCCAAGATGGCCCCCACTTGAGCAGAAGGGACTTTTAGTTTGCGAAGATTGGTGTCAATCCACGCACAATCCACATTCATTACGGCGCAAAGTGCGCCATCGGCACGGGTTACTTCGTGGCGAAAAGAAAAGCGCGCATAATCACGGCGCATTTTAGTGATGAGCAGGTTGATAAAAATGGTGTCGCCGAGACGCACTTCTCGACGAAACAGGGCTTCTTCGCGAAACAGTACCAGGCCGAAATGCTCCGCCTGCATCAACTCATAGCTCAGGCCATATTTCGTCAGAAAAGCGAGCCGGGCTGTAGCGCCAAAATCATAATAGACCGAATGGCGCAAGTGAAAATTGGCATCAAAATCAGCCCAACGCAAGGGGATGGGAAGCGAAAAATCGGACATAAACAAGCGTTTTTTTAGCAAAAATTGGGCCTGACAACACTTAGGTTGACAGGCCCACAAAAATCAATCCATGGATTGACAATTTTATTCCCCTTTGACAGCAGGCTGTTCTTTGCCTTTTACTTCCCCTTTGATTTCGATAAAAGTCTCGGTGGGAGTGGTGTTCGCCGTAACGGTCACGCGCTTGCTTTGTGGACCAGGCTTGCCTTTGGAATTAAATTCCACTTTGATTTCGCCATCGCCACCGGGCGGGATAGGCTCCTTGGGCCAAGTGGGCACTGTGCAGCCACATGAACCTTTGCAATTGCTGATCACAAGTGGCTCACTACCTGTGTTCTTGAATTTGTAGGCGTGTTTCACGATTTCACCTTCGTTCACCGTGCCAAAGTCAAACACTGGCTGCTCGTATTGGATGGTGGTGCCAGGGCCTGCTGGGGCAGCCACTACATTCATGTTGGTTTCGGGGATATTGCCCGATTGATTGGCAACCTCGAACGAGGCAGCTGATTCGTGGATTTTTTCCGCCTCTGATTGGCCGAACCAGTTTTTGAAACCGCCGCCAACAAGGTTGGCAACCAATAGGACGGCGAGTAAGGCGAGCAGCCCAATCTGGACTTGTTTATTCCTTTCCATGCGTGAAGTATTTATGGTGAAAGATTCGATGGATAATATTTTTTCCTGGGTCAAAAGTAGATTGCTTCAAAACCGCCCCGTTTACCTTGCCGAATTGGTTTGCAAAAGTTTAACAGCAAGCGAGGAATGATGGGTTACAAACGATGAACGATGAACTGGCAAAAGCGCCCTGCACATAGTGCATAATTCAAGATAAAAATCGTTTCCAAAAACTGAATGCCAGCCCCAATAACATCATAACACTGCCAAGCCAAACTAAATTTATACCAGGGAATATAATGGCTTCCAGCACAATGTAGTCGGATCGCGCGGCATTTTCAGCAATTTCAATCGGTATGCCGCCTTGGTTTGCGAGGGTCTCGGCCACACCAATCGTGAGTACCCCGGCTTTTGGATCAATGTTCTCAAATCTGAAATGCAGACCCATCGAAGGAACCTCATCCTTGAGACTAAATGGCTGGCTGTCGCGAATGAGATAAACGGGGGCCGCTTCGGCTTTTCGTCCGTCTGGGGCACTTATTTCCAATCCGGCAGCCACTGCAATATCGCCTGGCTCAGGCGCGTAGGAGGAATGCTTTATGTCTTTGATGACCTTGGCAAAACTGATTTGGTAGCCCTTAAACTCAAACTCGCTACCTTCCTTCACGTCAAAATTGGTGTATTTCAACGCATCTTCAGCCTTAAGTATATGCTCCATAGAGGCTTCGTTCATCCGTATCTTCATTTGCAAAGGCCCTATATCCGAATGTAGGGAAAAGCCGCCTCTTGCAGGGCGGAGGTAAAGCATAGGCGCGGCCGGATAGGGTTTGGGGTCGTCAAGTGCGTAGGCGCGTAGTTTGAGGCCAACTGCAAGGTCTCCTTTTTCGGCGCGATATTCGGGGTGTTGCGGCGTTTTTGTCACACTTTCTACCACGAGATAGTGTTTTTCTGTAAAAATCGTGTCGCCCACTACTGCTTCGTATGTTTCATATTTTAGGCTATCCTCTTGTTGTTTGGCAAATTCCGGGTCCATTTCGGCCTTCGGAAGGGAGGATACAAGCGTGAACACGTCGTAATTCCAATAGTGCTGGGTAGAGGGGTTGTTTGCCACTACTTTTGAAAACTGACGGTCGTACATCACGTTGGGGAACAGCGTGAAATTTTCCCCTGTTGGATTGCCACTTTCATCACGGCGTTCGAAGTGAACGCTGAAGCTGCGCGTTTGACGTTCCAAGGAGTCTGCAAGGTAGGTAGCGTTGAAGCCCCGCATGGGCATGGGGGCTTCTTTCATTAAGATGACGCTGCGCCTAAGTGCTTCGTCGTCAGCGCCTTCTATCAGTCCTTCCATCGCAAACGTGTTGACCGAAATCCAATCTTTTCCCAGCCCTGTGCTCAATATACCCAGAAGCAATATACCAAAACCTGTATGGGAAACCGCTGAACCTGCTAGTTTTAAATTGCCTTTCAAAACCGAAATCAGGTAGTCCAAATTAGCGACAACTGTAAACATTCCTGCAAAGAGGAAGGCAAAAAGTTGCCATGCCCGCACTTCGATCCAAAGGGAGTTGAGTGCAGTAAGCGCGGCTGCCCCCAAGGCTGCAATGCCGATATGCAGGACAAATTTTCGGGCTTGAACTGCCCAGTTTCGTTCGTTGTATCGCATCCATTGCGCCACTCCGGTAAGCATACCAATAAAAACAGCGATCCAAAGCTGATAGCGGTTGTGGTGTTCAATGGGGTCTTTCAAAGCCGCTCCTACATAGTCGGGGTTGAAGGTTTGCACTATTTTGTTCCATACAGGAAGCGAAGTAGCGCCTGTCAACAAAAGGGCCGAAAAGAACAGCACCAATGAGCCGATGAACATCCAGAATTCGCGACTGCTGGTTTTTTCCTCGCCCACTATTTCTGGCACTTCTCTGTAGCGGATTGCCCAAAGCCAAAAGCCCATCACCGAAAAAACAGCCATAAGAATGATCAATTGCAACCCAAGCCCCATCTCGGTAAAAGAGTGAACCGAAGTGTCGCCCAAAATTCCACTCCTGGTCAGGTATGTGGAATACAGAATCAGGATGAACGTAATCAGGTAAAACCCATAAGTGCTGCGGATAGAGTAGCCTGTATTTCGAGCGATGAGGTTGGTGTGGATACCCGCCAAGAGTGTCAGCCAAGGCACCAAAGAGGTGTTTTCAACAGGATCCCAAGCCCAATACCCAGCAAATGAAAGGGCCTCGTAAGCCCATGCGCCGCCCATTAGAATGCCTGTTCCTAAAATCGTTGCCGAAAACAGCGACCAATTTAGTGCCGGCTTTAGCCATTCCTTGTGCTCGCGAAGCCAAAGCCCTGAAATAGCAAATGCAAAAGGCACGATCGTGCTGGCAAAACCCAAAAACAAGGTGGGCGGGTGGATAGTCATCCAGTAGTTTTGAAGGAGGGGGTTTAACCCGTTCCCCTTTACTTTGGCGAGGTAATCGGCTTGATCGAAAATCGGTGCGTCCATTACATCCCTTATCAAATCAAACGGACTGGCTCCAAATCGGAACTCATTGAAATACAAGCCTAAAAGCATGGAAGCAAGGAGCATCTCCGCCAGTGCGATGACCGCCAAAACGGGTGCTTCCCATTTGCCTGCACGAAACATCAGCACAATACCAAGGATAATATGCCAAAAACTCCAAAGCAAGAAACTGCCCTGCTGCTCTTTCCAAAATGCAGAAAAAACGTACTGCATGGGAAGATCGTCCGACACATTGGCCCAAGCGTACTGATATTCATACATTTTACCGATCAATATCCAGAACAACATCCCTATGATGCCCAAGGTAGCCAGCCCATGCAGGAGGTAGGCAGAGCGACCCAAATTGCGCCAGCCCGTGTACTGTGCGGTTTCCCTGCGCTGTGTGGCAATGAAAAATGAAACTGCCGCCAGAAACGCTGCCACGAACGACAGCACTGCGCAGAGGTGGCCCAACTGGCCGGGGAGGAGGTGTTCGCCAATGTATTGCATGGTAGGCGGTAGTTTTTGCGCCGCAAAAGTAGTCAGACTTTGCTCGTGCTTTGCCAATTGATCAAAACCCAGGCACCTTTCTTTTTTCGGTAAACTGCCAAGTATAGCAAGCGAAGCTCAAAAGCGTTGCCTTTAAGGATACCTCGCACCTTAACGGTGCCGTTCACAAGGGCTGTTTTGCCATAAATACGTACACTTGCTTCTTCGCGATCCATTTTTTCGTACACTAATTTTTTTGAAGCGATGGCCGCCAAATGTTCCGACTTGTTTTCTTTTAAGGCATTGGAATGAAGGTACACAAGTTCGTCGGCCAGCATGGGTCGCAATGCGAATGTATCGGCACGCATCATCGCCGCGAAGCGTTGGGCCTCGTTGTCTAATACTTTTAGCGTGTTTTTTGACTGTGCACTTAATACAGATAGTGCGAATAAAAGCAAGATGCCAAGTGGCAATTTTTTAGAAGTGACCATATTGAAAGGGCTGCGTAAAAGAGCCTCAAAAGTAGGAACACTAAGGCGGTGGATCGCGAGGATCAGGCGCAGATTTTAATAAATCTATATTATTACATCTTATCTGTCCAATCGGTGTTTCATTTGGCCTCTCATGCGCAATGACAAAAAACCGACACTTCATCAAGTTTTCTGGCTGGATTTTTGATACATGTTTTTCTTTGTGGTATCCTTGATTTCTGCAAATCGACGTTTGCACCACTTTAATCACCAAAACTGATTTCTATGAGCCGATTCTTAACGATTCTTTCCCTTTTCTTTCTTCTCAGTTTTTCTTGTGTAGCGCAGCAATTTGATATTTGCATGGACGTTGTGGCATCCTCTGGCGGCCAAGGCAACCAACTCAATCGGTATATCGCTTGGACTGTTGGCGAGCCGTTCGTGCAGACGCTTCATGGCGCCGGGTTCGCCTTTACACAGGGTTTTCACCAACCGGACCCTTGCGGGAAAGAATTTGTCGGCACTTCAGATCTTGCCGACTGGGGCATGAGCCTCTTTCCAAATCCTACTGAGGGTATGATCACCTTACGCTTTTCTCCTGAAAAAAAAGGGCATCTGGTCGGCTCGGTATTTGACATGCTTGGCAGATCTGTGCTTGCAAATCAAATCCTTGCCTTTCCAGAAGGTTCGTTCATTGATGCTTCGGCATGGCCTCCCGGCGTATATTTCCTGCTTTTGAAAGACCCTGCATCGCAATCTACTGCGACTTTGCGCATCGTGCGTATTTGAGTTGCTTGAGGAGCTTGAGACGGAACCTCAACGCACTTAATCCGCTCAACACCCTTTTCCAACAGCCGTTCATTCCAAACCGATTATATAAATTATGAAACAGCGTTTTCTCCTTTCTCTGTTGTTTTTGCTTGCAATGTCTTATTCGGTTGCAGCGCAAAATGTGCCACAAGGCATTAACTATCAGTGCATTGTACGCAACGACCAAACGGGCGACCCGGTAACGAACCAAACCGTCACCCTGCTCTTTTCCATCCGCAACGGCAGCCCCAATGGCCCGGTTGACTATCAGGAAAAGCATGTAGCTTCGACCAACGAGTTTGGTCTGGTCAACCTTGTCATCGGCCGTGGGCAGCCACAGGTGAACAATTTTACCGGTATTAGCTGGAGCGCAGGCTCCAAGTTTCTTACCGTATTGCTCGAATCTTCCCCCAACGTTTTTGACGAAATAGGCAATTCTGAACTCCTCAGCGTGCCGTACGCCCTTTATGCCCAAAATGGTGGCGGTGGTGGCTCTGACAATTGGGGGGTTCAAACGGCATTTACCAACAACGGCATAACGGGCAACGGCTTGGCCAACAACCCAATCGGGCTTGCCCAGCAAGGTGCTCAATCTGGCCAGGTTCTGAAATGGAATGGCACGGCCTGGACGCCTGCTGCCGACCTCCAAGGCGGCGGTGGCGGCAACAGCGGCACGGTTACTCAGATTAATACAGGCACTGGCTTGCAAGGCGGTCCGATCACGACTACAGGAACCGTAAGTTTGAGCAACACTGCGGTTCAAGCTGGCACACACGGCAGTGCAACCGAGATTCCAGTGATAACTGTGGACGCACAAGGCCGTATCACTCACATTGAAAAAGTTATCGTGCAACCTGGGGCGGTTGGCTTGAATAGTGGAACAGGCATCAATGTCGTGACGAATGGCTTCAACAACTTCACCATCAATAATACGGGGGATACCAACCCTAACGATGACGTGAGCTTCACTACTATGCACGACGGCGATGTAAGCGGCCCTTACAACAACTTACAGATCAAGGCCAATGTTGTGACTTCCAATGAATTGAACAATGCTGCGGTTACTGCCCCCAAGCTTGCCAACATGGGTGCGGCAAACGGACAAGTGCTTAAATGGAACGGTACGGCTTGGGCGCCTGCCGCAGATGATTCAGGCAACGTCGCATTGACAGGCGGCAATGGAATCAGCATCACGGGGAGTTCCCCCAACTTCACCATCACCAATACGGGCGATACCAACGCCGCTGATGATATCACAACTACAACGCAAGCCAATGGCGATGTGAGCGGCCCGTTCAGCAATTTGCAAATCAAGGCCAATGTCGTTACAAGTGTTGAAATTGCTGATGGAGCGGTCATTACAGCCAAACTTGCTAACGATGCCGTCACTTCTGCCAAGATCGCAGATGGTGCTGTGAATACTACAGACATCGCCAACCAAGCAGTTACAGGTGCGAAAATTGACGACATGGGCGCCGCCAATGGCCAGGTACTCAAATGGAACGGTACTGTCTGGGCGCCTGCTGCAGACGCTACTGGCAACTTCGCTGTGCTTCCAGGAATTGGGATTGATGTGGTCCAATCAGGCAACACTTTTACTGTTATCAATGACGGTGATATAAATCCCAATGACGACCTGACAAACACAACCGTTTTTAATGGCGATGTAACTGGCCTCTTCAACAACCTTCAACTCAAGGCTGGTATAGTAGTAAACGCTGACATGGCTCCCAACTCCATCGGCACGAACAACCTTATCAATGGCGCCGTTACCGCTGCAAAACTCAACAATATGGGTGCGGCCAACGGCCAAATTCTACAATATAACGGTGTAACATGGGTGCCTGTTAACCTCCCTAATGCAATGGGTGACAATTGGGGCACTCAGATTGTCCAGACCAATGCCACACTTTCCGGTCAAGGCACTGCTGGCAACTTATTGGGTATTGCCCAGCAAGGAGCTACCAATGGACAAGTACTCCGCTGGAATGGGGCAACGTGGGCTCCGGCTACATTGCCACCGCCAGTAGGCGACAATTGGGGCACACAGGCTGCGGAGGTCGGAAATGCCCTCACTGGGAATGGCACCGTGCTCACTCCACTCAATCTTGCAAAGCAAGGTGCTAATACAGGTGAAGTGCTCAAATGGAACGGAGCGCAATGGCAACCTGCCGCCGACATCAGCGGTGGCACGGGTGACAATTACGTCGCTGGTACCGGCATTAGTGTCACGGGCACTTCGCCCAATTTTGTTATAAACAACATAGGTGATTTAAGCAACACCAACGAATTGCAAAATCTTGCCATCGCTGGCAACGTGCTGAGCATTTCCAACGGCAACGCGGTCAATCTCCCTGTTGGCCCAAACTACACAGAAGGCGCTGGCATTGATATTACAGGAACCGTAATCACCAACACCGGAGACTTGAGCAATACCAATGAAATCCAAAACTTAACCCTCACAGGATCAATCCTAGAGATTTCAAACGGCAATACCGTTGACCTTGACCCCTTGCTTGGCACTGGTGGTGACGATTGGAAAAACGTGGGTGACGATATTATCAATACCAACATAGGCAATGTTGGTATTGGCGTTCCCGTTCCCGCAGCCCGCCTCCATATTGCCGGAAATGGTGAGTCGATCCGCATACAAGGAGATACTCCCATTATTACGTTCATCCCTAGTGGCCCAATGATGCCTGGAGTAGGCTTTGTCCGCATGGCCGCTGGGTTGTTATCATTAGGCACCCAAAACATTACCAATGTTGCGTTGACGCCGAATGGGAAAAATGCATTAATTGCCAACGGGACCAATGGATATGTCGGTGTCGGAGAACCCAACATTACTGATGCAAGCCTTCGTGTCTTGCAAAAAGAAGGTGGTCTCCTTTTGCATAATGAGAATAACGGAAATTTTTGGGAGTTCTCTGCCAGTCCCGCAAATGGTAGTCTCCAACTTTTCAACAGCACACTCGGTGGCGGAGTCCCAGCAGGCACTTTTACACCAGCAGGGCTATATGTGCCTTCTGATCGTCGCTTAAAAACAGATATTGAGGCTATTTCAACAGGTATATTGTCAAAGATGATGCAACTCAAGCCGGTTAGTTACCGGTACATGGCAGAGGCGGCCGATGCCAAACATTCGCTCGGGTTTTTGGCACAAGACGTACAATCTGTATTCCCTGAACTTGTTGGCCAAAGCACTGACCGCAACGGCAAAAAAGGCTATTTGTCCATTAATTACGGTGGATTTGGCGTGTTGGCGGTGAAGGCCATCCAGGAACAACAGGCTGAAATTGAGGGATTAACAAAAGAGAATGCTGAGCTCCGCAGCAAAACCCAATCTCTGGAAGCGCGATTGTTGCGCTTAGAGAAGCTGGCTGGAGAGAAATAACAAAATAAACCGCAAAACAGGAGAACAGGAAAATGTAAAACCGTACTTTATGATCCTAAAAAGGGCTAAATCTCCCCTTTTCGAGATCATTCTCTTCGCGGTTTGACATTTTCCTGTTCTCCGGTTTTGCGGTTTCTTTTATTTCCATTTTGCCTATTCCCCACTCCTCAAATTCACCACAATCCCATTCCCAAACGGGTCTTCAAACATTCTTTTTCGGATGTTTAACGCTTCTCGCTCGCGCGCGTTCAGGCATTTTGGCGGATCGGTTAAAATCTGCTCCATTTCTGCCAAAATCTTTTCCTGAGATTGCCAGTAGCGCTGTTTTTTTTCAAAAATATCCTCTAAAATTTGGTCTTTCAAAGCCTCCAATTGGGGTGCAAAAATTTGCCCGGATTCCCGCACTCGATCAATTTGCCGGAGCAGATTAAGGTGATGCCCCAACCCAAGTTGGCTCGCAGATTCTGAACCAGAAAGTGGAAATTTCCAGACTGGATAGAGCGATTCGATGCTGTCAATTTGGAATGCGGCAAGGCAAGTTTGGAGAAAAACGTCATCCTGCAAGCCCTTGGTTGTCAATGCTTTTTGATGCCAAACACGAAAATCAGCGACGAGCATTGACCCTTCTTCCGATCCGATTTTTTGAAATAAATATCCCGGAAAAACATCGTTCAACCAATTGAATTCTGGCTGAAACCCAGTTTCGGGACGGCGGGAAAGCATGAACAAAAACGTATCGCGCAGGGCCACTGTTTCTCGCCACATCTCAGCAAATTGCAGGTCCGTTTCCAGATTTGGAAAATTTTGCGCCACTGAATTGCGACGGGCGGCAAGTGCTTTCCCAAAGTAGCAAATTAGCCGTTTTTGCAACAACCAGTCTCCAGGGTCACGAGCTGGCCTCAAAGCCCAGGCAAGTACCCAACCAGTGTGATGCTCACCCGTTTGCACTTTTATCCACGGCGTTTGAAATACATCACTGCCGACGGCAATTTGAGTTTCTACTGGTCCCAGCTCCCCGAGGTCGGTAAGTACCTGGCCTTTTCGCAACGAAAATAATTCGCGGCTTTTTTCACTTGGTTCACTACGCAGGGAGGCTTGTTCAACATGGACAACAAGTTGGTTTTCAGATGCTTGTTTGTTTTTGCAAGCAGTAAGCAAAAACAGGAGGGGTAAAATTTTCCAATCTAAATGCTGCATACGAAGTAAGTTTACGCACAAAACTACGGTAGCCTTCTTGCATGAAACTTTCCTTCTACTTCCCCATCTTCACGTTCCTCCTTATAACGGCTCAAATGCTGCATTCCCAAATAGTTGAGGATTTTTCTGACGGGAATTTTGACCAAAACCCAACTTGGGTTGGCGATGCTGCCAATTTCAAAATAAACGCCGTTGGCGAACTCCAACTTAATGCCTTGGCGGCGGGTCAATCAGCACTTATTGTTGCGGGAAATATAGCTGACAGCACCATTTGGGATTTTGAAGTGCGCTTAGAGTTTGCCCCGTCCAACCAAAATCTTGTGCGGGTCTACCTTCAAACAGACCAGACCGATCTCGCTGCTGCCAACGGCTATTACCTCGAAATGGGAGAAACAGGTGCGCTGGATGCTATTCGTTTTTTCAGGCAAGATGGGGCAATTAAAATGCTGTTGGCTACTGGTCAGGCAGGGCTTGCGGGGAATTCCCCAAACCTTCATATCCGCACAAAACGCACATTATCAGGCGATTGGACAGTGGAAGCAGGCACAGTCGGTTCCGCTTTGCAGCCACAGTTCGCATTGCTGGAGAATACTTGGCCAGGTGGAACAAATCGCTTTTTTGGCTTTCAATGCGTTTGTACAATCACCAATGCAAGCAAGTTTTACTTCGACAATATCAACATTCGCCCCGACCTGCCAGACACGCAGCCACCTGTATTGGTAACGGCACAAGGCGGCGATGAGACCCAAGTGTCGGCGGTGTTTGACGAGGATTTGGACCTTGTTTCCGCCGAGGATCCGGCGAATTATTCGATAAACAACAGCATTGGACAGCCCCTTTCAGCCTTGCTTTCTGGCGATAAAAGATCCGTTGTTTTGACGCTTCAAAATCCGCTCTCGACAGGCACATACACGCTTCAGACTTCTGGCGTAAAAGATATTTCTGACAATGTAAGTTTGGTTCAAACTGCTGATTTCCAATTCATAAAAGTAGAAGTAGGGGAAGAATTTGACATTCTTATCAACGAAATAATGGCTGATCCGACCCCTTCGCGCGGACTTCCGGAACTTGAATGGGTCGAAATTTTTAACTATTCTGCCAAAGTTTTTGATCTCGCCAATTTCCGCTTTTCCGACGGCAGCAGCAGTGCGCTCCCACTTCCAGTTTATGCCCTCCAGCCAGGCGCCTATGTGGTGCTAACAGCCAACGCCAACGTGACAGCCCTTCAAAGCGCAGCACTCCATAGCAATGTGATTGGCTTTGGGATAAGCAGTGCTGCACTCAACAACGATGGCGACGTGCTTACAATCAGCGATGCGGCGGGCAATATTATTGACCGAGTGTCCTATGGCGGAGGCTGCAATGCTTCTTCCGCTGATTATGAAGGCGTTTCCCGTGAGCGCATCAACCCGACATTGCCTTGCCTCGGCGTGGAAAACTGGCAACCATCTCCTGCCCAGATTGGTGCCACCCTGGGCTTTCAAAACGCATCATACTCCACTGCGGCTGACTTGACTGCCCCCAATCTCTTCTTTGCATACCCTGAATCGCCGAGCTCTATTTTACTCACCTTTAGCAAAGGTTTGGATATAACAACAGTACAAAACCCGGCAGCCTACCAGTTTTCACCGGCCCGAAGCATCGCCTCCGCAATACAACTGCCTGACGATCGTGCGCGGGTTCGATTATCCCTCAATCAACCTTTAGAACCAGCGACCATTTATACAATCACGCTTGGAAACGAAGTGGCCGATTGCAGCGGAAACCTTGCAGAAAACACGGATACAGCATACGTTGGATTGCCAGAAAAGCCAGACTACCAAGATATTGTATTGAACGAGATCCTTTTCAATCCTGAATCGGGCGGTGCCCGCTACCTCGAGTTTTACAACCGCAGCCAAAAAATATTTGATTGGTCGGAGTTCTTTTTGGAAGACACATCCAGTGCAGTAGCCATTTTCCAAAAACGACTTTTTCTGCCTGGCATCTACCATGTACTCAGCAGTGATCCCGCTGACATACGAAGCCGCCACCAAAATATCTATACAGGGCGAGTGCTTTGCCAAACTTTGCCTTCTCTTGATGACAACAGTGATCTTATTACACTTTATTGGGCAGGAGGAGGCCAAAGCATCACCATTGATTCCTTTTTTTATCGTCGTGGCATGCACAATGCCCTGCTCTCAACTTCCGAACAGGAAGGTGTGGCACTTGAGCGGATTCGCATAGAAGAACCGACGCAAGCAGCCTCCAACTGGACCTCTGCCTCACCACTCATTACCGGCGCTGCTGGCACACCGACCCTGCCCAATTCTCAATCGCTTCCTGCCTCCAATCCTGTAGATGATCTGATATCCATTCCAATCGGCCGTCTTTCGCCGGATGGAGATTCCCGCGAAGATTTTCTGGAAATTTTTTACAATCTGCCAAAAGAGGGCTATGCCGCCAGTTTGACCATTTTTGATTCAGATGGGAATTTGGTCAAAAGCCTTGTCAGACAAAACCTAATCGGTAAGGAAGGTAGCTTTCGCTGGGATGGCGACACAGATGCAGGCGAAAACGTGAAAGCTCGACCAGGTATACACCTTCTTTACTTCGAGATTTTCAGCCCCGAAGGCGATGTGAGGCGGGTGAAAAAAGCAGTGGCGGTGCTGGGAAGATTTTGAATTAATTTTTAAGGAAATAAATAATGACAGCGCCTAAAATCAGGAGCAATAAAAGCGGCCAAACCCAGCCCACGCCCATGCTTGCTTTTTCTTGACCAGCACTACCACTACCCGCATTTGCCATTCCCAAAAGCGAGCCAACACCCGCCGGGAGCAGACTAACAATACTGCTTCTTTGGCTGAGCAAATACCCAACGAGTTTGGAAGCGTTTAACCCTTCCATACTGATTTTTTTACTGAGCAACGCCATCACGAGCGGACCGGCGAGGCCAAGCAGCGACGAAACAGTGGATTGCTTTACTCCTGAAAACGAGGCCACTGCATTTATAATAGCAGGAACCTTTGCCCCGAATATCGTGCTAAGCAACTGACCAGAAACGTCTTTGGGGTCGTTTTGCGCCAAATTGCCCCCACCAAGCAGGCTGCCAAGATGGTCGAGAATGGCAGGGTTAAAATTGCGCAATGTGTTGAAAATATTGTCAATAGCATGGGAATCTCCGCATTTTTCGAGCAGGCCGGCAAGTATGGTGGGAACAAGACTGGCTATGGTTTTGTAAATGCCAGATTCATTTTCTCCGTAGATTAAGGAGGCTTCGCTGAGCAGTTCAGGGCTGAGGTACTCTTTCAGGGAGTCAAGTATATTTGACATGATTGTTTTTGAAAATTTGATTGGAATAATAGATATGAAGGGCTTAGAGGTGCTTGAATTTAACTCAACGCAGCTCTTGAACAACTTACTTACCAAAATGATTGACGCTGTCATGTTTTAATTTAAGACATCCACCACTATGTCGCGCCTATTGCTTCTGCTCAACTTGTTTGTTTTCCTTTTTTCCTGCAACGACTCCCCTACCCCGCCAGACGCGCGGCGGGCCTTCAGATACAACCAACACAATCCCATCACCTCGCTCGATCCGGCTTTTGCCCGTACGCAAAACAATATTTGGGCGGTGGATTGTATGTTCAATGGCCTCGTCCAATTAGACGATAATCTGAACATAAAACCTTGTATAGCAAAGCATTGGAGTATATCACTCGATGGCCTGATCTATCGTTTTTCTTTGCGCGACGACGTTTTTTTTCACGACGACCCTGCGTTTTCCAATGGTGGGAAAGGTCGAAAAGTGGTCGCTTCTGACGTGGTGTACAGTTTCCAAAGACTGCTGGATGAAACATGGCCCAAGCCCGGCTCCTGGATTTTCAAAGACCGCGTAGCCACGGATTCAGCCTTTGTGGCAGTGAGCGATTCTGTGTTTGTATTGCGCCTCAGCGCGTCCTTCCAGCCCATGTTGCAAATCCTGACCATGCAGTACGCCAGCATTGTGCCACATGAAGTCTGTGAATTTTGGGGGCGAGATTTCCGTAGAAACCCCGTAGGCACAGGACCGTTCCGCTTCAAAATATGGGCAGAGAACCAGGCGCTTGTCTTGGTCAAGAACGAACACTATTTTGAACGGGACAGCACGGGCACACGCCTACCCTATCTTGATGCCGTGAAAACCACCTTTATTAGTGATCGAAAAACCGCGTTTCTGGAATTTAAAAAAGGAAATCTGGACTATTTTTTTGGACTTGAAAGTGCTTATATCAACGAACTGCTAACACCAGAAGGCGAACTCCAGCCCGCGCTTTCTGAACAGTTTTATTTTTTGAAAAATCCGTATTTGAACACAGAGTATTTGGGGGTTCGGACGATTAGTGATAGTCTGACTCAAAATCAGATTATCACTAATCCCCTGCAAATCAAAAAAATACGCCAAGCCCTGAACTATGGTTTTGACCGCGCCCAAATGCTGCGCACCCTGCGCAACAACGTGGGACAGCCCGCAACTTCGGGCTTTGCACCGCGTGGTTTGCCTTCATTTGACGACACGGCTGTTCGGGGCTATAGATTCGATCCTGCCTATGCCGCCAGGCTACTCGCTGAAGCAGGTTTCCCGCAAGGAAAAAACCTGCCCAACATCACACTACTTTGCAACAATGATTACCTAGATATCTGCACTTTTATTGCACGCCAATGGGAAGATTTAGGGATAAAAGTCAACATTGAAATGACCGAAACGGCGCTCTTACGGGAGCGTATGCGCAAGAGACAGGCGCCCTTCTTCCGTGCTTCCTGGATCGCCGACTACCCCGATGCGGAAAGTTTCCTGACTTGTTTTTATTCCAAAAACGGAGCGCCACCAAATTACACCGGGTTTCAAAATGCAGCTTTCGACCGACGCTACGAAGCATCCCTCCGCGAAACGGATATGGAGCGCCGCTATGCCTTTTACAGGGACATGGAAAAGATATTGGTCGAAGAAAGCCCTGTTATTTTTCTCTTCTACGACGAAACGGCGCAGTTCGCCAATCGCCGGGTGAGGGGGCTTTCGCGTAACGCGATCAATCTTTTGTCGCTGAAGAAGGTTCGGATAAGCCCTTGACTCGTTTTCATTAATCCTTCTCCTTTGCTCCCTCCTCTCTGTTTAAAGGGCTTTTATCTAATATTGCAAAACAAGGCAGGAAAGGTTTTTGTCTTTGTGGCTGGAATAAAATTTAAGTGCCATTTTTCAATTTATTGGACATGCACTTAAGAGCAAGCAGGCTCAAATCAACAAATCGCCGGATAAACTACTCAACAACAACAGCATGAATCAGTTTTTCAAGTTCCTTTTCGCTTCGTGTCTGGGCACAGCCCTTGCGCTTGGCCTACTTCTATTCCTCGGCATTGGCTGGGCAGCAAGCATGGCAGGCAGCGCCTCAAAAAAAGAAAAAGTAAAAATCGGCGCCAACACGGTGCTCGAACTTGATCTCAAAAAAAGTATCCCGGAAAAAACCAATAACCTCCCGATGGACCCTTTTGACTTCAATCAAAAAGACGTGCTTGGGCTTTCTGACATGGTAAGCGCTATCCAGCACGCAAAAGAGGATCCTGACATCAAAGGCATTTACCTCAATGCGCCCATTGTTATGATAGGCAAGGCCAGTTCTGCAACCTTGCGCAACGCCTTGGCTGATTTTCGCTCCTCTGGAAAATTTATTGTTTCCTATGCAAATTATTACACCCAAGGCGCCTATTACATCGCTTCTGTAGCCGATAGTGTAATGATGAGCCCGCAAGGTGTGGTAGACTTTAGGGGTTATTCAAGTACCATTACCTATTTCAAGGGAATGCTCGATAAACTGGATGTGCAGATGCGTATATTCTATTGCGGGAAATACAAAAGTGCCACAGAGCCGTTCCGTGCAGACAAAATGAGTGCGGAAAACCGTCTGCAAATCCGTGAATATATCACCCCGCTCTACGACATTTTTATCAAAGACGTGGCCAACAGTCGTAACATATCAGAAACTGAACTTCGCCAAATAGCCGAGCGATACGATGGTTTCAGTGCCGAAAAAGCAAAGCAGACACGTTTGATTGACCGCTTTGCTTATGAAGATGAAGTGTTTGCAATGATCAAAACCCGCATTGGGCTTTCGGAAAAAGAAAAACTTAACCGCGTCAGCCTGGAAGAATATTTTGAGGCGCGTGGAAAAAAGACAAACTTTTCTGTCAAGGACAAAATCGCCGTGGTGTATGCCGAAGGCGAAATCCATGATGGGGATGAGGGCGATCCTGGAACGATTCTCGATGGGAAATATGTAAAAATGCTGCGCAAAATTCGCAAAGACCCGAGCATAAAAGCCATCGTGTTGCGCGTCAATTCGCCCGGCGGCAGTTCGCTTGCCAGCGACAACATCCTCCGCGAACTTGACCTTTGCCGACAAGCCGGTAAACCCGTAGTGGTCAGTATGGGCGACGTGGCGGCATCCGGTGGTTATTACATAGCCTGCCATGCAGACAGCATTTTTGCCGAACCTGCTACTATTACAGGTTCCATCGGTGTGTTCGGCATGATCCCGATTTTGGAAAAAACCATGCGCAACAAGCTTGGAATCACCTTCGATACCGTGCGTACCCAAAAATTTTCGGCGTTTGGCAGCACAGTGTATGACTTTTCACCTGAGGAGAGCCAACTTATTCAAAATCGGGTGGATTGGATCTATCAAGATTTTATTGGGAAAGTTGCCACAGGTCGCCACCGTACCCCTGAGCAAATCAACGAAATTGCACAAGGCCGTGTATGGTCTGCTGCGAAGGCAAAAGAAATCGGCCTTGTGGACGATCTTGGCGGGCTTGACCGGGCACTTGCTGCCGCAGCCAAACTTGCGAACCTTGAAAAATACCGTACCACAGAATACCCGCAGACTAAAACTGGCCTGGAACAGTTTTTAGACCAGATCATGAACAAAAAAGAGCGCGACGACAGCGTGAAAGCCTGGGCCATTCGCCAGGAGCTGGGCGAGTTTTATCCGATTTACAAAACCGTGCAGGGCTTCCGGCAGAACAATGGGATTTTATTTCGAATGCCTTATGAATTGAGTGTGAATTGATTGAAGTCAATTTCAATCTGCAACTTCAGTATCCCGTTTGTTTGGCAAGTAAAAGAACCCAATAAGAAAACATACCCCCGCGATAACAATCGGATACCAAAGCCCCACGAATGGATCGCCCGCAGGATTTTCTGTTGTTTTAGAAACGTCAACCAGCCGTGTAGCAATGAGTGGGGTAAGTCCGCCAAAAATACCGTTGCCAATGTGATATGGCAGCGACATGGACGTGTATCGAATACGCGTTGGGAATAGTTCCACCAAAAATGCCGCAATGGGGCCATAGACCATCGTGACATAAAGGATTTGGAGAAAAACGAGGAGGGTTATAATCCAAAAAGTACTGGAATCAAGCCAGACAGTTTGAATGACCGCAATAGTTGGCCTTTTAGCGATGTCGGCAAAAACGGTTCTTTTCTCCACTGTTTTGAATGCCGCGCCGTCTATGCGTTGTTTCCAGATAGTATTGACAATCAAAGAGTCGCCATTGGAAGCAACTGAAATCACAGGTTCAACAATGTGCGTAGTTTTTATAAAAGTTGGCTGCGCCAAATGATGCATCGCTTGGTAAATTGGCCGATACGTCAGCACAGCCAACAACATCCCCGCCAACATGATGGGTTTGCGCCCAATCCGGTCGCTCAATGCACCGAACACCAAGAAAAATGGCGTTGCTGCTAAAATGGCGATAATCAGGATGTAGCGTGTCTGCTCAAACTCCACGCCCAATGTCCGCTCAATAAAAGTCTGCGCATAAAACTGCCCCGTGTACCACACTACGCCCTGACCCATCACCGCGCCAAAAAGTGCCAACAGCACCAGTTTGAGGTTGGGCTTTTTGGTGAAAGATTCTTTCAGCGGGTTTTTCGAGATTTTCCCTTCGGCCTTTATTTTAGAGAACAAGGGCGATTCCGCCATTTTCAAGCGGATGTAGACCGAAACAAGGACCAGGACAATAGAAGCCCAGAACGGCACCCGCCAGCCCCAATCGTTGAACACCGTATCGCCTAAGGAATTTTTGGTAGTCAGTATCACACCCAAGGAGAGAAACAAGCCCAAAGTAGCCGTCGTCTGAATGAACGAGGTATAATATCCACGGCGGTTTTCGGGCGAATGTTCTGCCACATACGTTGCTGCGCCGCCGTACTCGCCGCCCAAAGCAAGCCCTTGTATGAGGCGCAAGGCCAATATGATGCAAGGTGCGGCAAAGCCAATTTCCTTGTAAGTCGGCACAAAGCCAATGGCAAAAGTGGATACGCCCATCAACAGCAGGGTGACCAAAAATGTGTATTTTCGCCCTACCAGATCACCCAAGCGGCCAAACACCAGTGCGCCGAATGGCCGAACCACAAAACCGGCAGCGAAGGTGGCCAAAGCGGCCAGGAACGCTGCAGTTGGATTATCTGATGGAAAAAACTGGACAGCGATGATGGGCGCCAGCGCGCCATAAATGTAAAAATCGTACCACTCGATCAAGGTGCCCAGTGAACTGGCGAAGATCACCTTCATCAGTTCCCAGCCTGATTTTTTTTCGTTGTTGTTCATGCCCATATTTTCTGCAGGGCAAAAGTGGTGTTTTCAAGTTAAAAACCCAGCCTTTGGAAGATTATTCATTGCCGTGTTGGGATTTCCGCCATGCGCTTACCAACATCAACACTTCCTCATAATTGAGCATACCAGATTCAATGCCCTGCGCTTTCAAATAAGAATCATAGACCTCATACCGAATGGCTGGCGCGAGCTCCTTGAACTTCCGGTGTTGTGCACGAATGGCGTGTTCATCGGCTACTATGCCCTTGGGAATGAATGGTTTAAATTGGGACAGGTATCGCTCGGGGTCGCTATCCAAACAAGCACGGGCCACGGTTTCCCAATAATCCAGTCGGGCGCAATATGCGATGTAGGCATTTGAATGTTGAGCGCACACCACATATGCAATAAAGTTACAAACCCCTTCATCCGTAAAACCATAACCGTGGCTCATTTCGTGGGCCATTGAAGGCAATTTTCGCAAAGGGTGCATGCCCGCTTCTAGGTTGCCTTCACCGATGAAAGGCCAGTAAATGCCGGAGGCGCCAAATTTGAACAAGGTGCCTTCCGGATAAATGAAACGCCCGCGGACCCTGCCCCACACCGGGAAATACTCGCTTGCAAGCCATTTTTCTACTGCTTCACGGATGGTATCTTCAGCATGAGAGGGCCACAATCGCTGATCGTTCAAGGCAGTGGTGTCGTCTCCCACCAGCGTTTTTCGTAGAGAGTCCACGGCTCGTGTTTCGGATCTGAGTTCCTGCCAAAGCGCGGTTGAATCAAGAGGCTGCACATCCAATCTCATTTGCGTTTCCAAAGGAATGCGAGCATAATTGAACGCCCACAGCCAGAAGAACCATCCAACCAGAAATCCTGCAAACCCGGCGATACGACTAAACCAGTATGTCAATTTGGGCTTCCAAGTCACCTGCCTTGGGCGGGACCTGTACATCATGATCCAAAACAACATTACGCCGATCCAAAATAAATAAAAAGCGGGGAATGGCAATTGCCCAGTAGTCCAATCAAAACCACGGCGAACCCACTGGAAAAGTCCCCGGCTGTACCATTTTTCAACGAACTCGGGATATTGGTGTGCTACAAGGTTGAGCAACAAGGTGCTCAAGCCAAATATAGCCCAAAAACCTGACCGGGACAGGGGTGTTGAAAATTTCATGGTGAAATGGCTGGTTTTTCGGCGCAAGTTCAGTAGAAATTTGGCTCGACAAATAGATTTAAGCATCTGGCCAAAATAGGCGGGGCGCGCAACAAAGAAGAAACAAAAACAACGACCATACCCGTAAAAACACCCGATTTTCAAAGCACCGTATTTTTACTGGCAAAATATCAGAAGTGAATTGCCACTTTTGTGCCAGCATTTTTTCAATTCAACTTTCAACAATCAATATTCTATTATGAGAAAATTAATTAAACCAGCGCTTTTTATTGTCTGCACCTTCATTTTAAACACGGCATTTGCGCAAAAGGATTGGCGTTGGGACGACCATGGTGTCGGCTTCAGTGCTCCTTCAAACTTGCGGGTCACGACCAACAATGCACAGGAATTTGGTGCCGAAGGCAGTGATATAATATTGGCTATTTATGTGGAACAAGACGGGGAGGTTACAAAAGAAACCCTGGCCGATGCACTCGTAGTCGCTGCAGAAGAAATGGAATACGACAACATCACTGCTGTGGATGAACTGCAAATTCATGATTTCAAAGGCTACTTTGTTGAAGGGACAAAGGATGGAGTTGGTGCATTTATCCTCACTTTGCTCGATGAAAAAAGCAGCACAAACCTTGTTGTAGTCATTGCCTATACTAGTGCCGCAGCCCGGGATAAAGCCATTGCCATAGGGGATTCGTTTTATGCGTATGATTGAACTCGGCAGGCTATTAGCTATTGCCTGAACGTCCCCACGGCTTTGTCTTTCGGGTATTTTACCGAATAGCTAAATCTTACACGTTTGTTCTGGTTAGCTGGTATTTCAATCTCCCATTTTAGTTTTCCAAACTCACTGTTGTAGGCAGCTCCTTCAGACTCCAACAATTCGACGACGATTTCCTTTTGCTTCGAAACCGGTACTTGATCCAATATCTCCACTTTGATTGGGATGGATTTATTGTTTTTTATGGCTATTTCGTAGGTGTAAGTCTCTTTTATCGTGTTGCTGAATACCTTGCGCTTTTCAGTGAAATCCTTGGGCTGCACACGCTTGACCGTGATTTGCTCGTCGCGACCCAAAGAGAGCAAAAGCGTATCACTCACGGTATGGGGGTTCACGGTTGTTTGGCCGATGTAGGTATCTTGATAAAAAATGTTTGCTACACCAGGAAGTAGGTTGAAACGGCCATAATCTGTAATTTTTGCCAACAGGAATACTGAAGGCTCGAGTTTGGGCACCGCGTGGTATTCGTATTCTGCGGGAACATCTTGCTCGTCTACTGTTACGATATTGTCTTGCCCATCGGCCAGGATGTCTTGAGGATTGGGCAAGTCGAAATTGGTGACCAAGTCATCGCCGCCGCCTTCGGTTGCGGGAGGCTGAAAAACTATTTCTTCCAGCGCTCTGTCGTCTTCTCCACCTGCGCCACGCGCCATATCCCTGGGCACTGAAGATGCGGGAGCCTGCACCATATTGTAAGTGTTCATATCTTTTTTCGCAAGGTCCAATTGTTGCTGATAAGCATACACCGGGCGGAAATCCACAAAAACAGGCGTGAGAATAGGGCGATCGTTGTTGGCCAAAGGGTTGGCCGTGGAAAGCTGGAGTTTCACGGCCTTCCAGTCAAAACCCGACAGGTTGCGAATATTGGCCTTGTAAATGAGTCGCAGTGGCTTGTCCAGACCATCAGAGCGCAGGTCATATAGTGGGCTCCAGCTGGCTTGCGTGATGAGGTAAGTACAAATGATTTCAACCGATTGAGCGGTCAAGGATTCTACTTTCAAGGTGATTTCGCCAGTGCTGTTGCCCATATTGGGCTGTATTTTTTGTAAATCCTGCTGCGTTTTCTGGTAGATCGCATTGGTTTTTCGCTCTTTGATGGCCAGTTGCAACAAACGGTCTTTTATTTCCAACAGGCGCTGTCGGTAAAAAGCGGAAAGTTCGCGCAACTCAGTCACAGTGAGCGTTCTGGCACTATTTGGGCTATCGGTGGTCGTCCCGATTTGATCCAATTTTCGTTCGATAACGGCTTGTTCTTGCCCTAACACTTCACGTTCGTCGCGGATACGGGTGAACTCGTCGCCAAGCAAAACGAGCGAATCGCGGAGAAGAGGGGCACGAGGGTTTTCAGGTGCTGGACCGGGCGTTTTGAGTTGGAAAGTAGCTGCAATGAGCGTGGCGCCGCCCTTGATTTTTACCTGTAAACTGTTTGGGTTGAAATAAGGCGAGAGGTTTTCAAAAATCACCTCTGATTTCCCAGCAGGGATTTTGACCGTCGCAACACTGCTGATTTTCGCGCCGGAACGATAGACGGTTACTTCAGAAATAATGGGAGAAACCCCGCCTTGGGTAAGACAATGGCGGGTAAAGCGGTTGTCAGCGCTAAGTTTTTGAGAAAGAAGGATGAGGAAGAATAGGAAGCATTGTGTTGTGCGCATTGGTCTGTGTGTTTGGTGAACTGATTTTGGCCGCAACGATGTTGCAGGGGCGCAAAAATCCACACAGTGATACTACAAACCTCGTAGGTTTCAAAAACCTACGAGGTTTGTACAAAAAGATTCATCTGCCCATTATGGGCAAACACATCCAACATACGGGCATATTTGAGTTTATCCTTGCTGTTGGTGCGCAAAGCGATGAGTTTGGCGAGTTCGAGCGTGAGGTAGAAATCTTCTAGCGGCTCGCCAGGACGTGGGCGCTTGGCAAAATCCCGGTAAGGTTGTGGGCGACGAATGCCGTCGGCAAACTCGTACACGTCTCGCAGCCAGCGACGGATTTGACCGCCATACTGCCGAACAGGGAGTTTGAGTGTACTGTGGAGGTTTGAAGCAGCAACGACTTTCGTGCCTTTTTTGCTTTCTAAAACTTCAAGTTGTGGCATAACCTGTTTGTTTTGTTACACTTAAGACGGCACAAATATAAACAAGTTGTTTACAACAAACAAATTGTATGGTATTTTTTGAAAAATATTTTAGCAACCTTTTTTTGCTGTTGTTGGTGTTTCAAGCCTTAGCCTGACGGCTATGGCGAGGACGCCAACAACGGCTGGATAATGAATTAGATTTTCTGGCGTGAAGGTAGGGGCTGATAGTCTCACTTGAAGTGAGACTATCAATTATACTTCCCCCCTACTGCTTCACCACCCGCCCGCTCTGCGTCTGCACCCCGTTCCACCTCAACTGCCACACATACATGCCCGCAGGCAGCTGTGACAGCGACAGGTAAGTGTCAAAATCCCGAAGCCAGGCCGATTGGACCTCGCGGCCAAAAAGGTCGTACAGCACAAAATGGGGAGACACGCCCACCAAAGCCGGCAAACTGACCCGTATCTCGCTCGAAAAAGGGTTGGGACTTACCTGCGCATGTGGCAATGCTGGCAACTCATATATACCCGTGGTGCCTACCACTACCTGACGGCAAAAAGTGTCGGCAGCATAAGCATTGCTCACGATGAGGCACACATTGTACGTACCCGGCAGTGCGTAAGTGTGTACAGGGTTCGTGTCCTGGCTCATGCTGCCATCCCCAAAATCCCAATGCCATGCGGTAGGCAGGTAAGACGATACATCTGTAAAGGTCACCTGCAGGGGAGCGAGCGTGTCCTCTATGTCATAGCGGAAAAGAGCGGAGGGCAGATTGTCTATCCCAAGGGTGTCGCAGGAAGATCCGTCTATGGGGCCGAGGCAGTAGTTGGGATAGTAGAGGCTTGGTGCTGAACAAGTCCCAGGCAATTGAATGGAACGTTGGCGCAGACCGCATTCAACGCCTGGGCGGTTGGGGAAATCCACAATGTGCATATAAGAACTTCCAACCGCCCAAATATAGATCTTACCGTCGGGGCCATGTTGCATATAGCCAAATACCGCGGGCACGTTGAATGAATCAACCGCCCCGTCCCATTCAGCAAGCGTTACTTTCGATGCACTCACGTTACTGGCTGACAAATCGTATTGACACAGCGTTTTGATACCGTTGCTGGTCGAGTAAAGAAAGCGGCTGTTCTGAGAAAATGACGCTGCGAAATTCCAAATGCTGGTTTCTGGGAGAAAAAGAGGTTGGGAAAGCAGCCCTGAACAGCGGTCAAATTCGTATACTGCTTTCCCTACATTGGCATGATTGATCAGATAGCGTTGGCCGTCAGGCGAAAATTCTGACCAACCAAAATAGGTGTATTCATTCATTGCAGGATTATCCAAAACCTGTTCCCATGGGCCTTCCAGTCCGTAGGGGGTCAGTAACCACTACACTGCGATAGGTATATCGCAGTGTAGTGTGGGTGAAAAGAAAATTGGATTGACCAGATTTGAAGTGTTTCCATCACCAAAATTCCAGTTTTGGGCGGGGTAGGTTGAAAAGAATGTAACAGAGCAGCCATTTACGATATAACTAAACTCTCTGTCTGTGCAACCCGTAGTACATCTCACATAGATTTGTTTTGTACAGGTGTACATCACCCCTCCAATTGTAACTGTGTGGGTTACGGTCCTTATTCCAGGATTAGTAACACCAAAAGTATGTATCGGTGTAGCAATATTTGAGGTGGAGATTAATCCAGTACTATCTGATTGAAATGTCCAGAAATGTGTCATGCCGACTCCATTGCTGTAAGGCTGAAACTCTACATCGCATCCGGTAACCGTGAATGAGAAGTTTGCAAGCAGGTCACAGGGTTGAGCAAAAGACTATGAATTCATTCCGAATAGCAGGGCAAATATTAACCCTACTACTAAATTCCTAGAATTTCGTTGGAGCGTTGGAGCGTTAAATTAAAAGTTTGTTTCATCTTTGGTGAGTGTTTAGAAATGAAAAAATCGGTTAAGACCCACTAGAGAGTCCAGTAGAGGATACGCAGCAAGGATGTGGATTGAAAAAACCTTCGCAGTTACTGTTGGAAGGTTACTGAGCATAAAAATGATTAGCGTGATGTACCTCCTTTGAGGCTTGGCACCGACCCTGTTTCGCGCTATGTGGGCAACCCGCCTTCGCGCTTTTACTCGCCTTAGCCTTTACGGCGGCGAGGCGCTATGGCGGGTAAAACGGATTATGAATCGCCCCGGCGCACATGAGCGGGGGAGCAAAAACGTGTGCAATGTATTCAAATAAATTCCAAGCCACCGCATGGGCGGAAAGATTTAAAACATACTCGAAGAAAAAAACTGTAACAGGCTGCTTCAAGATGCTTCAACTTAACGCCGCTCGTTGAACCATTCCCACCTTTGGTTGAAACCCTCCACTTTTGGAAAATTTGGTTTCGCCTCATTCGTTAGGCCTTCCACAAAATATAACTGAAATCAAGGTGCTAGCAATGTCGCGCATTTTCCATTTAAAAAGCGAGGCATACCCATGCTTGGTCGAATTAAATTCCAAAAGGCAGTGGTTTTCCCGCCATTTGCAGAACAAAGTTCCAAAGTGCCTGTTTTCGAGGCCATCCAAACATCTATTGTATGAACTACTCCGCCCTTCTCTCCTTCTTAATACTTTTCCCTTTCTTCGGCTCAGCACAAAATGCCACAGTAAGTGGCTCTATGCGCGACAGACAAAACGGAGAATCGCTCATTGGCGCCACCGTTCAAGCCCCCGGCCTCGGCAAGGGCAACGCCAGCAACGAATATGGTTTTTACTCGCTTTCTATTCCAGAAGGAAACGACTCGGCACTTCTGCGTTTTGCTTACATCGGCTACCAGACACAGACGCTGAAAGTGCTGCCGCGAGGCGCGATCAAGTTGGACATAGAACTTGTTCCAGTTGGCTCACTGCTCGATGAAGTGGTGATAAAAGCCAACGCGCTGGACGAAAAACGCAAAAGCACCGAAATGTCGGTCTCCACCATTTCAACCCGCGAGGTAAAAGCCCTGCCCGCGCTTTTTGGCGAAACCGACATCATCAAAATCCTGCAACTCAAGCCTGGTATCACGCCCGGTGCTGAGGGCACCACCGGCCTGTTTGTGCGCGGAGGCAACAATGACCAGAACCTCATCGTGCTGGACGAAGCGGTGGTGTACAACGCCAATCACTTGTTTGGTTTTTTCAGCACGTTCAACTCCGACGCTGTGAAGGACTTGAAAGTTTATAAAGGTGGGTTTCCGGCCCAATACGGAGGTCGCTTGTCTTCGGTGATTGACGTGCGGATGAAGGAGGGAAACAATAAAAAACTGAGTGGTACAGGTGGTATAGGACTCATTTCCAGCAGGTTAACGCTGGAAGGGCCGATACAAAAAGACAAATCCTCGTTTATCGTCAGTGGTAGGCGTACCTATGCCGACCTAATAACAGAACAGATCAACAAGGCAAACGCAGGGGATCCAGAATACAACAAAATCCCGCGCTATTTTTTCTACGACCTCAACACAAAGGTCAATTTCACGCTTTCGCCCAAAGACAGGTTATACCTGAGCGGTTATTTTGGGAGAGATGTTTTTACGTTCAAGGACCCGACTTTCGACTTTCGTTTTGATTGGGGAAACGCCACCGGGACGGCGCGGTGGAACCACGTTTTTGGCCCTACCCTGTTCGCCAACACCACCTTTACTTATTCTGATTACCGCTACAAAATCCAAAACCAATTGCAAGGCTTTTCTTTCTCGCTTGGCAGCAATGTGATGGATGCGAACACAAAAGTGGATTTTTATTGGCAGCCGAACAACAGCCACACGGTGCGCTTTGGCGCCAATTTCACTTACCACGATTTCATCACAGCACGCCTTAAAGCGGGCAGTGATGATGGCAGGGTGCGCTTTGAGGCCGGACGCGATTACGATGGCTGGGAATATGGTGCGTATATCTCAGACGAATGGGCCATTGATCGCTTAAAATTAAACTACGGTATGCGCCTTTCCTTGTGGGACAACAATCCAGCGTTTTACGCCAACATCGAGCCGCGTGTAGCAGCCAATTATGAGCTGAATGACCGTCTTTCGCTCAAGGCCTCCTACGCCCGAATGAACCAATACGTTCACCTGCTGGCCAGCAGCGGACTTTCTTTACCAACCGATATTTGGTATCCAAGCACTGAAGGTGTAAAACCCGAAGTCAGCGACCAAATTGCCATCGGAACCTCATATCTCATTGGAGATCAAATACTTGTTACCTGGGAAGCCTGGTATAAATGGTTGCAAAATGCGGTGGACTTCAAGGACGGGGCCGAACTTTTTGGCAACAACGAACTCGAAGAGGAACTCGCCATTGGCCGAGGCTACGCATACAGCCCGCTCGAATTGGAAATCGAAAAAAAGGAAGGGAGGCTCACGGGCTGGATCGGATACACCCTGGCTTGGGTAAGAAAGGGCGAATTCCCTGAAATTGACAACGGTGCCTGGTTTCCGCCCCGCCACGACACCCGGCATAACCTCAGCGTGGTTGCGCTCTGGGATGCACACAAGTGGACAAAAAAAGGCACAAACAAATCACTTCAACTCACCGCAACCTGGGTGTACACTTCGGGCTATCCTGCCTGGCTACCGAGCGGGCGCTTTGCTTTGAACGATATTCCAGGGGCACAATCGGAGTTTTTTGTGCCAATTTACGGAGCACGCAACACTTTCCGTTATCCTGCTTACACCCGTGCGGACCTCGGCATCGTGTACAAATGGAAAAAGCGTAATCGTTTTGAAAACGACCTCACCCTCAGCGTGTACAACGCCACCGACCGCCGCAACCCTTATTTTATAACAATTGCTGTTGAAACCCAAACTACGCCACTGGGAGAAGTGCCTTTTGAAATCAAAGCAAAACAGGTGTCACTTTTCCCGATACTGCCGAGTTTGACCTGGAATTTTAAGTTTTAAGCACATAAAAATCAATATTTTGAAAAACATCCTCAGCCTTTCCGCCCTTGTCTTTTTGATGGCCTGCAACCTTACAAAAGACGTAGAAATAGACCTGCCCGAATATGATCGTCAGCCTGTGGTAGAGTGTTATCTCGAACCAGGTAAACCTTTCCGCCTGCTGATGACCCGGAGCTACGCATTTTTCGACACCCTTGGGCTTAGTTCCAATTTCTTGCAAAACACCTTGCTCGAAGGGGCATTGGTCACCATATCGTATAATGGCCAAACGGACACCTTGAAAAATCAATTCGTGGCAGTGCAGAACCCGATAAAATTTTTCAATTATGTGGGTGATAACCTTGTACCTGCTACACCCGGCACCGAGTTCGTGCTGAACATCCGACTTCCCGCCAACGGGGGCGACATCACCGGCACTACTACCATGCTCCCGAAGGTGCCGATTGACAGCATAGTGGTCGAGTTCAGCCCCGAATTGGACACGCTGGCGCGGATGCTGACCTACATTTCAGACGACCAAAATCAGGAAAATTTTTACCGCAGGTTGTTGAATTACAGTTCATTGGACAGTGTTCCGGATCAGGATTTTTTGGTCACTGACCGTTTTTCGCAAACGTCGCTTATTGCCTTTGGCACGGGTTATGAACTTGCTGAGGGCGACACGGTATTCAACACGATTTACCACGTCACGCGAGACTATTATGATTTTGCAGAAAGTGTGCAGCTGGCCGTTGGCGGTAACCTCAATCCCTTCGCACAGCCCTCTCCCATCAAGAGCAATGTACGCGGTTCAGCCAATCCGATTGGCGTTTTTGCGCCTCTGGTGTATGATAGAGACACGACGATTGTGAGTAGGTGAGCTTGTTAGAACAAAAAAGCCTTGAGACAGACGCTCAAGGCTTTTTTTTATTCGTTTGTCAATGCTCAGGCTCGAATCACCGGCACTTTGGGCAAGTTGGGAATCTTAGGACTTCCATCTTTCTTTTTGCCCTCTTTGCTGGACTTTTCAATCGCTCGATTGATTTCATCGAGCTTGAATTTTCCTTTCACGGTCACAAGCCCTGCTCCATCTGGCGAACTGAACAGCACCACGACTTTTTTTATGGTGCTATTGTGCGATTTGGCCAAAATCCTTACGTGGGTTTTGCCGCTGCGTACCGTCACAAGTTCATCGAGGCCGCGACGTTTGGCCTTTCGGACAAACTTTTTCAAATCACGCTGGCTGAACGGGCTTTCGTCTTCAAAAAACAGTACCCGGGCTTTTCGGATTTTGCGTACTAACTTACGGTCTGCTTTTTCATCCATAAAGGCCGATCCGAGAAAAGTTGCCCAGCGTGGAACGCTCACAGCGACAGCGCCATCATAGTCTTTGTATTTCCAGTACAGGCCAAAGTCTTGCGCTTGTAGTGTATTGGCTGTCAGAAAAAAGGCGATAAAAAACTGAATTGCTTTCATGGTTTGAATCAGTTTTTGTTGTCCTTGTTTTTTCCCTTGTCGGTGGTCTTGATTTTTTCCAATTGGTCGGCTCCTTTCACGTTGAGGACCTTCGAGAGTGCCGAAATTTTGTCGAGGTCAATCTTGCCGGTGAAACTCAGCAATACAAACTCGTCAGGCTTGCCCACCAGAAGGAGTAGTTCTTCGATGATATTGCCAGAATCTTTGGTCCAGATGCGCACGTGCTCGTCTTTATCGCGCACGGTGAGCAGCTCAGAATACTCGTTGGTTGGTACTTTTGAAAGCGCTGCTTTGTAAAGTGCAACCCCATCGGTTATACTGTCTGCTACAAGCACGCGCAGGCCACCAAGGTCTTTCACCACTTCACGGATGTTGTTCCAATCCTCGTCATCGGTTTCGATTTTGGCTGCGAGTTGAAAGAGTTTCGGGGCAATGTACACCACCGTAAAACGCTCGTCTTCGGCATACTGTTCGAAAAAACGGGTAATAGCGTCATTCTGCGCAGAGGCAGAGAAAGCTCCTGCTAATAGGAGGAGCATCGAAAAAAAGAGTTGTTTCATAGCTTGAAAAAATTGAGTGACTGATTGATTTTGACACCGTTCCTTAGGTCATTGGATATTGGACATTCCCTACCCTTCTTTCCGCTTTGGCACCTTATCCAGGGCTTCGAGATGAGTAGCACCTTTAACCGCCTCGTTGCGACCCTTGTCGAGTTTGGAAGATACGAGGGCTAGTGCGGCCTTTATCTCGGCCATGGCTTGGGCGGTTTCGGGGTCAATTTCTTGTGTCTTTGAGCGTTTTGGCAGATTTTTTTTCTTCAACGTACCAGTTTTCGGAATGATTTTCTCCTCCAAAACAATGGTATTAGGCGGTGTTTCAACCACTGCTTTCTCTTGGGACTTTGGTTGGCCTGAAGGGGCCTGTACAGCTACGGGGGACTCGGTTTTCACTTCTTTTACGTTCTGGAACAAGCACCAGCTTGCCGTTAAAAGCAAGGTTATGGAAGCCGCCACCGCCCAATGGTAACTCTGTGGACGAAGCTGCGCGGTTTTGGCCTTGTTGGTCAGTTGAACCGCCTGTTCTTCACGCAGTGCCTGAAACATCGGCACAACGGGTCGCAGGCGCTCATCTATTGACCCGGAATTGAAATAGGCTTTGATCTTGCGCTCTTCTTCGAGCGTAGTTTCGCCTTCCCAATAGCGGTCGAGCATTTCGTGAATTTCTTCGTATTTCATTTTTAATCGTTGATCATTTTTTCACGGATGCTTTTACGGGCGCGGTGTAGGTTTACTTTCACTTGATCGAGGCTGATGCCGAGCGATTCGGCAATCTCATCGTACGAAAGTTCTTCTATATCGCGCAAGTGCATCACAAGTCGTTGTTTTTCTGGCAATTGTTGCATCATCATCTTGACTCTATTTACCAAATCGTTCCGTTCGGCAGCTTGCGCTGGCGTGGCAGAATCGCTACTTCTTTCAGCCACACCATCAAGTGGTGCGGAACGGCGCAGGGTTTGGCTGCGTGTTTTGTCGAGTGAGCGGTTGCGCGTCAGGGTCATGCACCAGGCTTCCCAATTTTGTATGTTCCCAACTTGCTCTGGAGCAGTTTTCCACACTTTTTCAAGCACTTCCTGCACTACATCCTCTGCCTCGTGCACACTACCCGTGATACGCAGCGCGAATCGGTAGAGTTTGTGTCGGATTGGAAAAACTTGTTCGTGAAAAAGATCCCAGGTCATGCGTTTCGTTCAGTATCTAAAAATTGTGCGAAGTGCATTTTGCGCCACCGTTATAAGCCAGACGGCAGGAATGGGGCGATGTTACAGCAATCCTATTTTTTTCGGGAGTTTTTTTTGCGGCGCATTTTGAAAAAAAAACATTTGCGGTACAACGGCGTTGGGTACTTTTGATGTTTGGTAAAAAACTTCCCTAAAGTTTGTCTTGAGTGCTCTGGACGGGAAGTTGTAGCCGATCAAACTAACCCACCCATTCTCTAAAACCTGGTTCAATTATGAAAAATCTACTCTTCTTCGCTTTTTTTTTGGCACTTGCATTGACTTCTTGTGTCAATGATGCCCCGCATTCCTTCTCTAATAACAATCCGAAACAAAGCCCGCTTACCCTTCTGACCGAAGAAAACCCAAATTGGCAGCACGAAAACCTGCGTCTCTATCCGGTGGTGGCTTCCGCAGAAATGGTCGAGGCCAATGCCAAAATACAAAACCTAAAAACGCTTGCGGAAGGTATGCAATCGCCGGGCTTTCGAGTCATGGAACAAAAACAATTTGGGCGCGGCGGCGAAGCTTGGTATCATGGCCTAACGGTGCAGAATAAAACACAGGACACTGTACTGTTGCTTTCGGGCGATGTGGTGAAAGGAGGCAACCAAGACCGCGTCATTGCCCACCACGAGATAATACTGCCCATGACAGTGCGCAACATTGAGGTGTTTTGTGTAGAAGCCGGCCGTTCCACTTACTATGATCCAAACGCCCCGGCTGTTGAAAAAGAAGCGGCAGCTTTTAAAGGTTATTACAATGTAGCCAGCCCACAAGTGCGGCGCGCAGTACAAAACGATGGCAATCAACAAGAAGTGTGGGATGCTGTGGCAAAAGTGACCAAGGCAAACAACGCCGAATCATCTACCAAAGCCTACACGGCGCTCGATAATGAAAGCGCAGAAAAGTCCCGTAGGGATGCCTATCTGCGCCAATTAGCAAGCTCCTTTTCTGCTCGCCATGATGTAGTAGGTATGGTGGCCGTATGCGGAGACCAGGTCTTAGGAGTTGACATCTTTGGCAATCCTGATCTCTTTCGCCGCCATTATTCCGCGCTGTTGCACGGGTATGTAGCCGAAACGGTGGTGGCACCGTCCTCTACACAAGTCGGTGAAAATCAAGTAAAAAAAGCGTTTGAGGTAGTATCACTTTTAGCCGCACCACATGCCAAGAGCAATGAGAAGGCTGGAAAATTTGCCTGGGGTGATTCATGGGTGCATTTGTTCAGTAAATAGTTAAAAATAACCAATTCAACAATCACACGACATGACCAATCTCTTCAACAAACTTGATCGCCCACCAATGCAGGCTGCGGCCATTTTTGCGGTTGTGCTTGTCATTATGGGAATCGGTTGGCTGCTTACTGCATCAGGCATATTCCCGCTTGACAGGCTTTTTGCATGGTCTATCGGCTCAGCTTTTATGCTTTTTTTCGCCATGATGAACAGCATTTTGAGCCTCCGCGCAAGCAGTTTTGTTAAATACTGGGGCGCTTCGATGTACAGTTATTTGGCCTTAGCGCTATGCACCAGTATGGCGGCATGGGGTTTTTCGGATATCCCACTTCGTGAAGCGGGCAGTTACCGTTGGATTTATATAGTGGTTACGGTCGGTTTCTTGGTATTTCTTTCCATGATTAATTTTATGAAAATCATTGTTCGCTTTGCAGAAAAAGAAGAGTGGAACCAGCCGAGAAAGCGGTGATTGGTGGTCGGTGGTTGGTGAAAGCTGATTGCTAAATTGGGGATCAGTTTAGGATTGGGGCTTCAAATCCAACGTCCAATGTCTTAATTAGCCCTATCTTCGCGCTAATATGACTATTTCCGAAATGAACCACACAGTACCAGATACTGAAGAAATTGTGCCCGCCCCGTTGCAAAATGTTGAAATAGAGGCAGATGATGACGCGGTAGCCAATGAAGAGTACTTCGAGCGGCATGAGATTGTAGCCGACCCGAAACAATCTTTGATTCGCCTCGACAAGTTCCTGATGGACCGGCTCGCCAACCGCTCCCGCAACAAGGTGCAAAATGCCATCCGGGCTGGCTCTGTTCGCGTGGACGAGCGCGACGTAAAGCCTAACTACAGGGTCAGGCCAGGCAATACCATTTCCATCGTATTGCCCAAATCGCTCGAAGAAAACTTTGACATTACCCCGCAAGACATACCGCTCAATATAGTGTACGAAGACAGCGATGTATTGGTGGTAAACAAACCTTTCGGCCTCGCGGTACACCCAGGTGTGGGCATTCCCAATGGCACACTCGTGAACGCCGTGGCCTGGCATTTGCAGGAGCAGATAGACAAACTACCCGTGAAGGAGGGCAACGAACCGAATCGTGCGGGCATTGTCCATCGAATTGACAAGGACACTACAGGCATTATGGTCGTTGCCAAAAACGGGTATGCGATGACCCATCTCGCCAACCAATTTTTTCATCATACCCTGGAACGGCGCTATTACGCGCTCGTTTGGGGCGACATGGAAGGCGACGCTGGCACCATTCGCGGCAACATTGGCCGAAACCCCAATGATCGCCGTCTTTTTATGGTTTTTCCAGAAGGGGAAGATGGCAAATGGGCCGTGACGCATTGGAAAGTTATAGAACGTTTTTACTACTGTACCCTTGTGGAATGTCGTTTGGAAACGGGCCGCACCCACCAAATCCGTGTCCATTTGAAGTCTATCGGCCACACGCTGTTTGGCGATATACGTTATGGCGGCAACAAAATTTTGAAAGGCACGCTGTACCCAAAGTACCGTCAATTTGTAGAAAGTTGTCTGGCACTTCTGCCGCGCCAGGCACTTCACGCAAAGATTTTGGGATTTGAACATCCGACCACAAAAGAACATGTGCGTTTTGAGTCGGAACTGCCAGAAGATATGCAATCTGTGATAGAACGCTGGAGAGGATATGTAATGGATAGGAAATAAGTGATTGGACGTTGGACATCAACCTGATTTTTTTGTGTGCAAGTCTAACGTCTAATGCCCAACGTCCATCTTCCAAAAAAGGCATCTTTAAAAATGCAAGAATCGCATCCGGTTGTAAAAAACGAGCTTTTGGCATATCTGCTTCGCCCTCAGCGCATCGTGTTCATTGTGAACCCGAAAGCAGGTACTAATTTGCAAAAACACATCCGGGACAGCGTGGACAAGCATCTGAACCACAAGAAATTCGAGTACGGAATTTGGCGAACGGAACAAGAAGGGCACGCAGCTGAATTGGCTGAAAAAGCCATCAGGGAAGGCTATGAAATCGTGGTGGCCGTTGGCGGCGATGGATCCATAAATGAAGTAGGCTCGGCACTCGTGGGCAGCGAGACCATTTTGGGCATTATCCCGGCAGGCTCTGGAAACGGACTTGCAATGCACCTTGGGTACGGGCGCGATATTGACGAAGCCATCAAAAAACTCAATACCGCAGAAGTCCAAACGATTGACTGTGGCACAATGAACGGTCGCCTGTTCATCAACATCGCAGGGGTAGGATTCGACGGGCTGGTGTCCAATCTGATGAAAGGAAGCCATTGGCGCGGCTTTTTGCCGTATTTCCTCAAATCAGTAGAGGCTGGGTTAAGTTACACCTCCCGAAATTGCCGCATTGAACTGGACGACAAAGTATTGGACCTAAAGTGTTTTGCCATAAGTATTGCCAATGGGCCGATGTATGGCTACAACTTTCAGATAGCCCCTGATGCCCGTCTGGACGATGGGCTATTTGAAGTGGTGATCTTAAAAGACGCCCCCCGATGGCAGTATTTTGCTGCCATTCCTGCTATGCTGAACAGTAAAATTTACGATGCAGAATTTGTGGAGCATTACGCCGCACGTCGTGTAAAAATTTCCGCTGAAGGTGAAAACCACGTCCATCTTGATGGCGAGGGAATCATAGTTGAGGGCGACCTGAATTTTGAAATGAGACCTTTTGCGCTAAAGATTTTAGTGCCTTTATCATGAGCAAAAAATTAAATTCCCTTTCTGGCCTAGGTGGCCTCGTTTTTTCAACCGACCCAGATTTCAAAATCAAGGAGGAGGAAACGCCCGTAGAAAACAAACTCGCTGCTCAGCAAAACCTGCGAATATGGCTGGAACGCGGCAAAGGTGGTAAAGAAGCCACTGTGGTGAAGGGCTACCTCGGCTCCAATGACAGCTTCGAAGCGCTCGCCAAACTGCTCAAAAGCAAGTGCGCAGCTGGCGGAAGTGCCAAAGACGGCGTTATCATCGTGCAGGGCGACCACCGAGACAAGGTGCTGAAATTGTTGCTTGACCTGGGGTATAAGAACACGAAAAAGGCGGGAGGGTGATGAATGATGAATGATGAATTTTGGGCTAAAACATTGACTATCAAAATGAAAAGAAAAATACCGCTTCTTCTGATTGCACTTGGCCTTGCCCTCATAGCCTGCAATCCAGCCCGACGCACAGCTGGTCCGGCTCGTCCTAACCAGCCTTCCAAGCCTACACCCGGCAAACCCGCGCCAATAGACACTATACGCTGGACACCAAACAATTCCGGCAAACCGCCCATTGGAGGACTGCCCGACAAACCAGCCCCACCTGTAGCGGGAGAAACCTACCATATCGCTTTTTTGTTGCCCTTTTTGAGTGGACAAATGACTGGAGGAGTAGTGCCAGAAAAAAGCCGGTTAGCCGTTCAGTTTTATGCCGGTGCGAAAATCGCGCTCGAACAATTGAGCAGCGAACTACAGATCAATCTTGTGACCGATGTGTGGGACACACAGATCAACGATGCCGATTTTCAAAAACTTCTGACCAATCCGCGCCTCGAGAAATCTTCTGTTTTCATTGGTCCGGTGCGCTCCAGCCATTTAGAAACATTTGCCGAGTGGACCAAAGAACGCCGCAAGATTCTGATATCGCCAGAAAGTCCAAGTGTGGATTTAACAAACCAAAACCCTGATTTTTTGCAGATAAACCCTTCGCTACGAGCGCACTGCGAAGCCATTACGCGGCATATCCGAAAAGACACCCGTCCTGATGCCGTCACGCTTGTATGTAAACAGAAAGAGGCTGACCGTTTGCCTTATTTCCAGAATGCCAATACGGAAATTGGTGGAAGTACGCGTTTCAACGAACTACTTGTACCTGATCAAACCACCAATTTTGACAAAATTGATTTGAAAAAATATTTTCGGGCGGGGCGTACCACTGTGTTTGTGTTACCTATTTGGGCAAGCCAGGACTTTGTAATGGCGTTTCTTCGAAAACTTAAAGACGTGAAAGGGGCCGATAGAGTAGAAGTATACGGGATGCCCCAATGGCGCAACTTTGATGCCATTGACCCTGAATACTTTAGCAGTCTGAGTGTGCATATCAGTTCAGCTTCCTGGCTTGATTACTCCGTTAAGGAACTGAAAGATTTTCAGGAGAAATTCTTCACCGCAACCGGGACTATCCCGGATGAGGATGGCTTCAACGGCTACGATGTGACACTTTTCGCTGGTAGGATGCTGGCACGTTACGGACTATCTTTCCCCGAACACTTGGCCGATGAGACAAGCACTACTTTACGCGGACAGTTTTCGTTCTCCAAAATATTCACGAATAGTGCCTTGGACGATGGCCGCAATGCCCCGGATTATTGGGAAAACACGTTTGTGCATATTTTGAAGTTTGAGAAATTTGGCTTTGTGCCCGTAGAATAAATTACCACATAGCACACATAGTTTCACCCCAATGAGAAAAAAAATATGTATACTATGTGAACTATGTGGTTAGAAAAAATCCATGAACTCCTCACGCGAACAAAAAATCCGCTCCGTAATCCGTCAGTCGCAACCCGACCTGACGGTAGTATTGGAAAACATTTTCGACCCGCTCAACATTAGTGCAGTGCTTCGTTCGTGCGATGCGGTAGGAGTGCGCGAAGTGTTCGTAATATATACAAAAAAGTACCTTGACAAGCGCGGTCTAATATTGGGCAAGCGCACCTCAGGCGGCACCTTCAAATGGATTGATGTATATGTTTTTGACGATTTGGAAGAATGTTTCAAAAGGGTGCGCGAGCGATATGGGCGCATCATTTCTACAAGTTTGGCAGGAGGAGGCGGACAAAGCGACTCGGTGTATGATTTGGACCTTAATCAACCGACGGCATTGTTGTTTGGCAATGAGGATGAAGGGGTTAGCCCCGAAGCACTGGCCTTGTGCGATGGTAATTTTACTATTCCTCAGGTTGGATTTGCTGAAAGCCTGAACATTTCGGTGGCTTGTGCAGTCACGCTTTTTGAGGCACGGCGGCAGCGGGAGGAACAGGGGTTTTATGGCGAAAAAAGTAAGTTTAGTGAAGCAGAACAATCGCAACTTTTTGAGCGTTGGCAGGCCATGCTAAAAGAAAAGTCCTGGCAGCAGCAGCAGGCCATTGTAGTGGATAAAGATACGGAGACCATTTTACCGGTGTATGTACAACGTGATCCTTTGGCCCCGAACAAGCAACAAGTGCGGCCCAGCCCTTTGACGAATTTTGAACTTTAGAGGTGTAGTTTTGCCCTCCAATTTTTCAAACAGAAACCATGCAACTCTCCATAGTCATCCCCCTCAAAAACGAGGAGGAAAGCCTCCCCAAACTCGAAGCCTGGATTCGCCGTGTGTGCGAAGCCAATCACCTTTCGTACGAAATAATCATGGTGGACGACGGGAGTACCGATCGTTCCTGGAAAGTCATCAACGCCCTCAAGGAAATCAACCCCTTTGTGCGCGGCATCAAATTCCGGCGCAATTATGGAAAATCTGCCGGGTTGCATACTGGCTTTCAAATGGCGCAAGGTGACGTTGTTATCACCATGGACGCAGACTTGCAGGACAGTCCAGACGAGATTCCAGAACTCTATAAGATGATCACCGAGGACGGCTACGACCTCGTGAGCGGCTGGAAAAAAGAGCGGCATGACCCAATCACTAAGACCATTCCGACCAAGCTCTACAACGCAGCAACCCGTTGGATGAGCGGAATAAAGCTCCATGATTTCAACTGTGGCCTCAAAGCTTATCGGCTTGATGTGGTGAAAACCATCGAAGTGTACGGTGAAATGCACCGCTACATTCCTGTTATTGCCAAATGGGCGGGATTTACTAAAATCGGCGAAAAAGTGGTAGAACACCGGGCCAGGCAATATGGGGTCACGAAATTCGGTGGGTTCGAGCGCTTCATAAATGGGCCGCTCGACTTGATGAGTATTTCCTTTGTAGGCAAATTTGGCAAGCGGCCCATGCACTTTTTTGGCACACTGGGGCTGATTTCGTTCCTAATCGGCTTTGGCATTTTGGTGTATCTGACTTTTGCCAAAACGGTTTACCAGGAATACGGCATCGCCGACCGACCGCTTTTTTACTTTGGCATTTTGGCCTTGATTATTGGCACACAGTTGTTTTTGACGGGTTTTTTGGCCGAAATGATCAATCGGAACTCCCCGATTCGGAATTCATATTTGATCGAAAAAGAGATTTAACGACCAATATACCAATCACCAACAAATGAACCACCTCGCCCTACCCTCTTTTTCGCTCAACGGTCACCTGCAAGGAGTCATAGAAATCCCTGCAGGAACCAATACCAAGTACGAATATAACAAGCAATTGCTTCAATTCCAGCCCGATATAAGGGAAGGATCAGAGCGTAGGGTGGATTTTATGTCTTATCCAATCAACTATGGATTCATACCCTCCACACGCATGGACAAGGAGCGCGGTGGAGATGGCGATCCGCTTGATGTGCTGCTGTTGGCCGAACACATTCCAACAGGCTCCGTGGTCGAAGTGCAACCCATTGGCTTGCTCTTGCTCAAAGATTCCGGCGAACTCGACCACAAAGTGTTGGCCATACCTATAGACCCAGCCAAACGTATCATCCGCGCCACCAACTGGGCGGAATTTCAGCGCGATTACAGCGCCATTCGACACATCTTGGAACTCTTTTTCCTGTATTACGACGGCCTCGGAACCATGACTATAATGGGTTGGGGAGACGAAAAAGCAGCCTTGCAAGAAGTGAAAAAGTGGCAATTGGTCGAATGAAGGCAACCATTTTTGCCGAGCAGCGTTCTTTTGCGAACCAGCATCTGCCAGCTGACCAGTCATGACCCATCCTCTAACGCTACCACTAACCTTGGAGCCAACTATTGCAGCCGAATTGACGGATTCTCTCCGTTACGCTTTTTTCCGCAGCATCGAATCGGCAGGTCCAGACTGGGACGCTACCGCCCCGGCAAATGATATTTTTCTGCAACGCCCATACCTCAGCATTCTGGAAGCAAACCCGCCTGTGGGAATGCGTTTTGGATACCTTGTTTTTTACAAAGATGAAAGTCCTGTTGGGGTGGCGCTTTGTCAAATCAAATATTTCAAAGGTGACGACAACATTGCCGACTTAGACGTTCCGCGCACAGACCCTTGTTTTTTTGGGGGCTTGGCACAATGGTTTAAGCGTTGGGTAGCAGGAAAAGCTGCCGCGGACATCCTGATCTGCGGGAATATGCTCCTTACGGGCGAACACGGCTATTTTTTTGATTATCAAAGAATTAGTCAACATCAGGCAATGGAAATGTTGGAAAAAGCCTTGGACAATGTAGTGGAAAAGTTGGGGCGAGAAGGGATTAAAATGCCCGTAATCCTGATAAAGGACATTGCCCCGGAGAACCACCCTCAAGGCAGTTATTTGGTTGAAAAAGGATTCACGGAATTTGACATACAGCCCAATATGGTACTCGATCTTCCATTCCGTGATATGGACGAATATCTGGCCGCCATGTCCACCAAATACCGTACCCGCGCCAAACGCGCTTTCAAAAAACTGGATGGCATCGAACGGCGCGAACTCTCGCACGCCGAAATACAACAGGAACTTCCTACCATTTACAACCTGTACCGCGAAATCGCCAACAATGCAGGGTTCAACATGGTGGACCTCAACGAACAATATCTGGCAGCGCTAGAACTCGATCTAAGTGAACATTTCCAGATGTTTGCCTATTATCTCGAAGGAAAATTGATTGCGTTTTACACCACTATCCGAAACCAGGACGAACTTGAGGCGCATTTCCTTGGATACGAAAAAGCACTCAACCACGATTACCAACTTTACCTGAATATTCTCTACGATATTGTGAAAATCGGCTTGGACGCTGGCTGCAAAAGCATCGTTTTTGCTCGCACGGCACTTGAAATCAAGAGTTCCATAGGGGCCGTGGCACTGGATCTTTCTTGCTACCTCCGTCATCAGCATCCTGTAGTCAACAAGTTTGCCCCAACGATTTTGGACTACCTTAAGCCTGTGGAGCAATGGCAGCCAAGGCATCCGTTTAAGGAGGAAGGGTGATTGGTTTATTAGTGATTAGTGATTGGGGCAAGACACTGGAACACTCGCAGGCTTATTATTCTCACATTGGGCACACAAAGAAAAGCCGGAATCGGGTAACCCTGATTCCGGCTTTTCTTTGAAAATTTGTGAAGGTTGCGAAATAAATTTCGCCCTACCTTATCACTGTCACATCACCGCGATAGAGCAGCACACGCCCATCAAGGAATCTGACATCAACGAGGTAAACAAACACGCCTGGGGTGACAAAGTCGCCGTTGTAGCGCCCATCCCAACCTTCAGAGAGGTTGTCGTTGTTGGGAATAAATTTTTCGCGCTCGTAGAGCAGTTCACCCCAGCGGTCATACACCCGCATGAAATTGACGATTTCTACGCCTAAGCCAACGTTTACATTGAAATGGTCGTTCCGCCCACTGGGGTTGGCGGGTATGAAGATGTTGGGGATGTACACATTACGGTTTGGATCCACATTCACAACCACCGAGCCAGAACCGAAACAACCGAACGAATCCACCACGGTGAGGGTATAGGTCAGATTGGAAAATGTGTACGCTGTGGCGTTCAAGGTGTCCGGGTTCAGCAAGGACTCCGGGTGCGTCCAGGTAAAACTACCAATAACCGCTGCACCTGTAATAATTGGTTCCAAATCAGCCGTTGCGCCCAATTCGATCTCTATGACATTTGGATTGAACGTCACTGTAATGGGTGAAGGTTCGGCAACAAAGAACGAATCAGTTATTGCACAGTCCTTTACGTCTATATAAGTGATGTAGTGTTGGCCACCACCGATACTCACTGGAAAATTAGGGTCGAGCACTGCGCCAAAGTCAACACTGAAACGATATGGGCCACCTGAGCCGCCTGTGATTGAAGCGATGTTCAGGATTAATTCGTCACCATTGCATGTCAAAGAAGCCAATGGCTCATAGGAGCCTATTACTGGTTCGGGGTCCATGATTGTCACGTTCGTAGCCGAGCTGCACCCATTCGCATCCGTTACGGTCACGCTGTAAGTGCCTGCAGTAAGCATCTCCGCGAGATTTTCATCTCCAACATCGTCACCATTGACATCTGCCCAGAAATAGGTGTAGCCAGGCACGCCGCCAATTACATCTACCTCAGCTTTGCCGTTTTCACCGCCAAAACAAGAAGGATCTGTAAATGATGTGGTTAACCCAATTGGGTCTGGCTGGCCAATATTGATGGTATCAATTGAATTGGTACAGCTATTATTATCCGTCAGCGTCACGGTATAAACGCCGGCAGGAACGCCATTGATACCAGGGGTTACAGCGAAAGTATTCCAGAGATACGTGTAAGGCCCTCCATTACCTCCGGTAGCCGTAATGCTCGCCGCACCTGTGCTGTCGCCAAAGCAATCTGTTTCGGTAATTGTCAGCGCAGAAAGGGTGATCTCTGTCGGGCTGGTAATTGTCAAAGTGTCCACAATGTTGCAGTTATTGCCATCCGCAATGGTCACAAAATGTATTCCTGCACACAGGTCGGTCCGAATCGAATCGGAAAGGCCTCCGTCGCTCCACAAGTAAGTGAAATCGCCTGGGGCATTCGTATATGCGGTTATAGCGGTGGCGGCTCCATCACATGGGAAAGTTCCGAAGCAGCTTACTCGACCAATCACTGTGGGGTCAAATGCGTTGACGATTGCAGCTGGCTCGCCCAATACAAACGTGCCTGTGAGCGTACAGCCTACATTGTCTACTACTGTCACTGAATATGTGCCCGCTGTTAAATTAAAAATAACAGGGCTATTGCCCGGCTGCACAGGATTCCAAGTGTAGTTCACATAGGGTTGTTGGCCATCTTGAACCCCAATGGCGATTTGGCCATCAGCAAATCCAAAGCAATTTGGTTCCATAAACGTTGTATCCGAAAAGGACATTGGTATAACACCCGTAAGCGTAATTGTGTCTATAGCGATACAGCCCCCTCCATCAATTATCTTTACAATGTATTCGCCCCCAGCCAAGCCGCTTATAGTAGCCGCAGAGTCTATTAGTACTCCATTGATATCCGTCCAAACAATTATGACTGCTGTTGGAGCATTCACGGACAGCACTCCGTCATTGCCGCATTTTACTGGGGTAATTGAAGGCGTAAAACCTGGAGGAAGCGGCGTTGGCAAATCAAACACCAGCGAATCCTGACAACCATTTAAGTCCGTCACAGTCACGGTGTAGTTGCCTACGGCAAGTCCACTTTGGCATACCGCAGCGCCTGGTATGTTCCAAGTATAGACAAAGTTATTTGGGTTGCCCGTGCCGCCCTGTGGTATTACGCAGATAGTGCCGCTGTTGGCTTGTGCACAGATAGGATTTACTAATGAGAAGGTATCCAATACAAGCAGCGCTGGCTCGGTAATAATGGTGTCAAGCGTAACTTGGCAGCCGAGACCGTCTACAGCTACTACGGAGTAAGTCCCGGCAGGAAGGTTACTGTAGGTAGAAGAGGGGCTTGTGCCTGTTTGCGTGAAACCAGCAGGTGTCCATGTGAAGGTGTATGTTTCATTAGTCATTACAGACTCGGTAACTGTAATGGCAATAGAGCCATTGTCCGCGCCATTGCAAGTAATATTTTGAATACTATTGCTCGTGATCGAAAGTTCGCGCAAACTGTTCAGCGTAACATCTTCTGTGAAGGTGCAGCCATTCGCGTCGGTTAGGGTGATGCGATAGTCGCCTTCGCAAGCATTGGCCAGCACGATAGGATTGGCGGTGCCTGAGCCGGCAGGCGTGTTGTTCGTAACATAGGTCCAAGCGAATTGATAAGCCGGCCCAGCAAAAGGAACACCGCCTTCAGCATCATAGGTAATGGTGCCATCACAAACGCCGGAACAGGAAGGAGGTACGTTCGTCACGCTTTGAGAACTCAATGGGGCAGGCTGCCCCAGTGTGCCAGACGCCACTTCGGAACAACCTGTGTTCAAATCTGTAACGGTAACCGTATAAAGGCCCGCCGGCACACCGTTTTGAACCAGGCTGCCTTGTACTGTCAGGTTCGCCGGAGCCCAAGCATACGTATAATTGGTGCCAGGGCTGGGAACGATCACACCACCTTGTAATACAACGGCATTGATGATCCCGGTACTGGCGCCGTTACAAAGCGGTTGTTGTGCAAAATTGATTTGCGCCCCCAATCGCTGTATGTTCACAACAATCGTGGTACATTGCGTAGCCCCCAATCCGTTGTTGTCTTGAACACAAATGTCGTAGGTAAAAGGGGTATTATTCGTGCTGCCTACTGTGGGCACAGTAAATGTTTCACCAGGACTTAACACCACTCCGTTATAGGTAGGGCCAGGTATCAAGGGGTTTTCATTCACAATCACTTCATAAGGAGATACCCCTCCTGACGGCGTGATAACCAAGGTAGCCTGTCCAAGGCAGTTGGTATCAATAACTGCGAAGGTAAATTCAAGCGGCAAGAATGCAATACACACTTGACCAGTATCCACTGAAAGTGCCAGATTTTGGCCTATACTGTCTTCCAATGCCACGCCAGTTGGGTTATTGGTTATGCCCAACCCGGTACAATCGCCCAATTGACCCACCGCCGTAAAGCAGATCTCGAACAAGGTACTGTCATCAGAAATGTAAATCGTGGTTGGATTTGTATTGTTGAAGATTTGAACACCGAGCAGGCCATTTGAAGTCTGTTGTGCGTTCAGGTTGGCAGCACCAAAAACTGTGTCTATGACAGCGTTAACATTTTGAAGACCATTGTATTGCAATACTGTCTCGTCCCATTCGATAGAGAAGGAGCCAGAAAGGATTGCAAAGTTTTCTACCGTGACCGGTATGCAAATTGTGCTACCTGGTGGCACAATAGTATCTGGGAATATCAGCGTTACGTTATCTACCGGGTTGCATACGTTCATGTCAATCTGGAAGGATGCCGGGCAACTTTTCCCATCTTCGATGACAACGTTATAAACACCTGCCACAGGCACGGAGAAGGCCACACTCGACAAGTGAAAGAGGTTCGAAGCAGAAGTATGAACAATGGCTTTCACATTAGGGTTGCTTGCCAGGGAAATGGTAATTGTGAACACCGCATTGTTGTCGTATTGTGGATAGCCACCACGGACCGTGAAGCGGCCCAGACAGTCGTTGCCAAAGTTGTTGTTAATGCCCGTGGCGGTGATTTCGTTCAAATAGACCACTTCAAAAGCCGCTGCTGTGTTCACTGCCACACAAGGGCCGGGAGGAAACCCCGGTGACGCTGGCTCGTAACTGTTTCCTGCAAAATCATCTATTGTAATCGGCGCAAAAAAAAGCGAAATCGGTTGTCCCATGTTATACATGGTTTGGAGCGCTCCGCTGTTGAAGAACCATGTTGCACCACCGTTGGCAACTGGTTGCGTAATGTACATACCGTTCATAGAACCAGGCAATAAACAGGTATCCGCTGTGGGCGGAGGGATGGCTGCCCCGATAATATCTTGCAAAGTGGGCCCATCAGCATACGGTGGGCAGGTATAAAACCCATAGGCTATGCCAGGCTGGGTGCCAGGAACTGGGTCGCCACTCAAGTCCGCGTCGCCATTGTGCTGTACGAGCAGCGAATCGCCGAAGCAAAGAAAAATGGGGGAAGGCGCCACATCGTTACTGGAGCCAATGAACTGCCCGAAAGTGTAAGTGCCGGCATTGCCGCAGGGCATGTCAGGGTTTTGGGGCTGGGCATGAACTTTGTGGGGATCGAAAGGTGCGAATTGGATTTCATGAGTCACCTGGGCGCGCAAAAGCGCAGGCATGCTAATGAATAAGCATGCGAGCATAGGGATTAGAAGTCTGAGCATCAGTTGAAAAAATTTAACAAAGGTTGATGGATAATGTAGAACCGAATACGGGATTTCTCGTTGGGATGGTTTGTTTTGCTACAGTTTTCAAAAGATTCATTGACTAAAGGGAGTGCTGTATGGGAAATGAGGTTTTAACATTAGGGTTGAGCGTCAATACTATTTTCTGTTCGTTTTGGTATGTTTACCCGCCATGGCCCTAAAGGGCTATGGCGGGTAAACGGGTAAAGCCGCAAAAGTAGACAAACGCCGCCTATCCGACACCTCTGAAATGAAACAAATCCTTGACTTTAACAGGCTCATGCGCTGAAAAACGCGGCGAAACGCACTACTAAGCCCTTTTATTGCCGACCGCTTTTCTGAGCATCAATGCCGCTTCCCGCGCAGTACTACCGCTTCTACAACCTTGCTGCCAAAGGCGTAGGGAAGTCCGGCAAGCGACAACATCGGACTTGTTATGAACACATTTGCAATTTTCCCGACAGCAATCGTCCCGTAATCCGCTTCCAACTCCATGGCCCGGGCCCCATTGAGGGTAGCAGCGTTAACCGCTTCTTCTGGAAGCATTTTCATTTTTGCGCAAGCCAGTGATACTACGAATGGCATGCTTCCTGATGGGCAAGAGCCGGGGTTGTAGTCAGAGGCTAACACTACAGGCAGTCCAGCATCCATCATTTGCCTTGCTTGGGCGAAGGGAATGCCGAGAAAAAATGCACAACCGGGTAGCAAAGTTGGGAGGGTGTCGCTGTTTTTCAGCACTTCGATTTCGATCTCGCTGGTGTATTCAAGGTGATCTACCGAAATGGCATTGTTTGCCACGCCCACCTGTACCCCACCTGTGAGACCAAGTTCGTTGGCATGGATTTTTGGTTTTAAGCCCCATTTCCAACCCGCTTTCAAAATAATTTCGGTTTCTTCAGGGCTGAAGAAGCCTTTGTCGCAAAAAACATCACAATAATCCGCCAGCCCCTCAGCAGCTACCCTTGGCAGCATTTCATTGATTACCAAAGAAATATACTCCTCCCGACGGGTTTTGTATTCAGCAGGAACAGCGTGAGCGCCCAAAAACGTGGCCTTGACTGGTATGGGTGATTTTTCTTTCAAACGCCGCACCACACGCAGCATTTTAAGTTCACTCTCTAGCGTAAGTCCGTAGCCGCTTTTGACTTCAATGGCTCCTGTGCCCAAACCGATCACCTCTTGCAAACGCTCCCAGGCACCCTCGAAAAGTTCGTCTTCACTGGCAGCTTGCAACTTTCTCGCAGAATTCAAAATGCCCCCGCCACGTTCCGCGATCTCCTCGTAGGAAAGCCCCCGAATCCTGTCTACAAACTCCTCTTCCCGTGTAGCCGCGAACACAATATGCGTGTGCGAATCGCACCAGGAGGGCAACACGAGCCGTCCGGTAGCGTCTAGCACCTCATCTGCACGTTCGGGGCAATCGGCCATTGGTCCAAAAGCTGCGATTCGCTCATTTTCAATCAATAAGAATGCATTCTGTAAAAGCGGTAACGAAGCCATATCCGCTCCTTTCACGAGAGAACGTCGGCTGGTTTCAGCTTGAACGAGTGTACGGATGTTCCGGATGAGCATGCTGGACATAAGAGGAGGTAGCAGTAAGCAGGGGCGGATTGCAGTTTTTAGCGGCGCAAAACTACCTACTTTTGCCGCTCGAACTTGTGATGCGAAAGTCATTTCTTTGTTACTCAACTTAAAACCTCGTAGGTTTTGAAACCTACGAGGTTTACAAGCAATTATTATGAAAATGATTAGTGGAATTCTTGCGCTTGGAGTGCTTATCCCACTTTTTTCCTGTCAGAACAAACCCAGCTGCAAGTACAAACCCGAGCCAATATTTGCCAAAGATCTACCGCATGTGGTGCAGTACAATTTTGAAAAAGACGGTTCTCAATCGCTGGAAAGCCTGATGCTCGACCGGGGCATTCTGCTCGAAATTGGCCAAGAAGTTTGTGGAGAAACCAAACAAGAATATCGTTTCACAGTGAAAGGCGACTACAACGCCCAGCCAGATTCATTTTGGATGAAAGAAGCTACGCGCCAGTTTGTATTTCTAAGCACTTTTTCTCCTAAACAAGCCGCGCTAAAAGATTGGGGCGATATCATCGAACTTCGCCGCCATGAAATGCAACTAGGTCAGAACCGCGAAGTTCAGCCCGGCGTTTTTGTCAGAATAGAACGTGTGCTTAGCCCGGAAGAAGCAACGCTTTTGGTAGTATTTTCGCAGAAATAGATTGCGATATTGAGAAATTTGGATAATTGGATATTGAGATATTGCCTTGATTTGTTTGTTCTTAAATATTCTAATTTCTCAATATCCAAATATCTTTTACTCCTTATAGATCGCAACCTCACGTGTTCCAGGAATTGCCCAGCCTCTGTACATTCCTTCGGAATTGAACGGCAGGACGATGTTGCCAACTTTGTCCACAGCAATAAGGCCACCTTCTCCTCCTTTTTCAACTAGTTTTTTATGGATGATTGCATCGGTGGCTTCGGCAAGGGTGGCCCCACCATAAATCATACGCGCCCAGACATCGTGCGCCACTGAATAACGGATAAAGTATTCGCCGTGGCCGGTACAGGAGACCGCGCAAGCATCGTTGGATGCATAAGTGCCTGCGCCAATGATGGGCGAATCTCCGAGCCGATTCCAGCGTTTGTTGGTCATGCCCCCGGTACTGGTGCCTGCAGCGAGGTTGCCCTGCTTATCGAGCGCGACACAGCCTACGGTGCCAAATTTATGGTCAGGATTGGCCCTTGGCTCGAGGTCTCCGGTTTTGCCCTTTAATTTTTCCTCGTTGAGTATTTTTTGCAGACTGTTCCATCGTTCTTGTGTGAAAAACCATTTGGGGTCAACTTTTTCAAACCCGTTTTCGGCGGCAAATTCTTCAGCACCGCGACCAGTGAGTAGCACATGGGCGGATTTTTCCATCACCGTTCGTGCAAGTTGGATGGGGTTGCGCACTGTTGTGACTCCACCAACTGCGCCTGCATTTTGAGTAACGCCATCCATGATGCTTGCATCCAGTTCGTTTTTGCCCGCATTGGTAAAGACTGCCCCACGCCCTGCATTGAAAAATGGACAATCTTCTAAGAAGGTGATGGTCTGCTCCACGGCATCGAGTGCTGTGCCGCCGTTTTTCAAGATCGTTTCGCCTATGGTGAGTGCAGAATCGAGCGCGGCACGGTAGGCGACTTCTTTTTCAGGACTCATTTCAGAACGTTTGATCGCGCCAGCACCACCATGTATCGCAATGGCATAGGCTTTCCGAGCGGGTTTCTTTTCCATAGATGTTTTGTTTTCAGGGTTTTGGCTTTGGTTTTGGCAGGCAAAAAATAGAATGAACAACGTAATTGAAATCAGAGACAGGATTTTCATAAGAACAGAATTGGTAAAAAAGAAGATTGACGCAAAAAGAGGTTCACAAAGGTCTGCAATCTGTGTATCCTTTGCCCATAGCGAAGCGGAAATATCTAGATGCATTTTGAAAAATTTTTGGAACAACTTGAATTTAACTTTGGAAATAAGAAGCCAATTGTCATACTTTCGGGGCTAACTAATTCCGTTTCACAAAAAAAATATTTGACGGCCTATGATGAACGAACTTGTACAATCGCACATGACGAAGGATGTCGTTACCCTTAATCCAGATAGCACGCTTGGTGAAGCCAGAGAAATTCTGCTAAGCAAACATATTCACCATATACCCATTTTGGAAGGCAAAAAACTTGTAGGCATGATAACCTCTTGGGACCTTTTCAAGCTAGGAAAATCCGTTGAAGAATACAAATCCATAAAGGTCAGTGAGGTCATGACGCGCAGGGTCGCTACCCTCGATCCTGGCCAGCATCTGGGCGCAGTGGCCGATCTGCTGACCCGCCACCTCTTTCATGCCGTACCTATTGTGAATGACGACCACGAACTTTTGGGCATCGTAACCAGTACCGACATTATCCGTTACGAACACACGAAGGAGTACCCTGAAAATTTGGAAAAATTTATAGAGGAGAATATGTGATTTCCTTTCACGCTTAATTTTGCGAATAACTTTTAGCGGCGGTTCAGTATTAATACTGAACCGCCGCTTCGTTTTTTTGAACCAAATAGGTATAATCAAGTTTGCACACTCCATCACTCCATCACTCCATCACTCCATCACTCCATATTATGTCCGTCCACTCGCTAAAAAGCGTGCAACGCCTGCCCATATCCCCCGAATCCGCTTGGGACTTTTTCTCCAATCCCATGAATCTCAAAGAGATAACTCCAATCAAAATGGGGTTTCAGGTCACTTCTGACCCTGATTTTTCAGCCCGAAAGATGTATGCAGGGCAGGTGATCACCTATACCGTCACGCCCATATTGGGCATCCCATTATTTTGGATGACAGAAATCACGCATGTTCAACAGAGCCTGTTTTTTGTGGACGAACAGCGCGTGGGCCCTTATGCACTTTGGCATCACCAACACCATTTCAAACCCATTCCAGGCGGCGTGGAAATGACGGACCTCGTTCACTACCAGGTGCCGCTTGGCTGGCTGGGTGATTTTGCAAACTGGCTTTTCGTGCGCCGGTTATTGGAAGCCATTTTTGATTTCAGGACGAAAAAGTTGGTGGAGCTGTTTGGGGGGATGGGATATTAGGATATTAGGATATTTTTCAGAATATCCTAATATCCTGATGTCCTGATGTCTCAATATCGCTCCTTTCCCCATCTTCGAATTCGGTGTATCAACGCCCGAATCAATACCCAAACATGTGACAGAAGCGTTGGAAGCAACCCAAAATGATAACGCATCACATCAAAACGATTGCGCAGACTCTGCTGGTGGCGTTTTTTGGAAAGCCCCCCCATCAGATAATCGGTAATTATTCCGCCCAAATGAATATTCTCCTGGCTCTTTTTAAGAATTTCGATACACCAGTCGTAATCAGCGCAAAGTTCGGCGCTGGCACGATACTCAGGCGAGATCGAACGGCGCGGCACGAAAGACTGGTGAACCACTAGCATCCCAGCAATGTACTTCTTCCAATGCAAATGGATTGGGCATCGGCGTGTGCTGAGTTCACTCATGGTGCCATGAGGCTTGCGGGCATCGTCCACGAGCATTGTTTCTCCATATAATACGCCTGTGCTTGGGGTGACCTGTAAAGCCAATTTCTCGATGGTGTTCGGCGCATGCAGCCAGTCGCCTGCATTGAGGAACTGCACAAAATCGCCCGTTGCCATCCGCAGTCCCTTGTTCATTGCGTCGTACAAACCACGGTCTGGTTCTGAAATCCAGCGCAAGTGGGGCATTTTGGTGGCGTACTCTTTAATAATTTTCACAGAACCGTCCTTTGATGCGCCGTCCACCACAATGTACTCGATGTGTGGATAGCTTTGGCAAAATACACTTTCCATGGTGCCACTCAAGAACTCCTCGCCATTGTAGACGACCGTGATGATGGAGAAAGTAGGGGCGTTGGACATGGGACTTTGGATGTTGGAAACCTGAATAGATTAAGTGTTAAATAAGATTTTTGAAAGGCGAAAGTAAGAATGACAAACCTTTGCGGCCTTCAACTTCTCTAACATCATGCAAAAACTACTTTTTTTACCCGTGATAGCCTCCTACCACTATATGAAATGGCAACTCAGCGCGAATGTGGGCATTCTCCTCCTTTTTATCCTTATCCAACAACCGCTGTTCTCCCAAAAAATCAACAAATACTGGGTCGAGTTCAACGATAAAAACAACACTCCATATTGCAGCTGTCGTCCTGCTGAATTCCTTTCAGCCCGTGCCCTCGAACGCCGTGCTAAGGCCAGTATCGAGGTGGTGGAAAATGACTTACCTGTCAACCCGTCGTATCTCAAACAATTGAAAAACAGGGGCGTACAAATTCACAACACCTCACGCTGGCTCAATGCCGCAGCGATTATGGCCGATTCTGCTTCGGCCAAAAATCTAGAATCCCTGCCTTTCGTGAAATCTGTCCGCTACCTCGGGCCGCACCTCAAATACCGAAACCCACCCAACCGCCCGGTAAAAAATCGTGTGCCCTTGGTTTCTGATCCCGCCATTGTAGGCGACGATATCCCGCTCTGGGGCTATGCTGGCCAGCAAAACGAATTGCTCGGCCTTCCCGTAATGCAGCTTGCCGGATATCGAGGCGCTGGCATTTGGATAGCGGTTATGGATGGCGGTTTTACCAATGCGGACACCATACCAATGTTCGACAGCGTTGCGCTCCAAGGAAGGCTTTTCCCTGGCTGGGATTTTGTAGAGCGCGATGCAGGAGTGTTCGAAGGAGCACAACATGGAACTTCAGTGCTTTCTGTTATGGCCTCTAATTTGCCAAAATACTTCGTGGGCACAGCCCCCGATGCGACGTATTTTTTGCTAAAAACGGAAGATACTGGCGGCGAATTTCCCATCGAAGAGGCCAATTGGGTGGCTGGTGCAGAGTGGGCTGACAGTATAGGCGTTGACATTATCAATGCCTCGCTTGGCTACACGAGTTTTAATGATAACAAGCTGAGTCACACCTATCTCGATCTTGACGGGCGAACTGCTATCGGTTCGCGTGGTGCAGCCATCGCCGCTACGAAAGGCATGATCGTTTGCAATTCAGCAGGGAATGAAGGCGATGGGGAATGGAACTACATTGGAGTTCCAGCAGATGCACTGGGATTGATTGCTGTAGGGGCTGTGAACCCCGAAGGGATACGTGCCGATTTTAGCTCATTTGGCCCAACGTATGATGGTCGAATCAAACCCGATCTCGTGGCACCTGGCGATGAGATTGTGGTAGCTGGAAACGTTGGCATCGCTTTGGGGATGTCGAGCGGCACCTCCCTGGCTTCGCCGATGTTGGCCGGGGCGCTGGCCTCGCTATGGAGTGCGTTCCCCGAAAAGACCGCCTCGGAAATTCTAAAAGTGGTTTTTGCCTCCGCCGACCAAGCGGAAAGTCCCGACAATGCGCGTGGATACGGCCTGCCTGAAATTACCAGGGCATGGATCAAATTGAACGAAATGGTTTTCGGCAATGGCGGAATGTTCACATTCAACCAAGCTGGGGGCGAACTGGCTTTTACCTACGCCCTCGATTTTTTCAAAACCGGCGATTCGGTGGAATTGCGAAATGATCTGGGACAGAAAATAGAAGGTATTTCGTCAACGATTTACCCAAAGGACATAACAACATTGAAGATCAACGGTTTGAGAAGTTTGCCCGCAGGGCATTACCAGATTGTTTTAAGCAATAAAGATGGCGTGAAGCGACTGGGAACGGCGTTGTGGAAGTAACCGCGTGGAACGCTGGACATTGATCAATTGTATAAATACATACTCCGATTCCTTTCCAGCTCCCTGAAATACGGATCTTTCAAATCTTTGATGAAGTAAATCGCCTCGCCCGTGCTTTTCATTTCAGGCCCCAGTCGCTTGTCTACCCCGGGGAATTTATCGAAAGAAAATACCGGGATTTTTATAGCGTATCCTTCCAGTTTGTGCTTGATGTCAAAGTCTTTCAACTTGTGTGTGCCAAGCATGATTTTCGTAGCAATATTCAGGTAAGGCACTTGATAGGCCTTGGCTATGAATGGCGTGGTCCGCGAAGCGCGTGGGTTGGCCTCGATGACATAAACCTGATCGTCCTTGATGGCAAACTGGATGTTTATCAAGCCTTGAATCTTAAGTGCTCGGGCAATTTTTTCTGCATACTCGACCATGCTCTGGATGACAATGGGCCCTAGCGAGTAATGCGGCAGCATCGCCGACGAATCGCCGGAGTGAATGCCCGCCGGCTCGATATGCTCCATGATGCCCATGATGTGGAAGTCTTCCCCGTCAAAAATCGCGTCTATTTCTGCCTCTTTCGCGCGTTCGAGGAATTGGTCAATCAATACCCGATTGTCGGGCAAGTGCTTGAAAATGGTCAGTACCTGGCGCTCCAACTCGTTGTCGTTGATGACAATTTTCATGCGCTGACCACCCAAAACGTAACTTGGGCGTACGAGCAGTGGGTACGGCAGTCGTTTGGCGATGTCGAGTGCCGCATCTACATCTTTGGCTATACCAAATTTTGGGTACGGAATCTCGAGTTCGTGCAGCAGTTCTGAAAACCGGCCCCGATCCTCAGCAATGTCCATACTGTCGTAACTCGTGCCAACAATGTTGTATCCGTTTTTATGGAGGTTTTCTGCAAGTTTCAGGGCCGTTTGTCCACCAAGCTGCACGATGACCCCGTCGGGTTTTTCAAGTTCCAGGATTTCTTCCAGATGCTCCCAATACACTGGCTCGAAGTAGAGTTTATCGGCCATGTCGAAATCAGTGGAGACTGTTTCAGGGTTGCAGTTGACCATAATCGCCTCATAACCAACTTCTTTGGCCGCCAGTAAGCCATGAACACAGCAATAGTCGAACTCGATGCCTTGGCCGATTCGGTTGGGGCCAGAACCGAGTACTACGATTTTTTTCTTGTCTGTTACGATGCTTTCGTTTTTGGCAATCGGCTCCACGTTTACGAAATCTTCAAGGTTTCGTAAACGTACACCATCCTCTGTCCCTTCAAAAGTCGAGTAGAAATAATTGGTCGTGCTTTCGAATTCTGCAGCGCAAGTATCAACCATTTTATACACACGCCGAATGCCGCGTTTTTTACGCTCACGGGTGACCGGTTTTTCGTCAATGCGGAGCAACCATGCGATTTGCGCGTCGGAATATCCGTTCTTCTTTAATTCAATAAAAAACTCGGTTGGGATGTCTTCCGGCACATTATAGCGCAAGAGTTGTTCTTCCATTTTTACCAAATCTTTTATTTGGCCGATGAACCAAGGGTCAATGCCTGTAAATTTTTGGACGGTTTTGGAAGGAATGCCCAAACGCAGTGCGTCTTTTACTCGATAAATGCGGTCGTCGGATACTTTCTCCAAACGTTCCATAATATCGTCTGTTCGAAGCCATTCCTTTTTGTCGGCACCGAGGCCTGTTCTGTTGTTTTCCTGACTCTGACAGGCTTTTTGCAGGGCTTCGTTGAAACAACGCCCGATGGCCATCACTTCGCCGACAGATTTCATTTGAAGGCCAAGCCGGTGGTCGGCCCCATGAAATTTGTCAAAATTCCAGCGCGGCATTTTCACAATCACATAGTCCAGAGTCGGTTCGAAAAATGCAGAAGTAGTCTTCGTAATTTGATTTTTCAACTCGTCGAGACTGTACCCGATAGCGAGTTTGGCAGCGATTTTCGCGATCGGATACCCAGTTGCCTTACTGGCCAGTGCTGAGGAGCGCGACACACGGGGATTCACCTCAATCACTATAAGTTTTTCATCCACAGGGTTTTGGGCAAACTGTACATTGCAGCCTCCGGCGAAATTGCCCAATGCCCGCATGATCTTGATGGCCTGATTGCGCATATCCTGATAGGCCGTATCAGAAAGCGTCATAGCCGGGGCAACAGTGATGGAATCGCCCGTGTGGATGCCCATCGGGTCGAGATTTTCGACCGTACAGATGATGACCACGTTGTCAAGTTGGTCGCGCAGGAGTTCGAGCTCAAATTCTTTCCAGCCCAGCACGGCTTTTTCCACCAATACCTCGTGTGTGGGCGAGGCGTTGAGGCCGCGTTTGAGGGCTTCGTCAAATTCGTCTTCCTTCATGCAAAAGCCGCCGCCTGTACCGCCTAGCGTGTACGATGGGCGTATAACCAACGGAAACCCAATTTTTTGGGCCGCCTCCTTGCCTTCTAAAAACGAGTTTGCGATAAAGGAAGGTGCAACATCCAGGCCCAGCGCAAGTACAAGTTTTTTGAATTCTTCGCGGTTCTCGGTAGTCTCAATGGCCTTGGTGTCCACACCGATCATACGGACACCGTATTGCTCCCAAATGCCCATTTTTTCGCATTCAATAGCCAGGTTGAGGGCTGTTTGGCCACCCACGGTGGACAACACAGCATCAATGGGCGGCAGATGAGTATCCTCCTGATGCTCCTGCAAAATCTGCTCGATACTTTCTGGTGTAAGGGGCCTGAGGTAAACATGGTCAGCCGTCATCGGGTCGGTCATTATAGTGGCCGGATTTGAGTTGATGAGGCTTACTTTGATGCCCTCTTCACGGAGCGCGCGGCTGGCCTGGGTGCCGGAGTAGTCAAATTCGCAGGCTTGTCCGATGACGATCGGGCCGGAGCCGATGATTAGGATGGATTGGATGCTTGTATCTCGCATTGATTCGATTAATTCGATTAGGGACGATGATTCGATGGGTGTATCCGCGAAAATCCGTTTTATCCGCGTAATCCGCGTTACAAAAAAATGCCGGAGACTGGTTCAAAAAACCAGTTTCCGGCATGACCGAAGCGAATTACGTTGGGCTCGTTTTTTCATTTCGGAAGGCAAAGGTAGGAACAAACTTTTTCCCGAACTTTGAAAAACGGATTTGTCTCAAAATTTTTCAAAACAGGCTAACTTTGCCCCATCACTAATGTGCAAAAAGCATCTGCTATGTCTGAAGAAAAAAACGACCAAACCCCCAATGAACAACCATCTGAGCCAAAAAAGCCGAAAATTCTTGCTCCCAAGAAGAACACCGTGAGCGATTTTAGCAAAAACAAAAACCGTTTTTTATCTCCAAAGCCAGGTTCTTCGAAGATGAAGGGCGGCGGGATGAAGGGCGGCGGGATGAAAAAGGGGAAATAGCAATCCCCTAAAACGAGGAGTGCACTAATTAGGGCCTCTGTTGCCTTGAAGGCAACTGTGATTTGTCAAATCAGAATTTGTCACAGGGTGACGGTTTTGAAGGTACCGGCTGCCATTCAGGAATAAAGCGGTATTTTGTGCGTTAATATTTTCACCTTGCGCAACTCCGCGTCAATAATTTCCTGTCTCTTCATGGCGCTTATCAAGCCTATCCGTTTCATCAGCCTGGATAAATCTCAGTTTTACACTACTCTACACAATCGGGTAGATTCCTATTTCAAAGAAAACAACTTGTCTAAACACGCTAGTATCGGCGTAGTTATCAAGACCATCATTTTACTTTCCGGTTACCTCTTGCCCTTGGTTTTTATGATGTGGTTTCAACCGGCTTTCGGTTGGGCGCTCGCATTGTGGGCACTGATGGGCGTGGCCATGGCCGGTGTGGGCATGAGCGTCATGCACGATGCCAACCACGGGGCGTATTCGGCCAACCCGCGCATCAATGAATTGCTTGGATATTCGTTAATCCTTTTGGGCGGCTCGATAAACAATTGGAAATGGCAGCACAATACCCTGCACCATACGTTCACCAACATCGCCCACTACGACGACGATATTGCTGACAAGCCTGGTTTGCGCCTTTCGCCACATACGGAACTGAAGTCTTCTCATCAAACACAATGGTGGCATGCCATACTTATTTATAGTGTCGTAACGCTGTATTGGGCTACTGCAAAAGATTTTATGCAGTTTGTTCGATACCGTCGCAATGGAGTCAACAAGAATACGGATGCCCAAAACCGGGTGTTTTTGGGACAGATCATTGCAATTAAGGTCTTTTACTTTTTTATTTTTCTAGGCTTACCGATGTTAGCGGGGATTCCTGTTTTGCAGGTGATAGCAGGTTTTCTGCTGATGCACATCATTTGCGGGATCATCTTGACCGTTATTTTTCAATTGGCACACACAGTAGAAGAAACAACTTTCCCGCTACCTACTTCTCAAGGAGTCATTGAGAATGAATGGGCAATCCACCAGATGAATACTACGGTCAATTTTTCGCGCCGCAACCGTTTGTTGTCCTGGTATGTCGGTGGGCTGAATTTTCAGGTGGAGCATCATCTGTTTCCAAAGATTTGCCATGTGCACTATCCACGCCTTGCAGATATTGTACAAAACACAGCAGCTGAGTTTAATGTGCCATATCTGGAACACAAAACTTTCAGCCATGCCCTTCGCTCACATTTCAACACGCTTCGGCACTTTGGCAAATTGCCGGATATGGATGAAATGATGGGTTGATTTTTACCACATAGCGCAAATAGCACACATAGTTTTGATAATCAAACAACGATGTGTGCTATTTGCGCTATGTGGTAA
>CAZPTQ010000002.1:0-68958 GCA_964589365.1 uncultured Saprospiraceae bacterium
ACCCCCGCCCTCCCCATGAGGGGAGGGTGTTATGGTGCTGAGGGTACCCCCATCGCGGTAGCGAACTTTGGTCACAGCCTCGAAACCTTCGGGCGGTAACTCCTTGTATTTCATCAAGTTGATCTTGCCCACCATCATGCTGTTGCGCACCAGATCGTCTTCACGGCCCAGCACCACGGTATTGGTGTCGGGGCGGATTTCGGTGACGAACATGGGTTCGCCGAGCGCGATGCCCAGACCCTTGCGTTGGCCGACGGTGTAAAAGGGATAACCTTCGTGTTTGCCCAAAACCTTGCCGACGGCATCCACAAAAACACCGCCTGCCACCTGCTCATCCAGCCCGTCAATACGGCGGCGGAGGAAGCCCCGGTAGTCGTTGTCTGGCACAAAACAGATTTCGTAGCTCTCGGCTTTTTTGCTCAGTTCGTCCCAGCCGCGTTCGGCGGCCATTTGGCGCACTTCGGGCTTGGTAAAGGGACCCAGCGGCATACGGGTACGGTTCAGGCAATCCTGGCTCAAGCCCCAGAGCACATAGCTTTGGTCTTTTTGCCTATCCTTGGCGCGGGTAATGTATTTGCGTCCATCAAGTTCATTGATAAGTCCATAATGCCCCGTTGCGATGAATTCACAGTCGAGCATATCGGCCCGGCGCAGGAGGCTGTTCCACTTGATGTGGGTGTTGCACAATACACATGGGTTGGGCGTGCGCCCGGCCATGTATTCGTCCACAAAATTATCAATCACATAGTCGCCAAATTCCTCGCGGATATCCACGATAAAGTGGTGGAAACCAAGTTTTACCGCTACTTGACGCGCGTCGTTGATGCTGTCGAGCGAGCAGCAGCCTGTTTCTTTTTTTGAACCGCCGCTGGTGGCGTAATCCCAGGTTTTCATGGTCACGCCAATAACTTCCCAGCCTTCTTCATGTAGCATGACTGCGGCAACTGTACTGTCTATTCCGCCCGACATGGCGACCAATGCTTTTCCGTGCTTGCTCATTTTTGACCAGGATTCTGGGAATTTTAGAATTTACAGAAGTGGCAGGAAACAACGCTTCTTGCCAAATAGTTCGGATGGCAAAGATCGGATTTTTTTACCGCAGAGGCGCGGAGACGCAGCGTTTAGTCCCTCTCTGCGCCTCCGCGCCTCAGCGGTAAATTTTACCTTGTCACAATCAGTAGCCGCCCAATCCGGCCTTTGGCTGTTTCCAACACCACACCGTAGGAGCCAGCAGGTAAATTATCCATCGGAATTGACCGCGAGTGTTCTCCGGCAGGCAAGCGTTCTGGATTGCTTTGCCAAACCGTTTTGCCATTGATATCCAGCACTTTTATCGTGATTTTCTCCTCTTTTACCAAAGAAAAATCCATCACGCTGCGCTCGGAAGCCGGATTAGGCCGAAGGCTTTGAACCGAAAAGGACAGCTTTGGCTCAGAGGTTTTGGACGCCAGGGCCAAATCCGTCTGCCAAACACCTAATCCGTAAGTGGCCACGCGGAGTTTATTGCCCGGAGCAATGCTGAGGTGCATAGCGAGCATAGCTTGTGGAGCATCGGAGGAGTAAATTTCCCAGCTTGTGCCCGAATTGGAGGAATGCCAGACACCGAGGTCGTTGCCCACATACAAGTGGTTGGTGCTAGGATCCATCAAAATGGAATTGGTGGGCACATCCGGCAAACCATTGTCAATGGCCGCCCATGTCGCACCTTCATCTTCTGTTTTCCAAACGTGCTGGGTATTGAAACCTGCAAACACAGCAAATACCGTACTTTCCAAGCCAGATGCAAAAGCAATGTCCATGCAAAGTCGGTTGGGCAGGCCTGTAACTTCCGTAAAGGAAAAATTAGCAGCATCAACCTTGTACACCCGGGCTTGATTTGTAGTACTGGGTGCTGTGCTGCAATACACCAAATCGGGGTTTTCGGGATTTATCGCGATGGTTAGAATAACATCACCATCAGCAATGAATCCGGTAATATCATACCAGTTCTCGCCGCCATCATCGGAACGCCATAGGCCTTGAGCACCTGCGTACATGATGTCGGGATCGGAGGGTGCAATTTCGAAAGGCCCATTAAATGCCGCGCTCCCGGAGATTTGGTTGCCGATTCCGTACCAACTTTGTCCACCATTTGTGCTTTTGTACAAATTTAGGTATTGCGAAGAACCGTACATGATTTGGTCGTTTTTCGGATTGATGGCAGCGCATTCTCCATCGCCACCGAGTACGCGCGTCCAGGAGGGATCACCGTAGTAAATGGCGGTGGAGTTGTCTTGCATCCCACCTATACTGAATTCAGGGTTGGTGGTCGAGTTGCCGAGGTTCGCGTAAAACTGCTGGCTTTGGTATCCACCATTGCGCCCTGCCCAAGTTTCTCCGCCATCGTAAGAGACAAAAAGGCCACCGTCTGTGACGAGGTAGACTTTATTGGGGTCATTTGGCAAATAATACGCACGGTGGATATCTGCGTGTACATAATCGGGCGGGCCTTCCGAGCCTCCGGCAGGGACATATCCAAAATCCCAATTGTACCAATATGTTTTTTGCTGCACCGTACTGCCGCCGTTGGTTGATTTCCAAGTATCAATACCGACCCATACGATGGTATTCGGCTCATTGGGGTGCACTGCCACATCGTGTGAATACCAGCCTTGATATTTGCAGACATCCTCAGAACTCACTTTCGTCCAGGAGTTGCCGCCATTGCTGGATTTGAAAAGCCCGTTTTGCGCAAAAGCCTCTCCTACAGAGGCATACAACACGTTGGGTTGTGTTTGGCAAAGCGTGAGAAGCGTTTTCCCGGAATAAGCGCTGGGTAGGCCGGCGGCAAGTTTGACAAAGTTTGCGCCGCCATTGACAGAGCGGTAAATCCCGCTAACACTTTGGTCGTCGAGCGAGCCGTGGGTCACGAAAATTCGAGTGGTGTCGGAGGGATCAATCTCGATGTCAACGGCCATACTTTTGTTGTGAATAGTATGCCAGGTCGAGCCTGAATCCCAGCTGCGCAGAAGCCCTTCAGTTGTGGCGGCAAGAACCGTTTCAGGGCGCAATGGATTGATTTTGATGTCTTGGACGCCGCGCAATTGGCCATAGCCCCAATCGAGGCTTTTATGCCAATTGAGACCCCCGTCTTTGCTTTTCAGAATTCCAATGCCGTAGGTGCCGCGTGTAACGCGGATGGCGACGTTGGGGGCAGAATTTTCCAAATTGTACACTTCGCCTGTGCCTGCATACATGATTTTCGGGTCGGAGGGATCTATGGCAATGGTACTCACGCCGAGAACCGGGAAGCCTGTTTCCACCCGTTGCCAAGCCTCCACGCCTCGCCCGGCGGTGGTGCTTTTCCAGATGCCGCCCGAGGCACTTCCGAGCCACAAAATATTGGTATCCAGGGGGTTGACCGCCAGGCAAAGTGTGCGTCCGCCAATGTTTTTTGGGCCGATGGCTTCCCAAGTGGGGCTGCGCTCGTCGCGAAATTGAGCAGAGATGCGCATTTGCGCGAGGGCTTCGGTATATTTTTCGGTGTGGAATTGGCCGTCGGGAAAGCTGCGCGCCATGCTCCAATAAAGGAAGGCTGCGCCGGCTTGGGAGGGCGAGTGTTTTTCTTTTTCGGAGGGGTTCTTCGAGAAGTAGTTAAAGCTCGCCGCCGCTACCGCTATGGCAAGCAATCCGAGTAAAAATCGTTTTTTCATTTTTGGACAAAATTATTTCAGCCCAAAAATGGTGATAAACGCGGAATCAGTGATCAGTAAGTGCAGGGCTTTGGCGCGGAGTGGCGAAATTCGAGACCTTTGGAACTTCATTCCCCAAAAAACGCTTTTGGGAAAAATTTTCTGCCATGAACATTGATCTCCTCAAAACAGAACTCTCCTTTCGAACCGCCCGCTCCGGTGGCGCAGGCGGACAAAATGTGAACAAAGTGGAGACCAAAGCCGAAGCCTTGCTTGATGTGGCCGCTTCCCAGGCACTCTCTGATGAAGAGAAAACGCTGATTTTTGAAAAACTCACCAACCATATCTCTTTAGAAGGAATCCTCGCTGCCACGAACCAAACAGAGCGTTCTCAACTGATGAACAAGCACTTAGCTGAGGAAAAACTGATCCGGCTGATTGAAAAAGCCCTGCACAAACCCAAGCGCAGGAAGATTACGCGGGTGCCAAAGTCGGTCATCGCCAAACGCTTGAAAAGCAAAAAAAGGAATTCAGAAAAGAAGGCGGCGCGCAGGGAAGGGCTAGAAGATTGGACTTCTGGTTGATGTTTTGTGGTGGAACACGAATGACACGGATGAGACACGGATTAACCCAGATTTCTACTTAATAAGATAAAAAATCCGTGTTAATCCGTGTCTTATCCGTGCCATCCCTGTTCCACCATCGCCCCTTTCAATCCTTTTCCATCTTCATAGCCTTTTCCACCAAATCCCGCCACGAAGGTCGGATGACCGGTGGGGCAGATTGTCCGTTTTGCAGTTCCCATGTACTTTTATCAATCACTATTAACGGGCTAAGTTTTGCTTTAGCCAGTGCCGTATTGATCGCTGCCAGGTCTTTTTTGAAAAGCCCATCTGCCTTCGCCTGGGCCTGCTGGAGCTCTTGGCGCATGACATTCGCGCCGTCTGTTATGGATTGGGAAGGCATATTGTCGGAAAACTCGGTGTACACATAGAGTCTGCCAATTCGGGCGCGCAATTGTTGCTCTCCAGTTATGCCTTTTGATTCGATGGTTTCGGTCAAGGTTTTACGGAAAGCATCGAGATTGGTGCTGAGTTTGCTCAGATCGGCATTCAATTTCTTGTCTTTAACCAATGCAATCCGTTGATCCGTACTGTCCTTCAGGTTGCGTACCTGAGCCTCTAGCAAGCTGAGGTTTTCAACCATTTCAAAAAGCCCGTCCGAGATTGCCCGTTTTTTGGCATAATCCAGTTCGGGTTGTAGCGGGTCAGGTACAAGTTTCAGGATACCCTCATCGCTGAAATCCCCTGCTTTGATTCGCACTTTGTAATCGCCAGGCATGGCCAAACGACCAATAAAGCCCGCGTACACACCAAATTCTCCCTGTACCAAAACACCCTTGGCCGCTTTGGGCGGTGCCAAACGCATGTCCCAGCGCACGAAATTGATTCCCTTTCGTTTGGTGCCAGGCATAGAGGCAATTACTTTGCCGGAAGCATCAATGATTTCCACGGTCACGTCGCCCGTATTGAGGCGCTCCTTCAGGTAATACTGAACGGTGGCAATTTCTGGCGCATTGGGTCCGCCATAGGAATCAGTACTAGGGAAAGAGGAGCCGTAGTGCCCACTTGATACAGCGGTGGGGCGGGTAGGCAACAAAGCCGCGTCCTTTTGCAAAACATCTGCCTTTAGTTGGCGAAGTGGCGAAATATCGTCTATAATAAAAATGCCACGTCCGTGTGTGCCCAGCACCAAATCATTTGTTTTTGCTTGAATCACAATGTCGCGCACAGCCACATATTCGGGCAATCTGGACTTGTAAAGCACCCAACTTTGTCCTCCATCTGTGCTGATGTACAGCCCGAACTCCGTTCCAAGGAAAAGCAATTCGCGATTTTCGATGTCCTCCACAATGACGTGGGCGTAACCCTGCAGCACTTTGTCCGTGCTGATATTCACCCAGGTTTTGCCGCTGTCGGAAGACTTTGCTGCGTATGTTTTCATATCTCCGTAAGCGTGGTTGTCAAATGTTGCATACACCACATTTCGGTCAAAACGGCTGGGCGTCACGCGGCTCACCCAGGTGCCTGCCGGCACGTCGGGAATATTTTTTGAAATGAGTTCCCAGTTTTTTCCGCCGTCGCGGGTCACTTGAATGTTGCCGTCGTCCGTGCCTATAAAAATCAAGTTTTCATCGAGGGCTGAGGGGCCGATGGTGAAGATGGTGCAATGGTTTTCGGCGGAAGTATTGTCCACCGTCACGCCGCCGCTTTCGGCTTGACGTTGTTTTTCCTTGTTATTGGTGGTCAAATCGGGTGAAATACGCTGCCAACTGTGTCCACGATCATTGGTTTTGAAAAGGAACTGTGCGCCGATGTAGAGGGTGCTGGGGTTTACAGAGCCTTTCACGAGCGGGGTGTTCCAGTTCCAGCGATGCTGTTCTTCATCTTTTTGAGCTTGAGGTTTAATAAATTGCGACTGGTTGGTGCGGAGGTTGTTTTTGGTCACTTCCCCGCCTTGGCTTTCACAGAAAATGATATTGGGATCTGAGGCATCTGGCTGTACCCAAAAACCATCTCCACCGCCGACGCTTTCCCAGTCTCGATTTTCTATTCCGCCTTTGCTTTGAGAAGGTCCACGCCAGGAACCATTGTCCTGCAATCCACCATAGACGTTGTAAGGCGTTTGATCGTCAATTTGAACATGATAAAACTGCGACACCGGCAAGGTGTTGAGGTGTGTCCAGGTTACCCCTTGATCCAGGCTCATATACACGCCGCCATCTGTGCCGAGGTACATTTGATTGGTGCTGTTGGGGTTGATCCAAAGCGCATGATGATCCGAGTGAACCCAACCACCAGCATTGGAGGCATCGCTGAAAGAATGACCGCCATCTACACTCGTAGAAAACGAAAAGGCTGGACGGTATACGCGCTTGGGGTCTTTGGGGTCCACCACCAAGGTGCTGAAATAGAAAGGGCGAGCCGTCACGTTGGTATTTGCACTTTGGTATTTCCAGGATTCGCCGCCATCAGCAGAAATAAGCAGGCTGGTTTTTTCGCTTTCCACTATGGCCAGCATATTATCGGGAGCGCTGGGTGCGAGCGCAATGGCGATGCGTCCAAACTCGCCCGTGGGGAGTCCGTTGGTGATTTTGCGCCAATTTTTGCCGCCATCAGTGCTTTTGTAAAGGGCGCTGCCGGGGCCGCCGGAAATAAAGGAGTATGGGCTTCTGCGGAATTGCCACATGGAGGCAAGCAAAACATCGGGGTTTCCAGGGTCCATGATGATGTCAGCGCAACCCGTTTTTTCGTCGGTGTAAAGAATCTTTTCCCAAGTCTTCCCACCGTCGGTGGTTTTGTAAAGGCCACGGTCGGGGCTGTCGCTCCAAAGTTTGCCAGGCACGGCTACATAGAGTGTGTTGGCATCGGTGGGATGGAGAATTATTTTGGAAATGTGCTCTGAATTTTCGAGGCCCACACGGGTCCAGTTTCGGCCAGCGTCGGTGGTTTTGTAGAGGCCAAGGCCAATGGCGACGCTGTTGCGCATATTGCTCTCGCCCGTTCCGACCCACACGGTTTCAGGCTTGTTTTGATCAACGGCGAGGCAGCCGATGCTCTGCGGGTATTTTTCAAAAACAGGCTCGAAAGTGAACCCTGCCGTGGTGGATTTCCAAACGCCACCGCCCGCCGTGCCAACGTATATTGTTTTTGGGCTGTTGTTTACACCCTCTATCGCAGTAATGCGCCCACCCATAACGGCAGGCCCAATGCTCCGTGCTTCTACCGCGCCAAAAGTGGAAGATGTAAGTTTGGTTTGCGCATTTGCTTTGATTGGAAGAAAACTCGCCGCCGCCCATACCGCTGAAAAAACTATGGCGCGTGAAAAAACTTTGGCGGATAAAAAGTGAAGTAATTGTTTCATTTTTAACGACTTGAATTTGCATGAAAAAACCGCAGAATAGCGGGGAAGCTGATAAATAATTCTCTAAAGAATCTTTTCTGCGTCCCCGCCTTCCTGCGGTTTAAATTATTTGTGCGTGCTAAAACTTATTTTGTTGGCATATTAAAAAGCTTCGTGTCTATCATAGGGTTCACCATAATAGAGGTTATGGTAACAGTCGAACCACCCATCATAGGGTCAGCCTGTTGGATGGTGAAAGGAAAAACCAAGCCATCCTGAGTTTTAAAATTAGAATAGAGTGTTGCCGTTTCGGATTCTTTTCCGTCCACTTCTTCTACGCGGATGTTCTTGATTTCGTAGTAGGTAGCGGGATCAAAGAAAGAGTACTCAGAGCGCTTTTCTCCTTTGTTGATTTTGATTTTAATGGCCTCAGTTCCGTCCACATCTTCCATGCCTACATACTCGATGGTGTAACCTTTTGCTTTGTACCCGACGAGCGAACCGTCCACATCCGTCATGTCTTTCATAGCCTTTACCTGGTCAGATGTAATAGGCTCTGGATCCATTTTATTCGCGAAGGGGTTGGTAGACCAGCCTCCGTCGCCGTGTAGGACCGTGGTTTGAGTCATGCCCATTACCGATACATCCATACGTAGCGATTTGTCGCGTACAGCCAGCATGCTCATCATAATAGACATTCCAGGAGCGCCGTCGGCGGCGATTTTGGCTTCGGATTTCACTGCTTCGACGCCAGCCCATTTGTCGCCGCCGATTGCGGCAATGTGTTTGGCTACGATTTCTTCTACGTTTTGAGCTTGTGCAAATCCCGTGAAAAAGAGGAGGAATGCTGCAAAAAAGAGCGTTTTTTTCATTGTTGTTAAATTGATTTGGAAATGTTTTATGCCAGAGAATGACAAGTTTTCTGCTACAAAGGAACGAAGAGAACCATTCAGCCGTAAATTTTTTTAGATAAGTATTCGTAGTCGAGGGACAAATGAGTGAATTTTTGAGCACGGACTGTTCCAAATAGCCAATATGTTTTCCATTTGGAAACGGTAAACGCCGCATCGTTTCAATTAGCGGCTCCAAAACCTCGCTTTTTCCCAACTTTACACTTAAAAGAGTGTTCCAATCTCGATTTTTCTTCCCTTGCCCTTGAGGTTTTCTTAGGTTTGCCCCTCACCATGTCTTTAGACACAATCAAACATCCAATCGCTGCCGAGCTCGACACATTCGAGCTGCGCTTCCGCGATGCTATGCGAAGCAAAGTCCCTTTATTGGATAAAATCACCTGGTATATCGTGCAACGCAAGGGCAAGCAAGTACGGCCCATGCTCGTGCTGCTCAGCGCGCGACTCTTTGGACCGATCATCGAGCCAAGCTACACGGCAGCTTCGATGGTGGAACTCCTGCATACGGCTACGCTTGTGCACGACGATGTGGTGGACGATGCGAACGAGCGCCGGGGCTTTTTTTCCATCAACGCCCTTTGGAAAAACAAAATAGCCGTGCTCGTTGGTGATTTCTTACTGTCACAAGGTTTGATGTTATCCGTTAAAAACCAACAGTTTGTAATGTTGGAACTAGTGAGCAGAGCGGTAAAAGAAATGGCCGAAGGCGAACTCATGCAAATGGAAAAAGCCCGCCGATTAGACATCAAAGAGGAAGTTTATTTTGAAATTATTCGACAAAAAACGGCCTCGCTTATCGCAGCGGCTTGTTGTGCTGGAGCGGTAAGTACGGCCCCAGGGAACGACGAAATCCGCCAGCGCATGTGGCTTTTCGGAGAAAAAACGGGCATGGCATTCCAAATCCGCGACGACCTTTTTGACTTTGGTGACGACGATGTGGGCAAACCCCTCGGCATTGACATCAAAGAAAAAAAAATGACCCTGCCGCTCATTTATGCCCTCAACCAAGCTGAGCGCAGCGAACGCCGCCGGATCATCAATATCGTCAAAAACGAGAGCCACAAACCCGAAAAAGTGGACGAGGTGATCCAATTCGTGCGCCAAAGCGGCGGCCTGGATTATGCCCGCGAAGCCATGTACCGCTATCGGCAGGAGGCGTTTGACTTGCTGGATGCTGCGCCTGAAAGCCCGGCGCGGCAGTCGTTGAGGGATTTGTTGGTGTTTGTGACAGAGCGGAAGCGGTAAGGCGGGTTTTATATTTCACTTTTGATTTTTCATTGCCTTCCCCTCTTTTGGCATCATCTTGTCAAATGGATTGCCCTTCCATTTATTGTCGTCTGAAGAGCGCTTATAGTCTTTATCAAGTAGTTGACAGCCCCAACGGCTATTATCCCAATGATACACCAGGCCAGGATATTGCCCATATAAAGTATTGCATTCCAGACATTTTTGGTCGCCATGCTCCTCGAAACCTGCATTTCGGAGGAGATTTTGAGCCTTGGAAGAATAGGCGGCATAAATAAAAAGCAGACCAAGAAAGTAAGGGTAGCTGTTCATGCAATAAGATTGTTTGGAATCAAAACGCATGAATTGGGAAAGACGTATGGATAGGGGAGGAACACGGATGACGCAGATTAGACACGGATTTGCACGGATTTTTCAAATAACCATTTATCCGTGCAAATCCGTGTCTAATCCGTGCAATCCGTGTTCCCATTCTGCCGGCAGTGTCTAATCCGTGCAATCCGTGTTCCCCTCATGCCGTATGATACTCGAAACTGATCTTGCCCCCCCATTTTTTGTCCGGCGCAAGACTCACCAAGCCTTGTTTGTTGTTGAACGCATCCACATTGCAGCTCATCGGCTCCAGCGCGACGCTTTCGCGGTGAGGCGGAGTAAATACCTGGAAGAATGGAAATTGAGCAATGGGTGCTTTCATCGTAAGATACCGGCCATTTCCTTCGAGCATCAACGGGTAGCTCCCCCTGGTTTTGGAGCTTTGGAAACAGTTGTCCAAAATAGTGTCTTCGATAAAGCTGAGTTTTTGGAAATCCTTGAACTGCGCCCGCCCGCCCGTTGGGATCATTCGCTTGTTAATGGTTATTTTTTCGCAAGGTGGTATCCGAAGCCCATGACCATTCGCCCCTTCCATGAGCCGAAAATAGGGGTGCCAGCCAAAGCCGAAAGGAATCAGGGAGTGATGCAAATTTTCAACTTCTACCTGCACTTCGAATTTGCCCGTATCGTGTATGGAAAACTCAATTTCGAGTGAAAAAGGGAATGGATAATGGGGCCGATCGCCCAAATAATCGAAGAAACACCGTATGCTCGCAAAGTTTTTTGCCAGAAAAACATACTCCACTTCAAATGCTTCCGCTCGCACAAAACCATGTATCGCATTCCCCGTGGCAGCATTGTTGAGGGGAAATTGATATTCTTTGCCCAGCCATCTGTACTTACCCTCGTCCAAGCGATTGGGAAACGGAAACAGGATGCTGCTTTTGCCCCATTTACCTGCCTCCAATTCTTGTGGGGTAGCATATCCGTCTAAAATGCTTTGGTTCGCAAACTGAATATCCAGCACATTTGCGCCCACGGCGGGCACTATGCTAAAACCGTTGCCTGTCAAGGGGTTGCGCAATTCATAGCACGTATTTTTGCCGAATGGGGTTTTGGTTAGTTCATACATAGGAAAGAGGGTGTTATGTTCGACGTAAATGTATAAATTCACAAAATATCTTCTGGAAAGAAACCCTCTTGCCCGCGCGTTGTTTCACCGTTTTTTGATCGTGACAATATGAAAATGAAAGGAATAATTGCACTAAGTCTGCTCGCGCTTGGCCTTTTTGCCTGCCAATCAGACGCGCCTAAAAATGCCCCCAATGCGGCCATTCAAAGCCCAGGCCAAGCAGCGCCCCTTGAAAAAAAGAACATTGTCTTTTTCGGCAACAGCCTTACGGCAGCTTACCAGTTATCCCCTGAACAGGGCTTTACAGCATTGATTCAGTTGAAAATTGACTCGCTCGGCCTGCCTTATACCTGTGTGAATGCAGGTTTAAGTGGCGAGACGACCGCTGATGGCGTCAATCGTATTGAATGGGTGTTGCAACAACACGTTGATATTTTTGTGTTAGAATTGGGCGCCAACGATATGTTGCGCGGTCTGCCTATCACGGAGTCAAAAAAGAATCTGCAAGCAATGCTCGACAAGGTGAAGGCCAAATACCCTGCTTGCAAATTAGTGGTAGCAGGTATGCTCGCCCCACCCAACCTCGGAGCTGTGTACACCGATGCTTTCCGAGATATGTACCCCGCTTTGGCGAAGCGCAACAACGCTGTGCTGATCCCGTTTCTGCTGGAGAACGTAGGCGGCGTGCCCGATCTCAATTTGCCAGATGGCATACACCCTAATTCAGAGGGACAAAAAATTGTGGCAGAAACTGTTTGGAAGGTGCTGAAACCGATGTTGAAATAATGTTTAATGTTGAAAAATCTGTGCGACCGAGCATTGGCACAGGTTTTTGAACATTGACCACATTTTACTTTACCACTTCTCCAAACGTACCGAAATAGTCATCCCAGATTGATACAGATCAAAAGCCGCTTCCGCCCATTTCGGTGCCCTAAAACGTGGCCGAGCATTATTGGAAAAACCATACGGCTCGTTTGGGATGCCCGCCCAATTAGTGTCCAACTGACCATTGCCATTCAGGTCATGGAAACAGCTTAGCGCGTATTTGCCAGGAGGCAAATTGCCCAGCGATAATTTCATCGGGCCTGTTTGGGTGATCGGCGTGATTTTTTTGCTGAAAACCTTGTCAACTTTCAAAAAAGCATCTGAACGGTTATAAACGGCCACATACAAACGGCCCTTTGCCTCGCGGATATTGCTAAATTCGACCCACAGCTCAGGTTCAAAAAACGAAGGAAAAAACAAAAAAAGGAGAAGCATATATCTTTGAATTTGAGGCATCAAACGTGGTTTAAAACTTATGGTTGCCAAATCTGGTTATAATAAATCAATGTGGATGGGATGACTTGAAAAGTTCAGGTTCCGAAAAATCGAACACCCGGCAGCACCAAAAATTTAATTCTGTAACAGGCTTCAACATTTCGAATTTCCCAAACATTGCCCGCGCTTCGCCTATTATTAACAAATACTTGTCGGCAAGTGCTTTTTTTTGTGCGAGATAAAAGCCTACTTTTGCGACCCGTTTGGGCGAAAGCCATTTTTTCTTAAAAATTTGGTCAATTTGGCAATTTTTCGATAAAAATTTTTTGTTCGAGCCAAAATATAGCCAACTCCCAAACATCATTTTTAAAAACCTCGATATTCAAATCGCCATCGCTCACCAATTAGTTTTCCATGAAGAACATCCGCAACGTCGCAATCATCGCCCACGTAGACCACGGCAAAACCACTCTTGTGGACAAAATGATCCTCGCTTCTCAGATATTCAAGGAGCACGAGATGACTGGCGACCTTATGCTTGACAACAACGATTTGGAGCGGGAGCGTGGCATCACCATCCTTTCCAAAAACGTTTCAATCAACTTTAGAGGGACAAAAATCAACGTAATTGACACGCCAGGTCACGCCGACTTTGGTGGAGAGGTAGAGCGCGTACTCAACATGGCCGATGGTGTGCTCCTCCTGGTGGACGCTTTCGAAGGCCCTATGCCCCAAACCCGTTTCGTTTTGCAGAAGGCTTTGGAGATGGGCAAAAAACCCATCGTAGTTATTAATAAGGTAGACAAGCCAAACTGCAACCCCGACTGGGCACACGAACAGGTGTTTGACCTTATGCACTCTTTGGGCGCTACCGAGGAGCAACTTGATTTTCCCGTTGTTTTCGGCTCCGCCAAACAAAGCTGGATGGCACACGACTGGAAAAACCCTGCCACCGATATTATTACCCTGCTCGAAGACATTGTAAAATATATCCCTGAACCACAAGTTGCAGAGGGAAACACCCAAATGTTGGTGACTTCCCTGGACTTTTCAACCTTCATCGGGCGTATCGCTGTGGGTCGCCTGTTGCGCGGCAAACTTGTGGCAAACCAGCCAGTTACGCTGTGTAAAAAAGATGGCAAGATGTTGAAGCACCGCATCAAGCAATTGTTTGTATTTGACGGTCTTGCCAAGAAAGAGGTAAAAGAAGTAGAGCCGGGTGATATTTGTGCAGTGGTTGGTGTAGACGGTTTTGAGATTGGCGATACCATTGCAGACTATGACAATCCAGAAGCGCTCGCGCCCATCTCGATTGATGAGCCGACAATGTCCATGATTTTCACCATCAACGATTCGCCGTTTTTTGGTCAGGAAGGCAAGTTTGTAACCAGCCGCCATGTGCGCGAACGTTTGGAAAAAGAACTCGAAAAGAATTTGGCAATGCGCATGGAAGACACCAACTCTGCCGACTCCTTTATGGTGTTCGGTCGTGGCGTGTTGCACCTTTCCATCCTGATCGAGACCATGCGTCGTGAAGGCTACGAACTTCAAATTGGCCAACCGCGTGTAATCGTGAAAACGATCAACGGCCAGAAGTGCGAGCCAATTGAAGAACTCACCATTGACGTGCCAGAATCAACCAGCGGCAAGTGCATTGAATTCGTGACACGCCGCAAGGGTGTAATGACCAGTATGGAACCCAAAGGCGACCGCTTCTTTTTGCGCTTCGAGATCCCAGCAAGAGGCATCATCGGCCTCCGCTCCAACATCCTTACAGCTACCCAGGGTGAGGCGATCATGACACACCGCTTTAAAGGCTATGAACCTTGGCGCGGCGACATCGGCGGTCGCCAAAACGGCTCGCTGATCTCCATGGAAACAGGAAACGCTTTTGCTTATTCTCTCGACAATTTGCAAGACCGTGGCACCTTCTTTATCGAACCGGGTGAAGAGGTGTACGAAGGCCAGGTTATTGGCGAAAACAACCGCCCGATGGATTTGGTCATCAATGTGACCAAAGCTAAAAAACTCACCAACCATCGCGCTTCAGGCGCTGACGATAAAACTTCTTTGCCGCCTGCCCAACGTTTTACCCTTGAAGAAGCACTCGAATACATTCAAGAAGACGAATATGTGGAATTGACGCCTAAAAGCATCCGCTTGCGTAAAGTCTATCTCAAAGATTTCGAGCGTAAAAAATCCGAGAAGGGTTTATCAGTAGCCTAAAAGGGGTGCAAGTGTGTGGAATTGTCCATTTTTAGAGTTCCCTGCTCCACCGCTTTTCCTGTTTCGTTCGGAAAAATTTTGTAAAACCCTCTTGTTTGTCTGGAAATTTTACTTTTGCAGCCGTTTTTGGCTGGAGAAAATTTTTTCAAACATGGAAATTCACTTAATAAGCCCTTTATTTTATTGAAAATACCAGTTTTTCCAAAATCAAAACAGCCAACAAAGGGTTTTACGAAAACTGAATTTGCCCAAAGTGCCTGACAAATAAACTATGCGTACCAAACTATCCCAGTTCAATTTTGATCTTCCCGCCGAATTGGTGGCCCAATATCCTGCAGAAGAGCGCGATCAAAGCCGCCTTATGGTGTTGCATCGCAAAACGGGAAAAATCGAACACAAGATTTTCAAAGATATCCTCGGCTATTTCGGTGACGGGGATACTATGATTTTCAACAACACAAAAGTTTTCCCGGCAAGGCTTTTTGGGCAAAAAGAAAAAACCGGCGCTAAAATCGAAGTGTTTCTGCTCCGCGAACTCAACCACGACGCACGCCTTTGGGATGTGCTGGTTGACCCTGCCCGCAAAATCCGCGTAGGCAACAAGCTGTATTTTGAAGACGAACACGGCAACGATGCGCTTGTGGCGGAGGTAGTGGACAACACCACTTCGCGCGGACGTACCATCCGTTTTCTTTTTGATGGCTCCGATCAGGATTTCATTGACGAAATCATTAAACTTGGCAATACTCCCCTGCCAAAATACATTGAGCGGGAGCCGGAAGCCATTGACCGCGAACGGTATCAGACCATCTACGCCAAAGAGATGGGTGCAGTAGCCGCCCCCACGGCAGGACTTCACTTCAGCCGCGAACTGATGAAACGCCTCGAGCTCAAAGGAGTGAATTTTGCTGAACTTACTTTGCATATCGGCTTGGGCACTTTCCGCACCATTGATGTGGAAGATTTGTCAAAGCACAAAATGGAAGCCGAGTACTTCAAAATCACTCAGGCAGCAGCCGAAACCGTCAACAAAAGCCTCTTGGCCGATAAGAAAGTGTGCGCCGTTGGTACCACCACGATGCGCTCTATCGAAACCTCTGTGAGCGCCGAGCGTCTGCTTAAACAAGTGGAAGGATGGACCAACAAGTTCATTTATCCACCCTACGAATTTAGCATCGCCAATTGTATGGTCACCAATTTCCATCTTCCAAAATCCAGCCTACTTATCATGGTTTCGGCTTTTGGTGGTTTTGACCTGGTGATGGAAGCCTACCATCAGGCTGTAAAAGAAAAATACCGCTTTTTCAGTTACGGCGACGCAATGCTGATTCTTTGATAATCAGAAATTTAGATATTGAGATATTTTAAACCGGACACGGGTCATAAAAATATCTCAATATCCTACTATCCAAATTTTTAAAACAAAAGAACCACCTATGTATTGGACACTTGAACTGGCCTCCTATCTGGAAGAGGCTCCGTGGCCAGCCTCTAAAGACGAACTGATTGACTACGCCATTCGCTCCGGCTCTCCGGCTGAGGTCATCGAAAACCTGGAAGAACTCGAAGAAGATGGCGAGCTTTACGAGGGCATAGAAGATATTTGGCCGGACTATCCGCGCCACGACGACTTCTTCTTCAACGAGGACGAGTATTGACGGCCTTTGGCTTTCAAAGGCTTTAATTTTTATCCCAAAAAAGAGGCCGATTCCGCAAACACGGAATCGGCCTCTTTACATATCCAGAAATTCGTTGAAGATCAGTTCTTATTCGCTACCTTCAAATAATTCTCCAAAGCCACCGCAATAGAAGGCGCTTCGGGCGTTCCGGCCTGAATGCTCACTTTCATCCCACGGTCTGTCACGGCTTTCAAAGCCGCCGAGCCAAAGACGCATATTCGGCGGTCTTCCTGTTTGAAATCAGGGAATTGCTCGAACATAGACTTGATCTCGTTGGCGGAAAAGAACGCGATAATGTCGTACTTGATGTCTTTCAGGGTAGAAAGATCGTTATTTACGGTACGGTACATCACTGCTTCCTGAATGGGCACTTTCATATCCCTGAAAAAGCGCGTCACATCAGGGTTACCCTGGTCGCCACAAGGGAGATAAAACTTTTCTTCTTTGTTGCGAAGGATGTACGATTTCAGGTCAAGGACAGACTTAGTGCCGTTGAAAACCTTTCGCTTGCGGAAGTTGATAAATTTCTGGAGGTAATTGGCAATAGCCTCTGTTGCGCAGAAGTACTTTGTTTCGTCCGACATTTTGATGCGCATTTCGGCGCAAAGTCGGAAGAAGTGATCTACGGCATTTTTACTGGTGAAAAGAATTGCTGTGTAATCATTAGGGTACACGCGGTTTTTGCGATACTCCTTTTCTGTCAGGCCCTCTACCGTCACAAAAGGTACAAAGTCAATGTGAACACCAAAGCGCTTTTCGATTTCGTCGTAAGCAGTTCGCACGGCGGGTTGGCCTTGCGAAACGAGGATGTTTTGGACTTTGTGGGGGGTAGAATCCTGAACAGGTGCAGCACTAGCAGTTGCAGACATTCGGGAGTGCGTTTTGTGTGTAATTTGTGTAAATTTGAACAGTTTGTGAGATTGAAATGCTCAGCCCAAAATGCATTTAGCAAAGAAAAAGTTCGGTTAAAAACTTCCACTTTTACGCTGTCTGCATCAGTGCGAGTTTCACCAAAAGCAATATCGGGGCAATTTCGACGGTGCAAAAGTACAACAAAAAGTGAAATGGGCTTTGCGATAAAAATTTAAGGCCAATCGCGCTTGCCCGCAGGCTACGGTATGCATAAAAAATGGCCACCAAACCCAGCATCCAGGACACCAGAAGCAGCTGCTGGCCGCCAGTTTCAGCTGAAAAAGCGATAAAAAGATTGAACGGAACGAGAAACAAGCCCAACACGCAGTTGAAGATGATGATCAAAAAATTGTACTTACGGACTTCTGCATCAAGTGGAAATAGTGCGCGTACGATTCCAAGCATCAAATGTTTGGAAAGGAAAGCAACTACAGCACCGCCCAAACAAATGAGCAAAAACCAAATGTTGTTGAAATCCTCTTTCTGAAAAACACGGGTAACTAGAAATACAAAAATGCCTGCGTTGAACAGGAAATTGACATAAAGCAGATAGTAAGGGGTCGTGCCCACAAAACCAGAAGCCTCGCGCTGCGCTACCGAAAACCCGTTGTCGTGCAGAAAGCCCGCCCATGCTTTGCCAACGGCATTTCGGTTGGAAGCCACAGAAAAGGTAAGAAAAGCAAAGGCGGTCAGCAAAAGAACAGCCATTATACTCCCTGAAAGCCCACCGCCGCGGGGCAGCACCGAAAAGGGCTTGAAAGTTTCTGTCTTGTTTTCGGCCAATGATTCTGTTGCGACGGGGGCACGGTGTGGTACCACATCAAAAGGGTTGGCTGGTGGGAGGGAAATTCCATTGGCGGCAAGCACTTCTTTTGGCAGGCGATGCAGTAGTTCAAATGGATTGGCAGCATTTTGCCCTTGCGCTGCCGCACAAAAGCCCATTAATACCAGCACAAAAAACTTCTGATGAAACATGGCGCAAAGTTACACGAATGATTTTTGAAAAAAATTCAAACCCTGTTTTCCCATTTGATAAAAGTGCGCGTATCTTTGCGTCCGCTTTTCAGCAGGTTCGGTGTCTTAGCTCAGCTGGTAGAGCAATGGACTGAAAATCCATGTGTCCCCGGTTCGATTCCGGGAGATACCACCAGAAATCCCGGAGATCGCAAGATTCCGGGATTTTGTTTTTTGTGTGGATTTGGGGATGTTGGGGATTTGGGGATTTTTTTTGGTCAAGCTTGGTTGCTCGAATAACCAAATACTCAAATAACCTAATCACCCAATACTCGAACAAACAACACCATGTCCGAAGATATCGTCATCCGAATTTTACTTTTACCCTTAGCCCTGCTATATGGGCTTGGTGTGGGGTTTCGCAACCTTATGTATCGTGTGGGCATTTTGCGGAGTGTTCGGTTCGACTTGCCCGTTATTTCGGTGGGCAACCTTTCGATGGGAGGCGCAGGAAAATCGCCCCATATCGAATACCTGATCCGATGGCTCGACGATTTTCTGGAAGTAGGGGTACTGAGTCGCGGTTATGGCCGTAACACCTCCGGATACCGTCCAGTGACAACGATTGACACCGCAGAAATGGTTGGCGATGAGCCGTTACAGTTCAAACGAAAATTTCCCAATGTTCCGATCTGCGTGAGCGAAAGTCGGGCCCTGGGCGTGCCCGAATTGGTAAAAAGAAATCCCGAAATCCAATGCGTCTTGCTCGACGACGCCTTTCAACATTTGGCCGTCACGCCAGTACTGAACATCCTCCTCACCGAATTTGCGCACCCTTTCACCCGCGATTGGCTGCTGCCTTCGGGGCGGTTGCGGGAAGGTCGTTACAATTACCGCCGCGCCGATATTATCATCGTGACCAAATGCCCGCCAGATTTCTCCGTGTTGCAGCGACAGAAATTGGTGCAGGAAATTGACCCTTTCCCTCGTCAACACGTTTTCTTTTCCCGTTACCGATACGGGATACCCTACGATCTACTCCGCCCTGATCTGCTCCGCCCGCTGGACCTGAATACCGATGTGCTGCTTGTAAGCGCCATTGCCAATACCGACTACCTGTTGAAGCACTTGGCCGTTTCTGTAAAATCCGCGCAAACACTCGAATTTGAAGATCACCACTTTTTTAAAGAAGACGAACTCTTGGATATGGTGCGCCGATTTGAGCGTTTGCCAGGGCGCAATAAAATTATCCTCACGACTGAAAAAGATGCGATGCGGCTCGAATTGCATCAGGATTTTTTCTGGAAAAATGAACTGCCTGTTTTTGTGCTGCCCGTAGCGGTCGAATTCTGCGATGACGACGAACAGGCATTTCAGGAGGAGGTGAAGCGGGTTTTGCTGGACTTTAAAAGTTAGGCTCCCCCATACGCCCTCAAAGCGCCCCGCACACTCCCAAATCGCAACAACAATTGTTTCGCGGCCTCGTATTCCAGCCCGGTAGCCTGCATCACCATTTTCGCGCCACGGTCCACCAACTTGTTGTTGCTCAGTTGCATATCTACCATTTTGTTGTCTTGCACTCGTCCGAGTTGAATCATAACGGCGGTGGAAATCATATTCAAAATCAGCTTTTGCGCCGTGCCGGCTTTCATACGGCTGCTTCCGGTCAGGAATTCTGGCCCAACTACCGCAAGGATCGGAAAATCTGCCTCGGCCAACAAGGGCGCACCGGGATTGCAGGTAATGCACCCGGTGGCGATGCCCCGCTCGCGGCAAATACGGAGACCATGTACCACATAAGGCGTGGTACCCGATGCTGCGATCCCGATTACTGTGTCAAGCGAATCCAATTGCCAGACGTTCAGGTCAGACCAGGCTTGTGTTTCGCTGTCTTCGGCGTTTTCCACGGGGTGGCGGATGGCACGGTCACCACCTGCAATGATGCCGATTACCCATTCCGGCGGAGCGCCAAACGTGGGCGGGATTTCAGAAGCGTCTACCACACCGAGCCTGCCGCTGGTGCCCGCGCCAATGTAAAACAGCCTTCCCCCCTCTCGCATTTTGGGCACGATGGAGTGCACCAATGCTTCAATTTGTGGGATGGCTTTTTCAACTGCCAACGGCACAGTCTGGTCTTCAGCGTTTATGTTGACGAGCAAGTCCCGTACGCTCATTTTTTCCAAATGGCGGTACTTGGAAGAAGATTCGGTGATTTTTTCCATCAAAATTTAAGGTTTATTCAAACTTGTTCGACAACCATTTGAGAATTTAACAAATATTCCGAAAGCCATAACAGGTTTTAAGTGAACTGGATATGCGGACTCCTGCACCTTGATGCAAGGTTTAGAAAACAGTCAAAAACGAAAGATTATGAACACCACGGTCCGAATCCTCGCCCCACTTTTTTTGTTGGCATTTTTGCTGACTGCTTGCCACACCGCTCAAAAGTATGTTGAAAGCGGTGACTATGACAGCGCAATTGACCTTTGTGTCCGCAAATTAAAAGGCAAATCAAAAAAGAAACTGGAGTATGTGCAAGGCTTGGAACTTGCCTTCCGAAAAGCCCAAGCCCGCGACATTGGCTACGATCGAACAACTCAAGGCCGAGAACCGCCCAGAACGCTGGGAGCGCGTACACAAAATCCATCTGGACATTCGCAGCCGTCAAAACAAAGTGGCACCGCTCACCCCGCTGGTGGCCAAAAACAGCTATCGGGCCCAGTTCCAGTTTGTGGAAATTGCCGCCATGGAGCGCCAGAGCCGCGAAAAGGCTGCTGGCATTTGATAAAAGGGGGTTGGACAGCGAATGGCGGGAATTTTCTTTTGAAGAAAAACACGGCTTACACTATGATTACAAGGCTGTTTACAACGTCCGCGATATTGACATCTGTCCCGAACGCGTACAGGAGCGGTCCTACATAGATGAAAAAAAGATTCAGGACGGTTGGGATTATGTGCTGGATAGGCGCGGCAATGTGATGCAGGACGAAGATATGTTGGTACAAGCCGCAGAGCGCCTGAAACCGAATGTGAAAGAAGAACTCCGCCGGAGTAGAGCGATTCTTTGAAAAAGCTACCAAACAAAATTTGACAGAGACGACAATTGATTCACTTTTGAGACACCGCCATTTTATAGGCCGCCCAACACTTTTCGAGCTTCGTAAGAAAATGTTACGCGGCCTATATTTTTTGCCGATTTTTGCGCAAAATTTTTCTCCATGCAAATTCGCCGACTACTGCCATTTTTTGTCTTTTTACTATTGTCCAAAATTGTTTCTGCCCAAATTGACTACCCTGAAGACGCTTTCCGCGAATTGCGTCGTGGGCTGGAAGGAACCTGGTTTATGCCAACCGACCGAGGCGACCGCCTTGAAATCTGGTGGCAAGAAGATGACCAAACCCTGGCAGGGAAAAATATACGTATTAAGCCTGAAAACGGTGACACGGTATTGCTCGAGCGTTTGCGCATAGAGTGGCGCGATACCACCATCACCTACATCGCAATTGCTCGCAATCAAAACAGCAACAAGCCTGTTGCATTTCGCCTCACCGAAATTGACGAAGAGGGCTTTTTCGTTTTCAGCAATCCTGAACACGACGACCCTCAAACAATTCGCTACCTACTGCTAGGCAACCGCGAAATGCAGGTGGAAACCATCGGCAAGCGCAATGGCCGGGAGGTGAAACAAGAGTTTGTGTTCGAGCGAGAATTCACCCCAGGAGCCGTGGAATTTCGAGTGCGTGGTGGTATAAACGCCAGCAACCTTCGTAGATCAGGTAGCCTGATACCGCTTGACACACCCCCCAAATTCGGTTGGAAACCTGGCTGGGAGTTTGGAATGCAAGCTCGATTTAAAGGTCGCGGGGGATTCATAAGCATGAATGCGGAAATCAGCGTAATGGGTCGCCGTGCTTCTGCTCAGTCTGCTTTTTCCGTTGATGTAGACACGATGCCCTACTTTGTTGATTATAAACGCGACTTGACTTATAATTCTATTTGGCTTATGGCCTCCATAATGCCCGAGCTCACTTTCCGTCGCGACGGCCGTCTTTCTATAATGGCAGGGCCTTATTATGCCCGGCTAGTGGGCCTGACTGGTAATGGCTTACAAGAACCTGCAGAGCAAGATAAGCTTTTCAAGGTCAACAATGACTTTAAAAAGAACGATTTTGGCCTAAACTTAGGGTTTCAATACAAACTCAATTTTGGTAAAAAGGACCTCGGCGGTATCCTAGGCGTTCGGGCAACATACGGCTTATCCAACATTGACAACCTTTATTCCCGTGATTGCAATGACAACCCTACTCTATGCAATGGACAGGTTTCGTTTATGGGTGCATCGCTTTATTACAGCGTGAATCTTTTAAAGTTGTGATTGTTTATCGGTGATTTGGTGATGCGTATATGCAAATCACCAAATCACCAAATCACCACCGCATGGCAAAGCAAAAATTCTACGTAGTGTGGGCAGGCCATAAGCCAGGGGTATATGCTTCATGGGATGAGTGCAAACGTCAAGTGGACGGCGTGGCTGGGGCGAAATACAAGAGTTTCGAGCACCGATCCGAAGCCGATGCAGCCTTCAAGAGCAACTACTGGAAGTTTATAAAAAAGGTCGATGGACCGCCCAAAACTGCCGCTACGCTTTCCAAATCAGCCATTATTCGGGAAAGCGTGGCAGTAGACGCAGCCTGCGCTGGAAACCCCGGCGACATGGAATACCGGGGCGTTTGGACAGCAGATAGCCGCGAATTGTTCCACATAGGCCCGCTCAAAGACGGTACCAACAACATCGGCGAATTTCTCGCCATCGTGCACGCACTTGCCATGCTGAAGCAACAGGACAAACCAGGTATGCCGATTTATTCCGACTCCAAAACTGCCCAAGCTTGGGTCAAAAAAGGAAAGTGCAACACCAAGCTCGAAGCAACCAATCGCAATGGCAAAATCTTCGAGATGATCCAACGAGCCGAAAACTGGCTGGCAGCAAACAAAATCACGAACCCGATCCTGAAGTGGGAGACGGAGGCTTGGGGTGAAATCCCGGCTGATTTTGGGCGGAAGTGAATTGAAATTACCCATCTATTCAGGCTTGCGAAGGTCTTACGACCCCGCAGTTTAAATTACCCATCTATGAAGCATCTATTTACCCTTTCCTTTTTTTACCTTTTTGTCAGCTCCTGCTCCCAATCACCCAATACCCCAATATCCCAATATCCCAATATCATCTTTATCAACGGCAATTTTTTTACCGCTGATTCTCTGAATCCTAAGGCCACGGCTGTTGCCATTGTTGGCGATCGCATTTTGGCCGTAGGGAATGATGCTGATCTCAAAAAATTGGCAGGGAAAGAGACGCAAATCATTGACTTGCAAGGTGCTTTTGCGATGCCCGGGTTTATTGAGGGTCACGGGCATTTCAATGGGTTGGGGGCAAGTCTTCAAAATCTCAATCTCATCAATACCAAAAGTTGGGCAGAGATAACGGGCTTGGTGGCCGAAAAAACGAAGTCTGCCAAACCCGGCGAATGGATTGAAGGTCGGGGCTGGCACCAGGAAAAATGGTCCGAATCTCCGGGAGCGAATGTGAACGGTTACCCATATAATACCGATCTCAGCGCCGTTTCGCCAAATAATCCAGTAATCTTGTACCATGCCAGTGGTCACGGGCTTGTTGCCAATTCAAAAGCCATCGAGCTGGCAGGCATTTCCAACGAAACTTCTGACCCCATAGGTGGGCGTATCGTTCGAGATGCGCGCGGCAAAATCACAGGGGTTTTTGAAGAAAATGCAATGGGTTTGATAGAAAAACCTTTCAATACCTGGAACAACCTTCGCTCAGAAGCCGAGAAAACTGCGGCTTTTGAAAAATCCACCAAACTCGCTGCTGCTGAATGCCTCGCAAAAGGAATCACCTCATTTCAAGATGCCGGCAGCAGTTTTTGGGAAATTTCCCAATATCGCCGCTTGGCCGAAGTGGGTCAACTCCCACTACGCCTCTGGGTAATGGCCAGTCAGCCTACCGCCCACGATATTCCGAAACTGGCCGATTATCCGCAAATTGGGCTTGGAAATCAGTACTTTACTTGCCGCGCAGTCAAATGCTACTTTGATGGGGCACTTGGCTCATACGGTGCTTGGCTGCTTGCACCATACGACGACAAACCAGGGTTCGTGGGGCAAAACACCACGCCGCTAGATACCATCGCGAATATGGCCAAAGCCTGTCACCAATACGGCCTCCAACTCTGTGTTCACGCTATTGGCGACCGGGCCAACCGGGAGATTTTGAATGTGGTTGAAAGTGAACTGGGGGCAAAAAATGAGCGACGTTGGCGGATCGAGCACTCCCAACACATTGACCCACAGGATATTCCGCGCTTCGCTCAGCTCGGCGTTGTCGCATCCATGCAGGCCATCCATTGCACCAGCGATGCCCCCTTCGTGGTAAAACGCCTCGGTACGGAACGCGCCCGTACAGGTGCCTATGCCTGGCGAAGCCTGCTCGACAGCGGCGCGCACTTAGCCAACGGCACGGATGCCCCCGTAGAAGATGTAGATCCGCTGCCCTGCCTTTATGCTTCCGTGACGAGAATGCCGACCACCCCCCTTCCTTATGGAGGGGGCCAGGGGGAGGCTTTTTTTCCGGAACAAAAAATGACCCGGGAAGAAGCCCTGTTTTCCTACACGATATGGAATGCATGGGCGGCTTTTGAAGAAAAAGAAAAAGGCTCGCTCACGCCGGGAAAATTGGCTGATATCGTGGTGCTATCTAAAGACCTCTTGCGGTGTACGCCGGAGGAAATATTGCAGGCGAAGGTGTTGAAGACTGTGGTAGGGGGGAAAGTGGTCTTTGAGTAAGTTGGGGATTTGGTTATTTGGTGAATTGGTTATTTGGGGCACTCAAGCTTGATATTGGTATTGTCGAAGTGGAGATGAGAAATGCCAAGCTTGGCCACTCGAATAACCAAATCCCCAATTCACCAACTCACCTTTTCAGCAATTGCACCAGTATCCCGCTTTTCAATCGCGGTTCGAAATAAGTGCTTTTTGGCGGAAGAATCTCACCCGCATCGGCCAGATACATCATGTCGGCAAAATGGACCGGGAAGAGTGCAAAACCCACTTTATGGCGACTATTGGCAGCTTTTTGCAGGCCATTCAGGCCTTTGCTACCATCAATATAAGTCACTCTGGTATCAGTGCGCACATCGTGTATCCCAAGGATATTTCCCAGTACTCGTTCGTTCAAAAGCGAGGCATCAAGCAGGGCATTTTGTTCATCCAGGCCAGGCAGCAATTCAGGTCGCCAATGTAGTGAATACCATTCTTGGCGGAGGCACATCACGACTTCATGCTTGTCCAAGGGGCGGCGAGGCGCTTCCAATAATTCAATGTCGAACACCTTGGAAATCAGTGCCATAAACTGCGCACCGCTCATTCCTTCTGGGATTTCCGCAGCTCGGTTGTAGTCGAGAATGTCCAGCTGGTCGGTGGCGAAAAAGGCGCAAAAGAGGTGGTCGAAATCAAACGCTGGAAACTGGTCGCGTTGCTCATGCAGCATCGCCATGGTAGAGGTGCGGTGATGCCCGTCGGCAATGTAGGTGGACTTTACATTCTTGGTAAAAAGGTCCTGCAAATCGGCAATATCTTGCTCATCCGTCACGGCCCATATACGGTGAAGCACTTTTCCATTCTTAAATCTGGTGTCGAACAGCGGCTTGTTTTTATGCACAAACCCGTTCAACCACGTACTGATGCTCGGAACAGAAGGATACGTTAGCAACACAGGTTTTAAGATGGCCTCCCATTGCAAGAACAAATCCCTTTGATGTTCTTCGCGTGCGCCAAGCGTGGCTTCGTGTTTTTTGACTTTTCCCTCAAAAAAATCCTCTACCTCGTTGAGCGCCACCAATCCCGTGTGCTCGCCTGTGATTGACTTGATTTGATAAATGAAAAAGGCGGCTTGGGGGACTTTTTTATAAAGCCCTTCTTTTACATACTGCTGGTAAAGGTTTTTTGCTTCATCGCAAAAAACTTCGGAGGATTCAATTTTCGCAAAATCCGGGTAACAGGCTCGGAGTGGTTTTATCTTCATGGATGGGCTGGTAAAGGCGGGCGAAAAGTAAGGAATTTTGCAAGACGCTTCAACCCACTAATCAAACACCGGAAGCGAGGGATTGGATAAAAATTCCAAGCGATGGGTTTTTTCCGGCAGCACTTCTTAATTCTCTTGGTTTACAAAAAGAATTTTCTGCTGGTAGGTTTCCCAAAAGCCAGTCTCGAATGAATCTATTATCAGGTTTTTTATCTTTTCAACTACTTGATTCACAAGATTTTCAGGCGCGATCTTCAAGTCCAGTTCAAAAGGTTTTTCATGCAAACAATCCGTATCAATTTGCACTACGAGGAAATCGTTTTGCTCAAATGCACCTTGGAAAAGCGAGGATTGGCAGTAAGCTATCACCTGCGTCCATCCTCCTTGTCGTTGGAAAGCATCCGTCGCGTCAAGGAGGGGTTGGAGTGGGCGAACCGTTAGATCGGGGTCATCGAAATGACCGACGAGGATGTTCTTCAGAACCCGATGGTCGGTTGGGCCTTCCGCAATAAGGCCGAAAGTTGGATTAGGCATAGTCTTCAAATGTTGGGTAGACCACCGATATAGCCCCGGAGAAACTGCTCAGACAGTTTCACGGACTCGTGGCCATTAGCAGATGGTTTTTGCTCAATTCGGAGGGCTTTGGTATGGCCGAGTTTATTACGAGAGATGACGAATAGGCGTTGTTCCTGATCATTTAGGTTGAGGCCATCAAGTAGACCGGGGTTATGTGCAGTAACTATGACTTGCTTGTCATTTTCTTTTGCCAATCGTACTAATTCACCAATAAGTTTAGCGCAGAGCCGAGGATTCAGCGGATTGTCAATATTGTCAATAGCAAAGAACTTGGAGGTATGAGGGCTGACAAAAAGAGTAATATAAAAAAGCAAGTAGAGAAAGCCCTCATTGCTGCAGCGTTGGTCAATGTATGCGATGCCGTCTTCTAAGTAGCGATCCTTGATTTGTATGCGCCGCTCATTGAAAAGCAAATCATTGGGGATTTCAGAGCCTTCGAACCAGTCAATGAGTTGGAGGGTCTCACTGATTTTTTTGAACACCTCTGGCTCTTTGCGAACAAGGTCGGCAAAGTGACTGAACAATGCTTCGCCGCGTATGCCTAGTGGTCGAATTTGACCTTCTTCGTCGAAGCGACGGAGGTAGGTGTTTTCGGGAGCATAAAGTTGATATCTAGGGATATTCGTCTTATTTACTTTATTAACATAAAAATTTCTTCCTTTTTCAAGCGCGATTAAAAAGTCCTCTTTGCTTTCAGCCAATATAGTGTCTCTCTCCTTATCTGTATTCGTGTAGTTTGTATTTTTAAGAAACCAGTATTGATCAGGGTCAAAAACATGAATAATATCGAGTGGGTACGTATCTGTTTCGTTTGAAAAAGTAATATTCATCTCCTTTTTAGCCTTTCCAAAACCTGAAAACATTAAATCAGCATCAGTCAATCTGATGCCTTTCCAAGGCAAAAAGCCATCTCCAACCATTGTGTCGTCAATTACCAAACTCCCCAAGGCAATCGCTTCCAAAATATTCGTCTTTCCGAAACCATTCTCCCCAATCAAAACATTCACTCGCCCCAAGTCGATTTCGAGTGAGAGAATAGACTTGTAATTTTCAATTTTAATATGCTGTATCATAATCCGTGTATTGGGCAAAAGTAGCAATTATCCCCTACACATACCCCTTCGCCTGCAACCTAAACAATTCCGCATATTTCCCACCTTTAGCCACCAACTCCTCGTGAGTGCCCAATTCAAGCAACTCCCCTTGTTCAAGGAACAAGATTCGATCTGCCATGCGCACGGTGGAAAAACGGTGCGAAATCAGCACGGCCGCTTTGCCTTTCATCAATTCTGCGAAACGCACAAATACCTCGTGCTCGGCTCTGGCATCCAGCGCTGCCGTTGGTTCATCGAGGATAATCAGTTGAGCCTCACGCATATATGCGCGTGCGAGCGCGACTTTTTGCCATTGTCCGCCGCTGAGGTCAACACCCCCTGCAAAGCGTTTTCCGAGCATCTGGCCGTATTTTTTGGGTAATGGTTCAATCACGGTATCGGCCAGACTTTTATGGGCCGAGTCTTCGATGCGGGACTGGTTTTCGTTTTCTGAAATGTTGCCGATGGCAATGTTCTCCCCTGCGGTGAACATGAACCGAACGTAGTCCTGAAAAATTATTCCAATCTCACGGCGCAGGTCTTCCGGGTCATAATCGCATAAATCCACGCCGTCGAGCAGGATCCGGCCTTCGGAGGGTTCGTAAAGATGGGCAAGGAGTTTGACGAGGGTGGTTTTACCAGCGCCGTTTTCGCCAACTAGGGCAAGTTTTTCGCCGGGATGAAGCGTAAAACTGAGGTGCCTCAATGCCCAGACATCGGTTTCGGGGTATTTGAACCCAACGTTTTCAAACACAAAGCCTTGCTTCATGGGGCGCGGGATCTTGTGCCCACCCGTGTGTGTGCCAGCCAAGGGCCTTAATTCCAAAAAATCAAAAAGATCTTGAAGATAAAGCGAGGTCTCGGCGATGCGTGAAAAACGACTCACTATTCCTTGCAACAAGCCTTGCAAACGGCTAAACGCTCCTGCCAAAAAAGTGAGTGTGCCCACCGTGATTTGCCCGGCAATGGTTTGGCCGATCACGAAAACGTAGGCAGCATAATATGAAACCGTTCCAAGCGTAGAAAATAAGGCTCCCCAAGCCGCCCGGCGCAACGCCAGTTTTTGATTGACCAGAAAATAGCGATCCGAAATGGTTTTGAAACGTGTGGCGATGAAATCTTCAAGGCCAAAAATTTTGATCTCCTTGGCGGTCTCGTTGCTCGCACCGATGTAGCGGAGATAGTCAATTTCGCGGCGTTCGGGTGTCCAGGAACGGGAAATGGAATACGATTCCTGGTTGAACTTAGCCTCCCCAATAAAGGAAGGTATGACAGCAATTACGAGAATGAGCAGCAGCCAAGGATTGAAAGCGATAAGGCCAACAGCAAGAAATGCTACGGTGATGAGGTCTTGCGCTTGTGAAAGCACCATGCTCATGAGCGCAGTACGACCGGAGGTTTGTGTGCGGGCGCGTTCAAGTTTGTCGTAAAAAGTTGCGTCTTCAAACTGGTAAAGGTCCAGCGTGGCGGCGTGGCGGATGATTCTTACGGAGGAGTCGTTGTTTACTAAATCGCCCAACAGACTGTCTGTCAAAGTGATGGCGCGGTTTAGCAGGCTCGAAGCTACTGCCAGCGCAAGTTCTGCGCCCACCCAAAACCAGAGCGGATTGGAGAATGTGAGCGCGACCGGACGAGCGATTTGGGCAATTACCTCGTCAATAATTTCCTTTCCAACATAAAGCATGGCAAGTGGCACAGCGGCTTGTACGAGACGCAGCACCATGTTCCAAATTGTCAGTTTGGGGCTGACAGCCCAAATCATTCGGAAGAAACGCGGGACGTTGCGAAGGGATTCAAATTGGGCAAAAAAGCCCTTTTTTTCTTTTTTTTCTGTCATTTTGCCTTGTGGGTTGGCGGTGCGAACTGCTCTCCGGTAGTTTTTATCTCTTGATTGCATCTTTACTTTTATCTCAAATGCGCGGTATCTTGGCGCGAAAGTCGTTATCAAACCCGTCTGGCATGAAAAAGTTGTTCCTTTTTAGTCTGTTTGGCTTCTTTGTCGCTTGCTCCTCTAAAAGTTTCCCATTCCAAAATCCACCCGCACCCGGATTTAACGCAACGGCCTCTGATGCCAAGGCTATTTCTATCGCCGACGAGGTGATGCAGGCCATGGGTGGAAGACAAGCCTGGGACAACACCCGGTTCCTCTCCTGGAATTTCTTTAACCGCCGCAAATTGCTGTGGGATAAACAGGCAGGTATCTGCCGCATCGAATGGACAACCCGACCACTGAAAATTATTGTGAATTTGAACGATGGTACGGGAAAAGTAAACCTCAACGGCATCGAGCAAACCCATCCCGACTCGCTTGCCAAGTATCTCGATATGGGTAAAAAAGTATGGATCAATGATTCTTACTGGCTCGCCATGCCGTTCAAACTGAAAGATTCTGGAGTGACTTTAAAGTATCTCGGGGAATCCAAAACCGAGGCAGCTGAAAGCTCGGATTTGCTCCAAATGACTTTCGCGGGCGTGGGCGTTACGCCCAACAACAAGTACCACGTGTGGATAGATAAAAAGACGCGACTCGTGACGCAATGGGCTTATTTTGAAAAATTTAGTGATGAAAAAGCTGGTATTATAAATGCTTGGGCTCGGTACAAACGTTGCGGTAAAATCCTGATTTCTACTGAGCGCGGCAGTCGTGGTTCATTGGAGCCTGTTGAAGTTTTTGAAACGGTGCCTGAGGAAATGTGGTCATTACATTGACCACATTTCATTCATGCTGCTCCCAATCATATTCTTCCATGCCTTTTCGGGATGTTCGCCCACTTTCTTGAGCAATTCTAATTGGTGCGGGGAGAGTAGTTCATCAGGCGTAAGACGTTTGCCAACGAGGTTATTTGCACGGCAGGCTTGTAAAGAGGTCATCGGAATAAACCGATATTCCGTTTGAGAAAGGTAATATTTTGGTTCGCGGTCAGCGCGAAAACCCTGATTTTTAGCGCAAGCAGTCATGCTTTTAGGAAGGGTCTGTCGTTCCAAATCGGCGCGGCTGGTCACGGATGGGTCGAATTGGACTTTCACCACTTCTTTCCCATCTTGAAAACCCGGCTCGGTTTCTATCACTCCGGGAATTGCGCCGAATGTACCTTCGCCTGTCCAAAAGCAGTACATCGAAAAGGTGGCAGTTTCCAATCCGGCCTCACGGGCTGAAAGTTCTTCTTCTAAAAGTTCGAGGTAGCGCGCGGCAATTGTACCAGTCAAATCTAGGGCACGTCGCATGCCGTTTACGAGTTGGAGCGAGGAATTGAAATTGGGCATTCGCAATACAACATCTTGGTTGTCAGCGCGGACGATGCGGATTACGGGGTTGTTCCAGGCTGGCTCACCAAAAGTTCGGAGTGCTTCAGCATCTTTTCCGCCCTTGTTGTTGAAAATGCAGACGGGCACAAAATAGGTCTCAATGGCCTCCACAATGAGCGGGTTGGAGAGGGTCGTATTACCGTAGCGGGTGCAGTTGGAGCAGCCAGGCACCTCTTGGAAAAGCAGGAGTATGGGCTTGCCGGATTTTTGGGATTCAGCACGGCCCGCATCAAGGTCACGGAGCCAATGGACTCGGCCTAGTTCCTCTGGATCACCCGCCGTAGCACGAAGTGCGAAGGAGGGTTGGGTTGGTAACTGGTTGATTGGGGATTGGTGACTGGCGTTTGGCCCGTTTTCTGACGCCGTTAAAATTGGGTTTTTTGGAATAAATAAAGCCGCGACCAATGCCGAAATAGTGAGCGCGGAGCACAACGAAAGGAGTTTCATATTAATCTTTACGTTTGGATTTAAACATTAAGCGAGCAATAGGCCTTTTAGTGTCAAACAAAACTTATTAAAACATGGAGTGGATCGCCGATCCTGATATCTGGATTGCATTTTTTACGCTTTGCGCGCTTGAAATCGTGCTTGGAATTGACAATATTATTTTCATTTCTATCCTTACCAGCCGACTGCCGGAAAATCAACAAGCAAGAGGCCGCCGTATCGGCCTCGCACTGGCGATGTTTACACGCATCGCGCTACTTTTATCATTGGCCTGGATGATGAAACTTACAGCGCCCATTTTGGTTGTCGGAAGCAATGAAATCAGTGGTCGAGATCTTATTTTGTTGGTTGGAGGTCTTTTTTTGATGTACAAAAGCGTCAATGAAATCCACGCAAAGGTGGAAGAAACCGATCAGCCTACCAAAAAAGTCCGCAAGGCTAAGTTTTCTACCATTATCGTGCAGATTATTTTGGTGGATATTGTGTTTTCGCTCGATTCGGTCATTACAGCAGTAGGTATGGTAGATCAAATTGGGGTTATGGTTGCTGCCGTGGTCACCTCAGTAGCAGTGATGATGGTTGCGGCCGGGCCTATCAGCAATTTTGTAAACAAACACCCCACTGTAAAAGTGCTGGCACTGGCGTTTTTGATCATGATCGGGGTAGCACTTATCGGTGAAGGGCTGGGGTTCCATATTCCGAAGGGCTACATTTATTTTTCTATGGCCTTTTCTGTGGGGGTGGAATTTGTCAATATCCGGCTCAAAAGCCGATCTGCAACATCCTAAACGCTTGCTATTGAATAGACTTTTGCTTCCCTTGGTAGGTTCTATGAATCGTTTTCGGAGAGGCGAACTACCTTTCGGTCCGCCGAATTTTTTTGTCTAATGAAAATAACATTATCAAAATACACCCCATCTGGGCAGTGTCTTATCGTGGTCGCAATGTTTTGCATTGCGCTCATTCCGTTCGAGGTTCTTTCACAAACTCCTAAAAGCATCACGCTCGACGACTGCTTTACGTTTTACAAATTTTTCCCACAAACTGGCGCAGACTTTCAATACCTCCAGAATGGAGCGCACTATGTGGAAGCCACCCACAACGGAAACCTGCATATCCGCGACGTTCGCGATGAAAAATTAGATTCCACCATCACACTTAAGCTCTCCGACAAAGCCATGGGCTTTGACCAGTTCGAGTTCAGCGAAGACGAAACGAAACTCTTGCTCCGCACCGAGACGGAACCCGTTTACCGCCATTCGGTGCTTGCCAATTATTTCGTGTACGATTTTAAAACCAATTCGACAGAGCCGGTTTTTGAAAAGGGGAAACAGCAATTTGTGGCTTTCTCTCCAGATGGAAGCAAGCTGGCATTCGTTTTTGAAAACAACCTGTACGTCAAGGATTTAGTCGCCAATAAGATTATTCAAATCACCCAAGACGGAGCAGCCAACAAAATTATCAATGGCATTCCCGACTGGGTTTACGAAGAAGAGTTCAGCCCTGTGGAGAGCGACGGTATGGTGGCCACCCGTTGGAGTCCCGATGGCACGATGCTGGCCTTTATTCGCTTTGACGAAACAGCAGTGCCAGAAATGTCACTCAGCTGGTATGAAGGCGGGGCCTATCCGCGTCGCAGTACGTTTAAATACCCCAAAGTTGGGGAGGCCAATTCGGTGGTAAGCGTCCATCTCTACGATCTGAAAACGCAAGGTATGTTGGGCAAATTGATGGGTCTGGAATCCAGCGACTATTGCCCACGAATTCATTGGACAGCAGATAATCAATTGGTGATGACCCGCTTGAACCGCCAACAAGACACGCTCGACCTGCTATTCGCCTTGCCAGATCGAAGCATTTATGTTCAAGAAGACCAGACAAACTGGATCCCCACGCGATTGCTTTTGGAAGAAACCGACCCGGCATATGTGGAAATCGAATCAGAAAACAAACTGTTTTTTTTGAAAGACAATCGCCACTTTTTGTGGATGAGCGAGCGCAGCGGCTGGCAGCATATTTATCGGTACAGCTTAAGCCCAAATGCGCCAGCGGAGGAGCGGGGAGTCGAACTTACGAAGGGCAATTTTGACATAACTGCCTTCTATGGGGTGGACGAAAAAAAGGGCAAATTTTACTTTCAGGCCGCCACGCCTACACCGCTCGACCGACAGATTTGGGAGGGCGACCTGAACGGCGGCGACGCTCGCTTGCTCACCCCATCAAGTGGTACGCATGAGGCTGCCTTTAGCCCGACGTTTGACTACTTCACCCACATTTGGTCTAATGCAAATACGCCGCCGGTGGTACATATTTGCGACCGAAACGACGATACATTACGGGTGATCAACAAAAACGAGCGGGTGAAAAGACTCCGAAAGGAATACGGTTTTGTCCAAAAGGAGTTTTTCCAAATACCGATAAAAAGCACCTCTCCTGAGGGAGGGGGCTGGGAGGGGGTTTTGAATGGCTGGATGTTGCGCCCTGCGGTGTTGGACACCCTCAAAAAATACCCGATTTTGTTCGATTGTTACGGCGGCCCAAACTCTCAAACTGTTCAAAACCAATACGATGGATACATGGACAGCTGGCGCCAGATGCTGGTACAAAAGGGCTACGTCGTGGTCAGCGTAGACAATCGCGGCACAGGCGCTCGAGGCAGCGATTTCCGAAAATGCACACAACTCCAACTCGGCAAATTAGAAACAGAAGACCAGATCGCCGCCGCCCGTTATCTCGGATCGCAGCCATGGGCTGACCCAAACCGAATCGGCATCTGGGGCTGGAGTTTTGGCGGCTACCTCAGCACCTCCTGTATTTTGAAAGGAGCAGACGTGTTCAGGATGGCTATGGCGGTGGCGCCAGTTACCAATTGGAAATGGTATGATTCGGCTTATACAGAACGATATATGCACACCACTGCCAACAATGAAAAAGGATACGAGGAAAATTCGCCGCTCAATTTCGCCGACCGGTTGCGGGGCGACAATTACCTGATTTGCCACGGTGTCACGGACGATAACGTGCATTGGCAACAAACGGTGGAAATGATTGATGCGCTGATCAAAGCCAATAAGCAGTTTGAGACCTATTACTACCCTAATCGGAATCATGGGATTTATGGGGAGAATGCTACGAAGCACTTGTTTACTAAGCTTACGGATTTTGTGATGAAGAAGCTTTGAATTAGTGCAATTAAGTGAGAAGACAAATTTATTTCACGCGACGACGCAACGACACAACATTTTGATAATCAAGCAACTAAAACGTTGTGTCGTTGCGTCGTCGTGTGAAATAAATTTGTCTTCGTACTTATTTCCAAAAAACATCCCAGGCAAACCTTGCCACAATTCCTGCCACCACCACCAGAAAAACCTGACGGATAAAAGCATTTCCACGCAGCACAGCCATTCGACTGCCCAGATAAGCGCCCGCTACATTGCAGGCCATCATAGGCAGGGCAAGATGAAAAAGGATATATTTGTTCATCAGGAAAAAAATGAGCGAGGAGACATCCGCCACCACATTGATGATTTTGGAAATGGCCGAGGACGATAAAAAACTGTACCCGATAACGCTTACAAAGCCAAATACCAACAAACTCCCGGTACCCGGGCCAATAAATCCATTGTAAAAGCCCAGTGTTGCGCCAATGCCAGCCGCCCACCAACCCAGTTTTTCCGGCGCGACATTGAATTGTTCCTGGTGCCCAAAATCCTTCTTTCGATAGGTGTAAATCGCGATGACGATAATTAGAACAAGGATGATCGGTTTCAATACTTCGGAGGGAAGGAGGCTTTGCAGCGTAGCCCCGAAATAAGAAAAGACAGATGCTGGTATTCCGGCATAAAGCACCGTCTTCCAAGGGATTTTTACACTCCGGGAGTAGTTCCATGCTGCCACTGAGGTGCCTACCGCCGAAGCCAAACGATTGGTTCCGATAATGTTTGGCACCGAAAGCTGAGGATATAACACAAAGAAAGCAGGCACCTGCACAAGCCCACCACCGCCTACGATGCTGTCAATAAATCCGGCGAGAAAGGCGAAGGCGCAGAGGAGGTAAAGTTCCATAAGTATAGCCCGCAAGGATACGCCAAAAGATATATTTCAGCTCACTTCCCCACCACCAACTGCCCAAACCGCATATACCCCTCATTTTCAATCCGATAAGCATACGCTCCGACAGGCAAACCTGTTAAAGACAGCACCGCTTCACGCTCAAATTTTAGCACCCGCACCTGATTCCCTTTCGCGTCGAAAAGCCGGAATGTACAGTTTCCCGGTGCACCCGAACGTAATTGCAAAGTGCCGCTCTCGGCTACTGGATTGGGGAATGGTGGTAGCACGGCGTTTACGCCGTCAGGAAGAGGGGTGTTTACACCCCGTAATGCCGCCGTAAACGGCGCATTTCCCGACGGCGTAAAAGCCGTGCTACCGGTCTTCAACTCCACCAGCCCCGGCAATTCAAGCCAAAATTGCCCCGCCGCTTTCAACTGATTGTTGCTCGTGAAGCCCAATGCAGCGTTTGGGCCTTCGTTCAGCACGTCGGCAGCATCGAGATTTTGCCACAGGGGTCCGTGTGCTACCTGGCCGCGCCGCCAAAGTTTACAGGAGGCGGCGGGCAAATCTGCAGGCATCGCGCCGATTTCGGTGAACCAAATTTCTGAGGGTGCGACAAAGGTGGCATTCGTTCCGTAATTCTGCAAAATCCAGTAATCTGTTGAATTAGAATGCACTATGCCCGGAATCGTATCGGGCGCGACACTCAGGCGCGACACGACCACCTCTCCATTAGGGTAAGTACCAGTAGCTGGAAACACCAGAGTTAGTCCGGTACCATTGAAGGTGTAACGTTTTTTCCCAAGTGCTATGTTAAGGCGCTTGCTTACGCCTTTGCCTACAGGAGCCGTAGATTTTTCCCGCTTCACCGTCGGACCTGCCAGCGATCCGTGACGTACGCCCACACGGTCGAGCGCAGGCCCGTTGGCTTCGTTGAATTGGTAATAGCTCACCAGATTCGGGAATTCCTCTGGTGCTTTGGTCAGGTGCATGAGTTCGCGTATTTCCTCCTGCGTCAGGGATTTGTCGAAGATGCACACCTCGTCCATAGAGCCTTTTACAAAACGACCGCCCCAGCCTTTGTAATTGCCGAGTCGGTTGCCAGAGTCGAAAATCACCGGCAAAACATTAAAACTTTGCTTGGATGCTCGGCCATTGAGGTAGAGTGTAATGCCAGAGGGTTCTACCACCATTGCCACATGACTCCATTCGCCGGACGGGGCGATAAGGCCGCTGTTCCACCACCATTGTCCGCCCGGCCAGTGAAGGCCAAGGGAGTTGTCGCCGGGACGAAAGTTGAACCCAGCGGTCTCGCCATCGTGCATAAAAATTGCACTGTACTCGGGTTGGATGCCCTCAGGTTTTATCCACGCCGTTACTGTCAGGGTATTGGTGTTCAGGTTGAGGGCGGGCGTTGCAATGTAATCCCCAAAGTCATTGCCACCGATGTTTACCGCCGAACCGGGAATGGTATCAGCACGGCAACCATCGCCGATGCTGATGCTGAGCGATTTGGAGTATTGCCCGTTCAGCGTCAGCGTGGCAGTATAAGTGCCCACGTCGCCAAAAACTACTTTCGGGTTGCGAATATTGGTTGCTCCGGACCATTGTGGGGCGGGACTGAACGCCCATTCCCAGCTCGCACCAGAATGATTAACTACCGAATAATCATCGAAATAGATGGTATCGCGGGCGCAATTTGCTGACAATGCGCTGGCCATAGGTTGCACCACCACCGCTGAAGGTTCGTACAAATCAGCTTCCCAAACGCCAAAGCCCCAGCATCCGTTGCGTATTTTTCCGCTTTTGTAAAAGGGTTTTAGTTTGTTGGTTTCTGCCGAAAGCGGAAGCCCAAGGTTGTAGGGCTGCCAATCGGCCAAACTGTTGTTTCTGTAAAAAATGCCCCTGCTCGTGCCGAGATAAATACCGCCATCAGTACCATATTGTGCCATAATATTGGCGATGGTGATGTTGTTGAGCACGGCTGTTGTCAAGTTCTGCCAAGACTGGCCACCATCGGTGGTTTTGTAGATTTTTTTCCCATTTGAGCCATAAGAAACCGCTGCCCAAAGTAGGTTTTCATTTTCGGCACTGAGCGCCATTTTCACACGGTCGTTGTTGTTCGGTAGGGGAAGGCCCGTTAGTTTTGTCCAGTTCTGGCCGCCATTGGTGGTTTTCCACATCGAGTCGTCGGTGCCGTCCCATTGTGAGCAGTAGATCACATCGGGGTTGCTGCGACTAATCTCAATTTCAAACACTGTATTGTCAACGTTGCCGGGGAAAGCATACAGCATGGTGTACGAGCTGCCGCCATCCATGCTTTTCCAGATTTTGTTGCCATTTCCAAGATAGACAATGTTCCAGCAGCGCGGGTCCCAGGCCATCTCCGAGTTGGCGTAGTATGCATAGCTTTCGTTGGGAAAAAGCCCCACGGGAAAGGAGCTTGCGCCATTTAAGAATCCCCCGCGCAATTCATGGCCACCAATATCGGAGTGGTACAACCTTCGATTTTTGCCGGGGTTGACGTAGCCCGTGGGAGATTCTGCGCCTCCCATTCGGTAAAATTTCCCTTCAGGGAAACTCTCGTGCCAAGCCATGTTGCCGTTGTGATAACGCCCACCCACCAGCACGTCTTCGTTCCATCCCGAGTCAAATCCCCACATATCCGAGCCTGAAATACCATTCATCCGCGCCTCCATGCTTTGGCCGAAATTGTTGGAATAATTGATGCCGCCGTCGCTCGTAATCCAGAGATCGTTGCCGAGAGCGGTGAGGGCCTGAATGTCGGGGTGACTCCAGGAAAGTCCGCCGACATAACCGCCGAGCGGCTCCCAGGTTTGGCCTCCGTTATTGCTTCTGAACCAGGAACATCCGCCTGCAATCAATTGATTGTCATTGTTTGGGTTCACGATGATCGCCATGTCATAGAAGCCCTGCGTGAACCAATCTACGCCGTTGGCATCCATCAAATTGGTGTGCGAGGGGATGGCGTAGGGCTGGCCGATGGCATTGGTGGGGTGGGTGTTCGCCCAGGTGCCACCGCTATTATTGCTCCTGAATACCCCAATGTAGCCGCCCAAATTACCCCCTTCACCGCATATATAAGCGTACACTTTCGAAGGGTTAGAAGGGCAGACGGCAATCATCCCTCCCGTTACGGTCATTCCAGCTATGGGTGTCCACCAACCAGTATTGGAGTTTACGAACGTCGCACCGCCGTCGGTCGAAACCCGGAAATCAGAACCTGTTCCACTCTTTCGAATGGAAAAAACGGTCAGTGGGACGCCAGGCTTAAATTCCACGGCCCAAGTCTGTTGGGTATGGAGTTTGGACCAGTTCGCCCCCGCATTTGCTGTGCGAAGCAGGCCTTGGTCGCTGGCTGCCAGAACCACATCGGGTTGGTCAGGTTTGATGGCGATGTCATTCACCCAAAGGCCGCTTTCGCTGTAAACCGTAGCCCAGCTCGCACCGCCATCGGTGGTTTTGATGATTTTTCCGCTCGTGGCGGCGTACACAGTGTTAGGGTCAGTTGGATGGATTTTCACTGCACCGAAAGAGCTGTGTAAGACATTCATCGTGAGTAATTGCCAGTGCAAGCCCTTGTCGGAAGTTTTCCACAGGCCACCCGATTCGCCGCCGGCGTAGAGCACATTTGGGTTGGAAAGCGAGATGTCAATGGAATAAACGTTTGTCTGCCAAGTCAGCTCTGTGAGTCCATCGGTATCAAAGGTTTGTTTGGGGCCCAGAAAGGTCCAGCCAGCGGAATGATCTTGTTGCCGAGCCTTGGAGCGCAGTTCTAACAGTATAGTTTCTTTCGCCGCAATTTCTTCTATCGTCGGTTCCTTTATCGAACCATCAGGCTGAACGAAAGGTCTTGCCCAATGCATCCAATGTTTGAAATATTGGGTATAGGAATTTTTCTCAAAGGGTTGATTTTCAAAGTATTCAGCGTAAGCCTTTTGAATTTCGAGGACATTGGGGCTGTCTTCACTCAAAAGATGTATCCACCTTGGTGCGTCGGGTGTTATGTAGGGTAATGCAGGTTTTTGTTGTGCGATAAGGAGCGTTGGGAGAAAGAGGAATAGGAATAAGCCCGCCTTCGCTAGGGCTACAGCGGGTAAAGCGGGTAAAAATGTACGGTTTTTCATGCGTAAAAGTGGAATGTTGATTGCGCAAATATCACGATAAAAGGGTGAGCGGACAAAGCTGTTATGGCTTAAGCCTATTGCTCAAACCCTCCAAGGTTAATCTTCATCTGCATTTTACCGCCTTTTATCCAAGTCTTGAGGCCGTCACGCTTGGCAAAATTGACCTTCGCCCCCGAAATCAATTTTTTGATCATCAAAGGCATCAATACAAAATGGCAATTCTACAGCCCAAACGGAAAAAAAGAACCCTGCTTTACGTACTCATTGGCGTATTCGTGCTGCTTATCGTGGCAGCTGTGTTTAAAGGCCGCCAAAAACCAAAAGGCGAGGAAGTGACGGTTGAAAAGGCCGAAAAGCGCACCATCAAGGAAACGGTGAGCGCGAGCGGCAAAATATTCCCTGAAACAGAGGTCAAGATAAGCTCAGACGTTTCGGGCGAAATCACCGAACTCTACGTAAAAGAAGGCGACTCTGTCACGGTGGGCCAGATACTGGCTAAAATAAGGCCGGATGAATACCAGAGTGCCGTCGAACAGGGCGAAGCCTCGGTTAGCACAGCGCGTTCTCAGCGTGAGATATCAAGCTCCAATGTGCAAGGGAGCGGTGCTCAAATAGAGCAATTAAAGGCTGACCGACAGCGCGTATTAGCACAGCTTGATGTGGCCCGGAACACCCACCAACGCAACGAAAAGCTCTACAAAGACGGGGTTATTTCAACCGCTGAATTTGAGACTTCAGTGAGCAACCTGAAATCTGCCGAAAGTGCTGTAGCTGGTTCGGAAGCGAGTTTGCGCTCCGCAGAAAGCACTCTTTTAAGTGCCAAGGCAGGTGTTCGGGTTTCAGAATACGGTATCAACAGTGCCTCGGCTCGCTTAAAAGAACTTCGCACCAGCCTCCAAAAAACCATCATAACAGCCCCTGTGAGTGGCATCGTTAGCAAATTGAACGTGGAAAAAGGGGAACGCGTAGTGGGTACGCTCCAAATGGCCGGCACCGAAATGATGCGCGTTGCCAACCTCCGCAGCATGGAAGTACAAGTAGACGTGAGCGAAAACGATATCCTTAAAGTGAGCCTCAACGACGATGCCGACATTGAAGTCGACGCCTATCTAGGGCGCAAGTTCAAGGGGAAAGTCACCGAAATAGCCAACAGCGCAAGCAACGTGGGTAGCATAGGCGGGGTGAGCCTCAACACGGATCAAGTGACCAATTTCGTGGTCAAAATCCGAATGGACCCGGCATCCTATTTAGACCTTCTGAAAGATGGCCGCCGCTATCCATTCCGTCCGGGCATGTCGGCTTCGGTAGATGTTTTCACCCACACGGCTGAGGGAACCCTTTCGGTGCCGATTATCGCTGTCACCGCTCGCGATGACGACAAAAAAGACGAAAAGGATAAAGATAAAAAGGACGAGGAAGACGAACCCGCCGCCGAGGCTTTGGCGGGTAAAAAAGACAACGACATTATAAAGGAAATTGTGTTCGTGGTCACAGGCGATACGGTTGGAATCCGGGAGGTGAAAACCGGTATTCAAAATAACGATTACATTGAAATCGTATCTGGCCTGCAAGAGGGGGAAACCGTGGTGACAGGGCCTTATTCAGCCATTGCTCGGAAACTAAAAGGCGGTAGCCGGATCAGGGTTTCTGACAAAAAGAAGGGAGAGGGAACTGAAAAGAAAAGTGGAATAAGCGTGGAGGTTGATTGAGAGGACGTATAAGTCATAATTGTTTGATTTTCATAATTTTTAGCGCGTCCCCAGTAGCAAACTGCTGCAGGGGACGCGCGTTTTTTATCCAGATTTAATCGCAAGTTGGCCACTGAAGGCTTTGCGCGAATTGACTTTTGTGGCCGACTAGTTGAATATTTTAACCAAAGTGTTCACGCAAGGCTTCTATATTGGCATTACCCCCAAACCACAAAAGATTCCCAATCAATTTCAAACTTTCACTCAAAAATTCCTTCCAACAATGAAAAAACGTTTTTTGAATTTCAGTCAAAGCCTGACAGGCATCCTGACTATTGTGCTCTCCTTTCTTTTTATTGCTGTTTCGCAAGGCCAACCTTGCGAAGGCGTTCAAAACCCGGCATCTTCCCCACTGTGTCAACCAGCTGGCAATCCTTTTAAGGTTTTGCTCGTTTTGGACGAATCGGGCTCGATTTTTGGCTTGGAAGACAAAGTAGAGGCTGCAGTTGACTCTTTCGCCGCCATCCTTAATCGCAAATCTCCAGCCCTTGGTAAGATATTCATGGGTATTGTAGAGTTTGATGACGAAGATTCAAATCCCATTGCTGTGATGGATGTAAAAGCCCCGTCTTTTATCAACACAGTAAAGGATTATCTTTACAATTTCGATGGCAGCACTACCAACCCCAACTATCAGCCTGATGGCACTACGGACTTCGTGGGTGCTTTGTCACGAGCGCAATCTGTTTCTTCGTCCAATCAGGTAGATATCATTTTCTTTATTACGGATGGAAATCCTGACACCGGACTAAACACAACGTCTTGGATAGGGACAGCAGATGCCATAAAAAATTCTGGCACCTACATTTTTGCCATAGCCGTTGGTACGGTTGGAACAGTTGCAACTTGCGTTGTTACAGCACTTTCTGGGCTAAATGAATTAGACACCCCAAACCCAATAGGTGTACCATATAATATCCAGAACGGAGCAGATTGGACTCGGACAAATTTTACTCAATTAGCGGATGACTTGGCTAATTTTGCAAACTCAATTACTGACACGCAAGGGCCGTCCATTACCTGCCCAGGCAACATTAGGGAAAGCAATGATCTAGGAATGTGCGGGAAAAAAGTCACTTACCCAAGCCCAGTAGCCACAGATAATTGCCAAGGTTTTACAACGGTCTGCGCCCCGCCACCAGGCAGTTTCTTCAATGTCGGCCAAACGATTGTCAACTGTACAGTCACGGACATGGTCGGATTATCCGCTAGCTGCTCTTTTATTATCAAGATACTTGATTTGGAGGCACCGAAAATCACTTGCCCCGCCAACAAACTTATCAGCTGTGAGGAATCTTCCGCTCCGGCCAATACCGGCTCGCCGACCACTTCGGACAACTGTGGCGTTGCTTCTGTCTCGAATGCCGATATTCGGGTAGATGGTAGCTGCCCTTTCGAATTCTCGATCAATCGAACTTGGACCGTTGTAGACATTCATGGCAACGCTAACAATTGTATCCAAGTCATTTCTGTTGAAGACAAGAAAAAACCTGTCATTAATTGCCCGGCAAACATCACCGTCACTTGCGACACCTCGATTCCTAAAACAGGAACAGCTACCGCTACCGACAACTGTGATATGAGCGTAAGCATTACCAACCAAGATATTCATATCTCTGGCGACTGCGACTGGTTTTGCATCACTGAGCGCCACTGGACTGCTACAGACGACTGCGGCAATTTTAGCAAATGCGTACAGGTCGTCACGAAAGACGTGACTCCACTAATCGAGAAAGCCCTTGAAGGAGGTCCACTGGTTTGGGGTCAAACTGCCGCCACCGTCACCCTACCTCCCGGCAAGGGAGCCTGCGTGGTCAAATGGCTTCCTTATGTAGGAGTTGTGCCTACGGCTTTGAAATTTGACGATGCCGTGGCTGGAGCAGATTGCAAATTGATGACCAACCCACTTGACCGGAATACAGGCCAAATCGTAAACCCATTGCTCGGAGAAGCAATGAAGTTGAAAATTCTCGTGCGCCTCAACCCCGCGCTGGGCCTGAAAAAGGTGAAAGGAATCTTGGACGCCCATAACCCTCGTTGCGAAATGCACTTTATCGTAAGGCAGGCGCTTGGTGGTGGAGAGAACGCTAATGTAAACGAATTGCTCCGTGTTACTGACCTGACACTTGGCAATGTTAACGTAAACCTTCTGGTGCCTGAGCATGCCTTACATCTGTTGGCGGTATTGAAATGTGTCAATGATGGTAGAAGTGTTTGTAACAACCCTTAAGCAATTTAGGGTAAAGCACTGATCGAACGATGTACTTTTGTGCCGCGTCCCGCCCATGCGAGACGCGGCACAATTTTTTATGGAAAATCAAAACGCTGAAAATCAGCAACCTACTTCGGCAGACCAAACCGAATGCCTCTCCTCCAATTCCACCTTGTTCTGGCGAGTATTTATGCCCATCTTTGGCACGGTATTTTTAGGCGGATTATTGCTCACTTTCTTGCTCATCCCCGAAGAAGACCTTTATCTGCCTTTTCCGCTTCTATGGGGACAGGCATTCCTACTTGTACTATGGCTTGGTTGGCTGTTTTTGGTGCGTCGCACTGTCTGGCGCTTGAAGCGTGTGGATGCGAACGCGGCCCATTTTTTTGTCACAAATTACTGGACTACAGTGCGTTACCCTTGGGGCGATGTGGAGAAAACGGAAGAAAAAACGCGCTTGGGCCGCCGCATCGTCAATCTCTGCTTAAGGGCGCCGGGGCGTTTTGGCCAGAAGATCTCGTTTCTGCCAGGAGATCGTTTTGAAGAATGGAAAAAGGAGCATGAGGGTGTTGTCCCCTCTTAACTTTAAAGGCCTTTTTTAAAAAACGCCCTTAAATCCATCACTTTATCACTCCATCACCCCACCACTCCATTTAAAAAAACTCCCTCAAATTCGTGCCAATGCCCAAGTGTGCCACCCCACCTGCGAGGTGATAAGCGCCGTAGCCAAAATCTACGCGGAAGCGACTGATTTTGATTCCTACGCCGCCGGAAAACCCTGCCAGGCTGCGATAGTTACTTACCGACAGTTCGCGTTTCAGGAGGTGGTTGTAGCCCAATCGGATGCGCAAACCCTCGTTTTTCCCGAGCAAAAATTCCCCGTTGAAAATCAAGTGGCGAAAAAAATTGTCAATCGCGGCGGTAGCCTTGTTTTCCTTGGGCTGCTCGTCGCCAAAGAGCAGCACCTCGTCGCCCTGTAAATTTGGGTCGTTGTATCGGATGTCCCACTGGTGTAAGTGGTGTGCAATAACACTAAACCGGAACGGCAGGTGTTTTAATCGTTTGCTCACACCAAGTTGAATATCAAAAGGCAACGTTTCCTTTATATCAGAATAAGTAGAAAGTTGTGTGCCTGCATTGCGGATCACAAGACCCACGGTGAAACGACTGGCAGAGTCGGCATAGATCAAGCCTGCATCGGCCAGCAGGGCCGAGGATTTGTAGGTGTCTAGCCTCGAAAATGCCAAACGGGCGTTCAATCCAAGCGATAATTTATCGGTCAGGGGGCGTGCTGCACCCAGTGTGAACGCCGTCTCGCCGGCCTTTACGGTGCCTTGTGTATCCCCGAATTCATCTGCGCGTTTTATCTCGCCATAATTCATGTATTGAATCCCACCGTGCATGGTGAAGCCCCATTTGGGCAATTGTTGCGCGTAGGAAATATAGCCATGTTGGATGCCGCCAAGGAAAAAATTATGGTTGAAGGCCATTCGGCCCGACATGGCAGGGTTGAGCGCGCCAGGGTTGGTAATGGCAAACACGGGGTCGTCGTCTCTGACGGCAATTTGTGCTCCGCCTAGCCCGGTTACACGTGCGGATTGTGGAAGTGAAAGAAAAGAAAAAACGTGTCGTCCACCTACCACCTGCGCTGAAACCGTAGCAGCAGGCAGGAGCAGCAAGCAGTATGCTGCGCAAATGAGGTTTATTTTTTGTAGTAAAGTGTTCATGGTCATGCGTTTAGTTATTTTTTCCAGCGTGTAAGGCAGGCGCCGTTTTTACAATCGGCGATTCTGATGAGTTGTCCATTTTCGTCATACTCTTTCAATTCACCTTCTTCAAGGCCATCGCCATCTTCATTTGGGGCGTAGGTGCCTTCGGTTTTCAGGGTTCCATTTTCGTAGTACTCTGTAAAAGGCCCGTTTTCAACATTGTCTTTCAACTGCACCTTTTCCTGGATTTTGCCGTCTGGATAGTAGCGTATGCTCAGCCCGGTCAGTGCGCCCTGAACGAAATCCTGCTCAATTTTTAATTGTCCATTCTCGTAAAAGCCCTGGAATTTACCATGGATTTTGTTGTTTTCATAGCGTTCGATGCTCTCCAATATGCCTTTCGAAGAATAGAATTTTCGCTCGCCTTGCAGCGAATCGGCAAGGTAATGCGCCTCTTCGAGCAACACGCCCTCCGGCGAAAACCTTTGAGAAAGCCCCTCCCTGGCAAAATTGTCCTTGCGTCGCTGCCAGCGCTCGAGTTGGCCGCGGTCGTTTTTGGCTTCGGTAGTTTCGATGGGGCTCTGGGAACAAAAGGCTTGAAAAACAAGCAAAAGCAGCACGCTGTGGCGCAGGAAAGAACGAATGAGTTGCATGAAAAACAGATTTGGCCCTGCAGACGCAGTCGACAAGTCAATGGCGAGCAAGGAATGCAAAGGTTGACGACAAAAGTCGGAATCAGGCTGCCTGTGGGGAGAAAAATCACCAAGCGTTCAATAATTCTGGCTGGTCGGTGTACAAATCCATGACCGCTTTCACCAGCCAGGTTCCCCCAAAAGTGATGGTATTGTGGTGGGAAAAATAGAGCACCCAGGTAAAACTTGCATCGAACACCATCCCCTCGTGCAATCCACCAAAAATTTGTTCGGCATCAATTTCAAAAAGCCCCGTCTCACAATCCAGCAAGTAAAGTGGCTCTTGCAGTTTTTGACTAAGGAGCGCACTAATGGCCTGTTTTTTATCCTCCGTCATGGCATTGAGGAAAACCACCTCGGAAGGCGCGAGCGGTGTGAGCGGGTCCCAGAAGTTGGAATCGAAGTTCCATTTTTCTTTGAGCATCTGGCGAAGTCGGGCGGCCTCTTCTCCCAATATACGCCCATTTACAGGGCCATTGGGCACAAATTCTGGCTGTAGCGGGTCCGTGGGAAACAGCACCGGGAGTTCGTGTGCAATGGTGCGTGCCGATTTTTCGATCACCCTGAAAAGCGAGCGCAGGTATTCCGGCACATTCGGGTCAATGGGAATTTGCACCTGTTTTTCCCGGTTGGCGATATGGATATCGAGCAGGAATTTGACAGGCGCGGCGGCAGCGATTTTTTCCACGGCTTCTTGTGCCAAATCAGTGTTAAAAACCGTGTAGTAATGCAGGTAATTCCCCGAAAAACGCTCGTTCCCCCTTGGTATTCCGTTGCAGGTTTCGTCAAGCACTTGCTGAATTGGATCCAGGTAGCCCGAAGTCCAGTCGTCGTACCAGGGGGCGCCCGCAGGGTAGCCCGTCCAACGGCGCATTTGGAAATGAAGGGTCATCACTTGCAAGCTGTGTGGATGGGGTTTGGAATAGTCTCTGGCAATCCATTTGTCGCCCTCTTGTCGGAGTGCGGCTATTGGATCAATGTTGGCGGGGATTCCGGCTGTTTCGGATTGATCGGGTTTTTGGCCGCAGCAGCCAGTCTCAATGCTAAGCTCGAGATTGGGCATGGTCGCAATGCGGACGTAATGCCATCGGTTGCCGATCTGTTTGTAGAGGATTATGCGCTGCATGGTCTGGGATATTGAGGGCTTGAAATCGTTTAGCGTTGAGGGGACTGCTCCAAACACTCAAGCCTAGAACCTATGAGCCATAACAAAGAAAAGTTCGTGCCATAAACTGATTTGAAGGAGATTTGAAGGAAGTTTTTTAAAAATAAATTACATGAAATGTGACGAAAAGGCCCAAAAACGCTTTGAAAGCGGCCAATTTTGAGCGCGAGTGGGATTATTTTCAGCTCCCCCTTGCAAATGTTGTTAAAACAGCCTTAATTTTGTACCAGTTTTTAAGTCAACTGAAACAACCATGAACATTCGCAGACGGTTTTTGTAATCCTTACCGTCGTTGTTTTAATCAAGTTCCATATTTTACTGTGTAATCCCGGTTGCAAACGCTTTGGCCCCACTCCTTTCTGAAAACGAGTGTTTTGACAACCAGATTCTGTAACAAAAATTTGCGAATGAACGACTTGCACACGAATCTCACATTTCCGTCCGACCCCCAAAATGTATCCAAAGTCGAACCTTTCGTCCACGATGTAGCCACGCGGTACAACCTTTCTCCCGACACACATGGTAATATACTTGTGAGCCTTACAGAGGCCGTCACCAACGCTGTGCTTCATGGGAATCAAGGCGATTGCCGTAAAAACGTTTCTATCTCCCTCAAACGTAATCAAGATGCACTGGCTATCAGTGTAACAGATGAAGGCCCGGGTTTCGACCCAAACAATGTACCTGACCCCACCAATGTTGACCATCTGGAATGTTGCGGTGGCAGAGGCCTTTTTTTGATGCGCCATTTGAGCGATGAGTGCCACTTTGAATGCGGTGGCAGGACAGTAGAGATGCGGTTTAAACTTTGATTTTTTAAAATTACTTTTCAGAATGAGATCGGGGTTCTCAACCATTTGGTTGAGAACCCCGATCTCATTCTGAAAAACCGAATGCGGCACTAGTTGCCTCCTCGCTTCTCCTCCTCAGCTTCCTTCTCCGATTTGTGCCCGAAAATACGGCGAAAAAGACCTTTTTTCTTCTCGCCTTCGGGCTTGTCCTTTTCATCTACGGGGACTTCTCCACCGGGCGTTTCGCCTGGTTTGAGTCGCTTGGTGTAGACTTGAAGCAATGAATCGCGCAGGGTAGAGTCCTGCCCTACTTCATTTATGAACATCTGGAAAGAATCCGGTGAAATACTAATCCAGGGCTGGCAGCCCAACAAATTGAGCACTTCTGGTTTTGGGGTTGGGAATCGCTCTATTAGGAGTTTGCTGAGTTTTTTGTCGCCGGCAATCTTGTTCCAAAAACCTCCTACAATGGGCAATGCCATAGCCGAGCCTTGTCCTTGTGCCATGTTTCGAAAGCGCACAGCTGGGCTTTCGCCACCCACCCAAGCACCCGTGACGAGTTGGGGATTGTAGCAAATAAACCAACCGTCGGAATGATTTTGAGTGGTACCTGTTTTGCCCGCAAAATCGCCGCGTACATAAGCGCGAAGCCGTGCGCCGGTGCCATGGTCCACCACATTTTGAAGCATTTTGGTCATGGTGGCGGCTTGGTTGATGGTCAGCGCCTCCTCGTATGGGCCGAGTTTGGGATTGATTTCCAGTTCTTTTTTATAGTCGTAGATGTCATTGCCGCGGCGGTCAGCAACGCGCAGGACCGTGACAGGTTCAGGGCGTTTCCCTGCATTAGCCATCGTTCCATAAACTTTCATCATTTCGTAGAGCGAAGTATTGGCCGCGCCAAGACTGATGCCAAATTCACGGGGCAAAGTAGAAGTAATGCCCATTTTTATGGCTAGATCAATGGTCTTTTGGATACCAACCTTCTCGATGATCTGAGCGGTGACGACATTGACGGAGCGAGTGAGTGCCCCTGCCGCAGAATACCAACCTCCGTAGGTCTCATCGGCATTGTGCGGTTCCCAGTCCAGTATCTTCTTGATTTGGTTGGGGAAATATGTGCAGGGTTTAATCGTGTCTTGCAGCGCGGCAGCATAAACTATGGGTTTGAATGTGGAGCCAACCTGCCGCTTGGTGAGCGTATGGTCTACTTTGAAATTTTTGAAATGAATGCCTCCCACCCAGGCGCGGATGTAGCCGTTGCGATGGTCCATGGCCATAAACCCGCAGTTGAGCATACAGAAATAGTAACGTACCGAATCAATTGGGGTCATGGTGGTATCCATTTCGGAACCCCCGTTTTGCCAAGTAAAAATGGTCATGCGTGTCGGCGTTTCAAAAGACTTTCGGGCATCTTCATCGCTTTTACCCGCTTCCTTGAGTGACTCCCAGCGACTGCTGTTTTCTACCTGTTTGTCAATCCACTTATCATCGCCCCAGGGTTTTTCCTGCTTATAGTTTTTCCAGTGTTGGTCAAATTGTTTTTGCAGCTTTTGCATATGTGCTTGCACCGATTCCTCAGCGAACTGTTGCATTTTGGAGTTGAGCGTGGTGTAAATTTTGAGCCCGTCGGTATACAGGTTGTAGGGTTTTCCGTCAGCGTTTCGGAGGTCTTTCAATATCTTGGGCATCACATCGGTGCGGAGGTGCTCGCGGAAGTAGGTACCCGTGCCTTCATTGTTGCTGTCCACATTGTGGCGTTTTGCACCCACTGGTTTTTTGCTCAACTCGTCGTATTCTGCTTGGGTAAGGTGGCCGTTATTCACCATCTGTCTCAGTACTACATTGCGGCGTTTTTTGGCGTATTCAGGATTTCGTAGTGGGTTGTACAAGGTGGTGCCTTTGAGCATCCCTACGAGCGTGGAGGCTTGATCCACGGTGAGGTCGTTGGGCTTTTTGCCAAAAAATTGTCGGGAAGCAACATTGATACCAAATGAGTTCTCCCCAAAGGGCACCGTATTCAAATAAAGGCTCAGCAACTGAGGTTTGGAGTAGACCCTTTCAAGGCGGACGGAAATAAAATTTTCTCGTATCTTATTGATTATCATGCTCACTCCAGGAACATAATAGTTCTTTCTTGGATAGAGGTTTTTGGCCAATTGTTGGCTTAGGGTCGAGCCGCCGCCGCGATGCCGTTGACCTGTAAGCAGGCCGAAACCTACCCGCATATAACTCATAATGTCAATGCCGCTGTGCTCCAAAAAACGCTTGTCTTCTGTTGCAATGAGGGCATTTATTATGAATGGGGATACATTTTCGAGTGAAATGGACGTCCGGTTTTCAAAAAAATACTTCCCGATCAATACACTGTCGGCAGTATAAATTTCTGTAGAATTCGCCGATTCGATTTCCCGAAGTTCAGAAGTGGAAGGCAGCCGCCCAAAAAGGCCAATCCACACGCCTAAAATTAATAGCAAAATGGCATACAGCCCCCAACGAGCAAAAGTGCCGAGCCATCCCAGGGTAAAACCCATCTTTGGGTAACGCTCCCGGAAACCTGCCCAACGTGTGCGCACTGGCGCAGTGAGGCTGGCCCAGATGTTGGCAACCGGCTGCAAGAAAGTCCAAATAGGTGCTGTAAGTCGAGCCCACGCGATGCGCACAGGGCTTGTTTTATCAAGAACCCAAGAGAAGGCGTTTTGGATTATTTTGATCAAGGTCTGGAAAAATTCGAGCATGGTGTTGTCCCAAAAAGTGCGCGAAGGTAAGAAAGGTCGTGGAAACGATTTTCACGAACGAGTAGTGTGCAAACTTTTACAGCAGTTCTAAATTTGACTGTCTTTGACCCTGTCTTGCTGACTGACTCAGATTTTTCGGGGCTGTTTACGCAGCATTGGCGCGCGCTTGAATGGAAACATCTTGGCTCCAACGACAATAACAACTGTAAACCAATCAGATATGCTGCAATTGAAACTTTTCAGCATCAAAATTGAATAAATACAAAACAAATAGTTTTATATTTGCCTTTCAATGGAAACTGCCGGGAAGCCATGACTTTTTTATTATGCTACCCAATGAACACATACAAAAGCAAGCAATCTCTAATTTTATAACTTTTTAACAAGGAATTCAACAGACAAAACCAACATCATGGTAGAAGTAATCGTCTACGCTCCGGTAGATAAAGTATGGGCCATCTATACTTCGCCCGAACACATCTTGCAATGGAACAACGCGTCAGAGGATTGGCACACCACTTAAGCTACCAACGATTTGAAACCTGGTGGTAAATTCAATTCCTACATGGCAGCCAAAGATGGTAGTATGGGCTTTGATTTTTGGGGGATATACGATGCGGTTAAGACACACCAAAAAATAGCCTATACGATGGGCGACGGACGTAAAGCGGAAGTGCATTTTACCAGCCATGGAGACAAAACAAAAGTGGTTGTGACATTTGAAGCCGAGACAGAAAACTCCATTGAACTGCAGCAAGGTGGTTGGCAGGCCATTTTGAACAATTTTAAAGCCCACGTGGAATCACAGTAGGGTTGAATTAACCATTCAACTTCTAAATTTTTAAGCGATGAAAAAACTTACATTTTCAACCCAAATCAGCGCACCCAAAGAACGGGTCTGGAACATACTCTGGGGTGACCTGAGCTACCCAAGCTGGACGAGCGTATTCAGCGAAGGCTCCCGCGCAGAACCGGACTGGAAAGAAGGCAGCAAAATCCTTTTTCTTGACGGCAAAGGATCGGGTATGGTAAGCAAAATCGCCCGATCAATTCCCAATGAATTCATGTCTTTTGAACATCTCGGAGAGATCAAAGACGGTGTGGAAGACTACCTCTCCGCCGAGGCGAAAGGCTGGTCGGGTGCTCATGAAAACTATACGCTTCGGGAAAAAGATGGTGGCACGGAACTGGCAGTCGAATTGGATATAGACGATTCCTTCGGCGATATGTTCTTGGAAGTATTCCCAAAAGCCCTGCAAAAAGTGAAAGAATTGGCCGAAGCGCAAAAAATCACTCCCTTTATCTGGTTTGACCAACAGGCAGAAGAGGCCGTAAATTTGTACACCTCCATTTTCCCCAATTCGGAAATCACGAGCATGGCCAAATTGCCGAATGGCTCTTTGATGACTGCAGGTTTTCAACTTTGCGTAGAAAATTTTGTGGCTTTGAACGGAGGCCCTATGTTTAAACTCAACCCTTCGATCTCCTTTTTTGTCGTCTGCGAAACCGAGGCCGAGCTTGACAACGCTTGGCAAAAACTCTTGGAAGGCGGCTCGGTGATGATGCCCCTCGACCGATATCCTTGGGCCGAAAAGTATGGTTGGCTGCAAGACCCTTACGGGCTTACCTGGCAACTGTCGTTGGGCAAATTGAGTGACGTGGGGCAAAAATTCACCCCAACCCTCCTGTTCGTGGGCGAGCAGCACGGACGGGCGGAAGAGGCCTTGAACCTGTACTGTTCCATCTTCAAAAATGCCAAAACGGATGGCATCATGCGCTACGGCGAGAACGACCCTAGCGGTACGGCGGGCACGGTACAGCACGCGCAATTCGGTCTCGACGGTCAGAAATTCATGGTCATGGACAACAACGGGGAGCATGCGTTCCAATTCAATGAAGCCTTATCTTTTGTCATCAATTGTGACACACAGCAAGAAATTGATTATTACTGGGATGCATTGACCGCTGATGGAGGAGTTGAGAGCATGTGTGGCTGGTTGAAAGACAAATTTGGGGTATCCTGGCAAGTAGTGCCGCCGATTTTGAGCAAATTATTGAGCGACCCTGATCCTGCTAAATCCCAACGGGTCATGCAGGCTATGTGCCAAATGAAAAAACTGGACATTGCCGGTTTGAGCCAGGCATAAAATCATTCACATCTAAAACAAAATTGATTAAAAATGAAAATTCTGAAAAAAATCCTCCTCGCGCTGGGCATCCTCATAGCCATTCCCCTTATCGTCGCTTTGTTCATGTCAAGAGACTACAAAGCAGAACGTGAAATCACGATCAACAAGCCCAAACAAGAAGTCTTCGATTATGTCAAGTACCTGAAAAACCAGAATAACTACAGCACCTGGAACATGATGGACCCAAAAATGAAACAGAGCTACCGCGGCACCGATGGGACTGTGGGGTTTGTATCCGCTTGGGAAAGCGATATGATGGGCAATGGTGAGCAGGAAATTAAAAAGATCACCGAAGGAGAAAGGATTGACGCAGAACTGCGTTTCAAGGGTATGTTTTCTTCGACTTCACCTGCTTTCATGACCACCGAAGCCGTAAACGATTCGGTGACAAAAGTAAAAATGGCTATGAGCGGCAATATGGCTTATCCCTTGAACTTCATGCAGGTGTTTATGAGTATGGAGGAAATGATCGGGACGGAATACGAAAAGTCATTGATGAACCTCAAAGGGATTCTTGAAAAACAATAAAAATACACCATGAAAAAACTTGTTCTTTTTATGCACATCTCCCTCGATGGTATCAAATCGTTCAAAATTCAAAATGTATGGAATCTCCAAATCGCTCAAAAAAGTTGACGGATGAGGAATTGGTGCAAGTTTACATGACAAAACTCGAGCACCCGCTCAAACCGGAAATAGAAGCCTTGCGCGGTATCATCAAAGGTGCCAGCCCTAATATTTCGGAACGTATCAAATGGAATGCCCCGAGCTACTACTACAAGGAGGACATTGTGACCTTTGGGCCGCCAGCCCGGAAATCAGACGAGATATTGCTGGTTTTTCATTATCCAGGTGTCGTAAAAATCAGCGCTGCGATTTTGGAAGGGAATTACAAAGACCGACGATTGGCTATTTTCAAAAACATAGCCGAAATTGAAGCGAAGCGTGAAGAATTAACGAGCATTTTGAACACGATCATCGGTGAAATTGATGGCGAAGGATGAAAAACGACAAAAAAATCGCCGGAGCGACTATTACATCTCTTCGGCGAGGTCTTCACGCTTAGCGTGGAAAAGTTGGAAATAAGTTTAGGTGGGAAAACCGTGGTGGTGTCACTCTTTATTTTCGTGCATCCTACTTCGAATGCGCTGAATAAGTGCCGGGGAGGCTTTTTCGCGCGACAGGTTTGCTTTGAGCAAGGAGCGCAGTGATTCCACATCGGGAGATTCTGGTTTTCGGGGCGCCGGTTTTTCGGCGAATACTTTGTGCTCAAAAAGTGCTGAATCTTCCGGGCCACTGACCCGGGGCTTGTCGCTGGCGGGTATGCCAGTTTCATTGCGTGCGTTTTTCATGCTGACGTGAATTTGTGCCGGTGTTCTGTCACTTGGATTGCTGCCTCCATATCTGCCTTTGCCAACAACGCCGGGTATCCCATATTGCCTGCTGCGGCTGCCAACCGCGCTAAGACATATTGATATGGGCGACCAATTTATCGCGGACGCTGAGACGAGGTTCAAGCATGGAAGGAAGCAGGCAATAGTAGCCTGCTGACCTGTGGAAGAACGCTGACGAGTGAATAACATAGTGATGACGTTTTTATTTGTTGTTGAGATTGTTGAGGTGTTTATGCGAAAAAAGGGTTTGCCGCGGGCAGTTTCTAAAACTGCTTTCGGGCAAACCCTTTTATTTTACGCTGCGCTGGGAGCATCTTCGTCTGTGCCTACGGTGCCCTCGTTGTCTTGCACGTTATAGCCTTTTGAGCGTCCGTACATTTCTAGTTTTTTCGCCAAAACATTGCGGGCGCGGTGCAGACGCGAACGGACTGTTCCGATCGGGATGTCCAAAATGGCCGCGATTTCTTCGTAAGTGAAATCTTCGAGGTCAAGGAGTACTACCGTACGGAAGTTGGGCGAAAGGGCATTGACCGCCAACATCACCTCATCGCCCATGCGGTCGTTGCGCGGAGCCTCAGCGACGGGTAAAATACGCACCGTTGGGTCTTCAATATCGCGGGTGCGGGGTTGGGTCTTCCGGCTGCGCCACTCATTGATGAAAGCGTTGCGGCAGATTCGGAACAGCCATGCTTTGGCGTTCGTCTCAGCGGTGTAGCGCTCGATAAAGCGCCATGCCTTCATAAAGGTCTCTTGTGCGAGGTCCTCAGCCTGAGTCTTGTCGCCAGTTAGGCGATAGGAGAACGCATAGACCGCATCAAGCAGTGGAACGAATTCCTGCTCGAATACTTGACTTTGCGCGCTGTTTGCCTTGTAGGTTAAGGTAGCCATAGAGTTTTGGTTTTAGTTATTCGGAACTACAAAGGTCGCCGATAGGCGCACACAACACAAGGGGGGGAGGCGTGAGTTCCCGTAGGCGAACATTTTTTTAAAAAAACAACTATTTAATGCTCAAACCGTGCCTCGATTCCTTGTGCGCCAAATAGAAAGCATCATGCGAATGGCAAAAGCAGGCGCAGCAATTGCACTTCCAACGCCGAAAAAGAGCATTTCGCCCCAAATATATTCCTCAATGGCTGGCTGTTGAGCAGGTGGAAGATGCCCTGTGAGCGGTTCCCACGTTTGTTCTTCGATGAAACCTAAAAACTCATTGATCCTTTCAATCAACCAAAATGTTAGCGGAAACATGAGGAGCATCAGCACGATTTTTAACTCTTGTTGTCTGCTGATAAAAGTGTGCTTGAGCAGAAAAATATATCGGGTCAGTGTAAGGAGCACCACTACAAACAGCACATTTGTCCATTCAAACGGCCATACGTACATCGCCTTTTGGATGGGTTGCAATACAACCCAAACGACGATGGCTGTGATGACCCACCAAAGCAATTCGAGTATGATTTTCAAGGTGTTGGATTTGTTCATGCTGTTCGTTTTATTTGTATGCGGCATTGAAAACAACTTTTTTTAGGCTCAGGCCTCAATCCCTTCATTTTCTTTAGACCTCCCCCATAAACTCCCCAGCAACATGCCCAATGCGCTGGCAGCCAATCCATAAAGTATGGCGGGCACTTCGAGCAGCACCTGGGTTGTGCCTCCAACCTCCCCCGATTCGGCCAAAGGGGGCAATAACCAATTTGTGCCAAACCAAACAACAAGGCCCGCTATCATGGAAGCAATGGCACCCGTCCCAGTGGCTCTTTTCCAATAAAGGCCCGCAATGAGCGGCACAAAAAGCGACACCAGGCTAAATGCAGAAGATTCGCCTACCAATTCGAAAATGTTGTTGCGAGACAATGCCATGAGCCCGGTGATGATGGCTACCCCAACCAGTGAAATGCGCATGATACGCAAAAGTTGCATATCCGTGATATTCCGAAAAAGTGGCCGCACGAGGTTTTCGCCGATTACTGTGGCCGGGGCCAGCATCGCGCCGCTACAAGTGCTCAAAATGGCCGAAATGAGCGCTCCGAAAAAGAAAATTTGCATGGCTGGCCCACTATGCTGAAGCACCATGGTGGGTATTATCATCTGCGCATCGCCTTCCAAAAGTTCAGGGTAAAGCACTATCGCACAGTAGCAGATGATGAGCGGGAGCATCGCTATTGTGAGGTACATGAAGGAGGATATGTAACAAGCCCATACCGATGAGCGCACATTTTTAGCAGCCATAACTCGCTGAAAAACATCCTGTTGTGGTATGCTGCCCAGGCCGATGGTCATCCACGCGGCAAACCAGTGGATAATTTCTGTCGGTTTGGGATCAGGAAAAAATTGAAAAAAATCAGGCGGGGCAGCTGCCACCATTTTATCAAACCCACCCACCTGCATTACCATACTGACGGCCAGTACCAGCAGGCCTACAATAATGGCGATGGTCTGTACAAAATCCGTGACAGCCACCGACCACATCCCCCCGATATAGGTATAAACCACCACCAGCGTGGTGCAAAGCAGCACACCCCATTCGCGCTCCAGACCGCTCACTGCTTCCAACACAATCGCCAAAGCAACTATTTGTGCTGCAATCCAACTAAAATAAGAAGGCACCATAAAGATGGCAGAGGTAATTTCTGCGGGCCGCCCAAATCGTATTCGATAAAAATCATTGAATGTCAGGATTTTGAGATTGTAAAGCGGTCGTGCTACGAGCAAGCCTGCAAGCAAAAGACAAAGCGCAGCCCCAAAGGGGTCTTCAATGACCCCCAATAGTCCGTGCTCTGCAAATTCTGCACCAGCACCCAACACTGTTTCAGAGCCAAACCAGGTAGCAAATAGGGCGCAAGCAACGATAAACATAGGAAGGCCCCTTCCCGCTATTACAAAATCGGCTGTTGTTTTTACGCGCCGTGAAGCCCACCAGCCTACTGCCAAAGTTCCGAAAAGGTATAAGGCTATAAAGCTGAGTAACAATCCATTTTGCATGAGAAAAGCAACAGGGTTTTGATTTTCGCGTCAAAGGTAAAATTGTGCGTAAGGAAGAACCCTGGTTTTGGAGCCTCTACTAAAGGATCTTTTTAGGCTTGGTCAAAATGTAAGAAAGGGTGGCTCCACCAAAATAATACCAGTCCTTTTTTTCGGGGTTTCCATTAAGGCGCACCCCATCCAAATAGTCAGAAAACACTGGTCGCAAGCCCAGTTCTGCGCCAATAACCAATGTTTCATTGATATCTGCCCTGAGTCCGATGCCCATTGGGGCGATGAGGAACGTTTGATGTGCCCCGTTCTCTGGCAGAGGTGCTATTAAAAATTTGCTTCGATCATCCGGTGTCCCGTAGTACTCGACCTTGATACCACTAAATGTGCCACCCACACCCAAATAAAGGTATGGTGAAAGGAAGTGTTTATGAATGCCAGTGTTCGAAAAACGATCTTTCCCCAAAATGTGCCATTCGCCGCAAACGCCAAACTCAAGTATGTCCGTGCCAAAACGGAGGCTTCGTCGCCGTAAAAGCGGGTCTTTAGCATTTGCGTCGTCGCCAGAAATTGAGCCAGCATAAAGATGTGCTCTAAGCGAAATTTTTTTGGAGAGAAAGTAGCGTAGGAAGGCACCATAACTCAAGCGTGTTTCTGATAGATGGAGGTGCTTTTCAGCAATATCGCCTGAATAATTGGCGGCCCCGAAAAGAAAGCCGGCTTCCCAATAGCGCTGGCTAGGCTTGTAGGTTGATTGGGCCGACAAACTCAATGCAAAACACAAGAATAAAGGTAAAAACAAATGTTTCATAGATCAGTAGCCGGTTTAAGAAGCAGCATGACGCAAAGCTCTGCCACAAAGAACGGTGAAAATAGAGAAGAGCATCTTTTTAACAAGTCGAAGGGGATTAGTTTTGCCGTTTTCGGGTGCATCGGGGCTTAACTTTTTACATTTGCCGGGTCAAACAGGCTCTAAGAAAATCCCCAAGATGCTCTAACCCCAGCCCAAGGCTTTCAAATCCAACGACTATGCCTCTCGATCAGCAACACGAACAAGAACGCAACGAAATGTCTTTTTTCGATCATATTACCGAATTGCGAAGGCATCTCCTTCGATCTGCGTTGGCGATAGCGGTGGTAGGCATCGTGTGTTTTTTGAATAAGGACTTTGTTTTCAACACACTCATTTTTGGCCCGCGGAGTCCTGATTTTATCACTTATAGGGCGCTCTGCAGCTTCTCGCATTGGGCAAGAGCGGGCGAGGCGATGTGCTTTACACCGCCAGTGTTCAACCTCATCACACGACAATTGGGCGAAGTGTTGATGCAGCATTTGTATGTGTCGTTTTGGCTGGGGGTCATCGGGGCTTTCCCGTTTATTTTTTGGGAATTCTGGAGGTTTGTCCGCCCCGGTCTACTGGACACCGAGCGAAAGGCAGTGCGTGGGGTGGTTGCCATTTGTACTTTTCTCTTTTTGCTGGGGGTATCGTTTGGCTATTTTATCATTGCTCCGTTTTCCATCAGTTTTTTAGCAGGCTATACCTTGGAAGGGCTTGAAGTGTCGCCTACCCTGGATTCGTATGTTACGTACATGACTATGTTTACTTTGCCAACGGGCTTGATTTTCGAGATGCCCATATTGGCTTATTTTTTGGCAAAAATCGGATTGATCGGACCCGCCTTTTTGCGCAACCAGCGTCGGCAAGCCTTTATAATCATACTCATCGTTGCGGCCATTATCACACCACCAGACGTAGTATCCCAAATGCTGGTAACCGTCCCATTATACGGTCTTTATGAGATAAGTATCTTGGTGGTGGCCAGGGTACAGCGAAAGCGCGAAAAGGCCCTAAAAGCCTCTGAGGATAAAAGCCGCCAACTGACAGCATACGAGGAAGATTAAGAGGGCTTGGATATTTGCGCCATCATTGTCTTAAGCCCGATGTCTAACGCCCATTTCTTATGCTCAAATATCTCTTTCGCCGAACAATCTTGGCCATACCCACGCTGCTGGTCATTTCCTTTTTGGCATTTGGGCTAGGCAAATGCGCACCGGGCGACCCGGTGGTGAACGTTTTTGGCGAGGAGGCTTACAACACACTGGACCCGGCTCAACAGGCCGAACAATATCGCTCAAATGCCGTTCGGCTTGGGCTTGATGGCCCCGCGTTTTACTTCTCCCTTACCACCGCCGCTTACCCTGACACGCTGTGGCGTATTTTCCCGCTTGACCGACGTGCACGGTTGGAAAAACTGATCGGGCAAACAGGCAATTGGCCTGCTGTTAAAAAATACGATGCGGCCATTTCTGCAACCGTACGCGCAGTGGAATCTCTTCCGTCATCAGTTCCTCAAAGCAGCAGGTTGTTGCGTGAATTGACTTTTTTGGTACGCGCCGAAAACCTAATTTTACTTGATTCTGCCGTGAAACGAGTAAACGCGCTGGCCGCCGAAATCCCGGAGGCTCCTTTTATGCCGCTAAAGCCGAACGAGATATTGTCTGAACGCCTCGAACCAGGGCCAGCTTATGCCCATCTGGCTACCGCGCTTTCACAATTGGATACAACGGTTTATGCGTTGCGCAGCCAAAGCCTCCCGGGCAATCTCCGCCGCCCAGCTGTTCACTGGCATGGGTTTGATAATCAATACCATCGGTGGTTCAAGGGGTTCCTGACGGGTGATTTAGGCCTTACGAGACGGCGGGTGGAGGTATGGTTGGATATACAGTCAAGCCTGATTTCAACCCTTACAATTAATTTTCTGGCTATAATATTGGCATACCTTATTGCCATTCCCTTTGGTGTAGAAATGGTTCGAAGAAAGGGCCGTTGGCTGGATGTCTGGGGCAAACGGACTTTGTTTTTCCTTTATTCAATACCTGTTTTTTGGCTAGGAGGCTTGCTAATAATGGTATTTACGAACACTGCATGGGGACATGCTTTACTACCCAACATTTACTTTGACGTCCAAGATGCATGGCAGCCCGGCAAAACTTCTTTTACTGATTGGTGGAGCGCCAATGCTTCGAAATGCGTGCTACCTATAATCATTTTGACGATCCATGCAGTGGCGATTTTGGCCTTGCAAATGCGGAGCGGAGTACTCGGCGTCATAGGAGAAGACTATATCCGTACAGCACGGGCCAAGGGGGTGGGGGAGGAAGAGGTGTATTGGAGTCATGCTTTCCGTAATGCGCTTTTCCCGATCATCACGGTGTTTGCGACGGTGCTGCCTGCGGTGTTTTCAGGCTCACTGGTCGTAGAGGCTCTGTTCGGTTTTCCGGGTATGGGCAATAAAACCTTTGAGGCCTACCTGGGAAAAGACCTCCCACTGCTTTCGGCTATTATGATGGTAGCGGCTACGCTCACCATTTTGAGCGGGTTGCTTGCAGATGTATTGTATGCGTGGGCTGACCCTCGTGTGCGATTTTCAAAAGAAAACGGCTAAGATTCTGAATGTCAGAAAATTAGCCGTTGTATTTTGAGGTTTCCAGCGGATTCGAACCGCTGTAGCAGCTTTTGCAGAGCTGTGCCTAACCGCTCGGCCAGGAAACCTTGTTGCTGAAAGCGGGTGCAAAGAAACGGGTTTTTTCGCGAAACTTACAAGCCCACTGGCCCAATGAATTTTATTTTTCTAGAAAAAGGTGCTCAATTCGTGGCAAAACTCATTTCAAATGATGAAATACTTTCCCAAACCTTTGATTCTCCCGACCCTTCCTACATTTGGGCTGCCTTAACCAGACCCGGATTTTTGCCACACCATTTCTTAATTCACTTTTTTCAACTGGACACTTATGGGTGCTGCTTTACAATCTTTGGATTATGCCGTTTTCCTGCTGTACTTTTTCATCGTATCGGGTTACGGCTATTGGATTTATCTTAGAAAGAAATCGGGCGAAAATACTGCAAGCGGTTTTTTCCTCGCGGAAGGAGCGCTCACTTGGTGGGCCATAGGTGCATCGCTCATTGCATCCAACATCAGTGCCGAGCAATTTATCGGCATGAGCGGTTCGGGCTTCGCCATGGGCTTGGCCATTGCCTCGTACGAATGGATGGCTGCGGCCACGCTGATCGTGGTGGCCGTGTTTTTTATGCCGGGCTATATCAAAAACAGGATTTTCACGATGCCGCAATTTCTCGAAAAGCGGTATAGTCCTTTGGTGGCCACAATGATGGCGGTGTTTTGGCTATTGGTTTACGTTTTTGTGAACCTCACTGCTATCATTTATCTCGGCGCGATAGCGGTGAGCACCATCTCTGGCTTTAGTTTTACGACTTGCGCGATTTTTTTGGCTGCATTTGCAATTCTTATTACCCTTGGAGGAATGAAAGTGATTGGCTATACGGATGTCATTCAGGTAGCGATCTTGGTTTTGGGAGGCTTGTTCACGACCTATCTGGCGCTTGATCTGGTAGCGCAACAATTTGGCACTCAAGGCGCAGTAGCCGGTCTTGGGCTTCTCAGAGAACAAGCTCCGGGACATTTTCACATGATTTTTGACGAATCGAACAAATACTATAAAGACCTGCCTGGGCTTACCGTGCTGTTCGGTGCAATGTGGATTGCCAACCTGAATTATTGGGGCTGCAATCAGTACATTACCCAACGGGCATTGGGCGCGAAAATAGAAACGGCTCGCAGCGGGCTTCTTTTCGCGGCGTTTTTGAAGTTGTTGATGCCGATCATCGTTGTTCTGCCGGGCATTGCAGCGTATGTGCTGCACCAAAAAGGAATGTTCCAGCAAGAAATGATGAACGCGGCAGGCGAAGTGAAGCCCGACAAGGCGTACCCCGTGCTGCTCAATTTGCTCGGCCCTGGCTTGAAAGGACTGTCATTTGCGGCACTTACCGCAGCCATCGTGGCTTCTTTGGCAGGCAAGGCAAACTCAATTGCCACTATTTTCACCCTCGACCTGTACAATAAGTACATGGAAAAAGGAGCTTCTGAGGAAAAACAAGTGCGCGTTGGGCGTTGGACCATTCTTGTTTCGATGGCCATTGCCGTTTTGGTGGCACCTCAATTGCAAAAACTCGAACAGGGTTTTCAGTTCATCCAAGAGTTTACGGGGTTGATTTCGCCGGGGGTAGTGGCTATTTTCTTGCTGGGCTTTTTCTGGAAAAGGGCTACCGCAAACGCAGCGTTGGTAGCAGCGCTCGTTACAATTCCACTGGGCTTAACCTTCAAAAAGTGGATGCCAGAAGTGCCATTCCTGGACCAAATGGGCTACGTTTTCTTGGTGCTTGTAGCACTTATGGTTGTCATCAGCCTAGTGGACCCGAAAAGCAAAAACAACCCGAAGGCAATGGAAGTAGACACTTCAATGTTTAAGACTTCACAGTCATTTGCCATTGGCGCCTTGTTGGTTGTTGGTATTTTAGCTGCATTGTATATTGTGTTTTGGTAACAGCTTCGTTTGTTGTGATAAGCACCTGTTGGAGCATTATTTATTGGCAATAAGTCTTCAACAGGCGCTAAGTCTAAATTGATTTTGATGCAAAATCTAGTATTCCTTTTCCTCTCGCTTGCCACATTTTCGGCACAACCTTCGGGGAAAATCTACTTTCGCAACCCTTCTTTTGAAGGTGCTCCAGGTGCTGGCAAATGCCCGAAAGGTTGGTATTCTGGCTATCAAGGCAGCACACCAGATATGCTACCTGGAGCTTGGGAAGTAATGTTCCCTGCCCAAGACGGCAAAACCTGTGTGGGCCTTATCGTGCGTGAAGACGGTACCCGCGAGGATATCAGCCAAGCATTGGCCGAGCCGCTCGTAGGCGGAAAGTGCTACGCATTCGCACTCTACCTTGCCCATGCGCCCAGGTATGTGGGCTACAACAAACCTACCAGATTACGCATTTTTGGCTATTCGGATAAAGGAGGAAAGCCTGAACTTTTGGCCAGTTCAGTTTTGATTGACCATGCTGATTGGCGGCAATACAAGTTCGAACTTAGCCCTTCAAGCAACGTGACTCAGTTGGTTTTTGAAGCGGATTACGCACCCGGGATTGTTTTCAAATACAAGGGGAATCTTTTGATTGACAATTGTTCGCCCTTGGAAAAATGTGTGCGGGCGTGACAAGTCTGTCAGTAATATATTCCCCTTGTCAAAAAAATTGAACACAAAAACACGATGCGCCTCAACCGAGCCAATCCTATTCTTTTGAATTTTAAGATTTTAATCCTGTCTTTCCTAATCCCCCAAGTGCTTGCGGCACAAGCTGATTCGCTTTTCAGGCAGATTGTTTTCATTGAAAAAATTACGATTGAGGGGAATAAAAAAACGAAAGCGGGCACGATCTTAAGAGAATTGGAATTTGCCCCAGGCGATTCTCTTCAAACTGCCGGGCTTCCAGCTACTTTGGAGCGCAACCGACTCCGCCTTATGAACCTTGGCATTTTTACGGAAGCGAGCATCAGTGTAGCCAATTGGAGCAGCGATGGGAAAGTCGGCCTGTTGGTTCATGTCACAGAAGGATGGTATATATTTCCCGTACCAATCCTTTCGCTCTCCGACCGGAACTTCAACGTGTGGTGGAATGAATTCAACCGCTCCTTCAAAAGAGTAAACTACGGCCTCGATTGGAGCCAACTCAACCTTACTGGCCGCGCTGATGCGCTGAAAGCCAAAGTCCAATTTGGTTATACCAACCAATATGAACTTGCTTACCGAAGCCCCGGACTTAATCGCAGCCGCACACTGGGCCTGGAAGCCAGGCTTTCGTACAGCCGCGCCCATGAGCTCTCATACAAGACCACTGCCAACAAACTTGAATTCCTGAAAATACGGGAGACCTGGCAGCTGGAACAGATTGTAGCCTCCATGACCCTGATTTCGCGTCCTAAACTATTTAAAAGTCAATCATTTACGCTTGAGTATCGCGACAACTTCGTGGCCGATACCATTGCTCAAGTGCTCAACCCGGACTATTTTTTGAACGCTAATACCCGGCAGCAACATTTCAGTGCGGTATATTCACTCTCGTTTGACTATCGCGACATCCGGCCTTACCCGCTGAAAGGATGGCGTGCGATAATTGAAATACGAAAAAACGGGTTGCTGCCTACTGACCATCTCCAGATTTTCCGCGCCTTTGCCGAGTGGGATCAATATATTTCGTTCAACAAATGGCTGAGCCTCGAACTTGTAGGTAAGGTGCGCACTTCCCTTCCCCGCCGCAAACCCCCTCAGAGTAACAACCAAGCGCTCGGATATGGAGGAAATCTGGTGCGCGGTTACGATTATTATGTCGTTGATGGACTTGATTTTGGCCTGTTGCGTACGTCATGGCACTTGCGTGTGTTCGAGGGGCTATTCAATCTTGGAAAAATTGTGCCGATAAAAGCCTACCGAAAGATGCCGATAAAAGTCTATCTCGCATTCAACAACGATCTCGGTTGGGCCAATGACCCACATTACATCGCAACCAACCCCTTGTCCAATCGCTTGCTCTATGGCTATGGGCCGGGACTTGATTTTGTGCTTTACTATGACAAATCTATCCGCTGTGAATGGACATGGAACGATCTTGGCGAAGGCGGTTTTTTTCTCCGGGTGAATACGGGACTTTGATACGTGCGTTTATCCTCATAAATCCGCCCTGTTACCCACATCTTCCCCAGAACATCGCCGAACACGCTTTCTTTGCACTTGATTCACAAGATTTTTGAAAAGAAAAAGTGGGGAGAACGTTTTTTTGTTGTCCAAACAGATCAAGTTTGAACCGTTAAATATATGCACACAGATCACCGCGATGCCTACCGCTCATTTGCCGCCGCGCTGCCCGATCTGCCGCTGTTCATGCAGCCGTGGTATCTTGATGCTGTGTGTCAGGGAGGTGAATGGGATGCGGTGATGGTGCAAAACGCGGGACAAACGGTGGCTGTACTGCCCTATTTTTTGAAGCAAAAACTTGGCTGGTGCTATGTAACGATGCCCCAAGTCTGCAAACAAATGGGGCCTTACCTGCATCCGGAATACCGCAGTTTGAAATGGGAAATGCGCCTTTACAAGGAATTGATAGCGCAGCTGCCGAAGGGGCTTGCAGCCTTTCAACAAAATTTCAATTACTCGGTCACGAATTGGCTTCCATTCTATTGGCAGGGTTTCCAACAGAGGACTTTATATTCTTATATGCTTTCCCTAAACGATTCGGAGGAATTGATTTTCAAGAATATAGAAAAAAATTACCGCAATAAAATCCGTTCCGCAGCATCCAGAGTAGTCGTCAGTCACGATTTGCCTTTGGCTGAATTGCACCGACTGATAGGCTCAAGTTTTGAACGGCAGGGCTTGGATCAGCCCCTTGAATTTTCTTTCTTGCAACGCATTTTTACTGCATTGATAGAACATAATTGCGGCAAACTCTTTTTTGCCAGCGACCCAAATTCAGGACAGCTGCACTCCGCAGCGCTGCTTGTTTGGGATAGTGACTCGGCCTATTATTTGATGAGTGGAGACGACCCTGCCTTGCGTTCCTCTGGCTCATCCATCTTGCTCAATTGGGCGGCCATACAGTATGCTAAAAATGTAGTGGGAGTCCCAGTGTTCGACTTTGAGGGAAGCATGATGCAGGGGATAGAGCAAGGTCGCCGTGATTTTGGCGCAGCACAACGACCCTATTTTCAGCTTCGGCGCGAGTGGTCAGTATGGTGGAAGTGGGGGAAGTTTTTGAGCGGGCAGTAGCAATGCCAACTGCTCCTGTTACCTCCGCTCGCCCGCCAAGCGCTGTGCCTGGCCAACCCAGTCGTCGCGATAGATTTTGCCAGGACTGATGTCCAGCGTTTTGGCCACAGAGATTACCGTATCATCGTCCCAATGGCTTATCTGGGCGAAGCTCGAAATGCCCATCCCCCCCAAGCGTTCCACAAAAGTGGCCATCCCCTTGATGCTTTTCAAATCATCTACTTGGGGCGCCGCGACACTTCCTTTTCGAGTGGTTTTGAGTTTTTGTGGCTGCGTTTCTGCTTTTTGTTGGATTTCGAGTTGAAGTATTTCTATCTCTGTTCGGGTTTGCGCAAGTTGTTGGCGAAGCGTCTCGCGCTCGGTTTCAAGCGCAATGGATTTTTGCTCGAAAGCAGCCAAGCGCTCTTGAGTGGCTTTGAAACCTCGGTAAAGCGTATCCCAATCTCCAATTTCTTTTTGGGTGCTGGCAAGCTGTTCGGTGAGTTCAGTATTCCGCGCCCGGAGGCTGTTGGCCAGCACTTCGAGCGCAGCTACTTTTTGAGCGTACTGGGCAGCGGCGGCTTCTGCGTTGGCGATGCGGGCTGCATTGAAAGGTGCGTCGGGTAAAAGCGTTGCACGTTCATCCTCAAGAAGTTGTACAATAGCGCGAAGTTTTTCAACATCCAAAGAAGCTCGACGAAAATCGGCCTCACGCAAATCGTGCTGGTGTTTTATTTGGGTGTAAAGCCTGGCCAGCGTGTTTTTTTCCTGCTCGATTCGACCCAGCACCCCACGCACCTCTTTTTCGGAGGTGTTGGCGCGCAACGACCAGCCGATAATGGTGCCGGCCAGTGTGAAGATGCCCCACACGAGCCAAAAAAGAACCGGATCTTCCAGAAAAAAACTCATGACAAATGACTTGCTTTGGCGACATATTAGCAGAAAACGTGCCGCTTTTAGTCAGACAAATTTCTAAACTTTTTGGAAATCAAGGGTTTAGAGTTTCAAAGAAAGCACTTTTTGACCAAAAAAATTTTTTTAGGGTAAAACCCTTTTTTAAAACCGTTCTGAAATTGCGAAAAAAAACGTCGTTCAATCAGAATCTGATTGGGGCTTTCCTACTTTTGTGCCACATTTTTCGCACCACAAAATTTTGCAGGACAACATGGAAGACATCAAAAACTCGCGTGGCAAGGGATACTGCATTCTCTACATCCTTATGGGTCTGTTTTTCCTCACGGCAGTGCTACTTATGCTATACAACCGCAGCGCTGTGTTGGATTTCGGGCAGTAATTCGCCACAAGAATATGATTTTCAATAAAAACCGCAAAGGGCGTAGGCACTGTTGCGGTTTTTTGTTTTTCACCCATGATCATCAAACACATACTTTTTGACAATGACGGCACCATCGTTGATTCGGAGATTGTTGCCGCTCGTATTATGTTGAGGCTTCTTGCCCAACATGGTTTGCAGCTCTCGGAGCGCGACTACAACATGCGCTTCCCAGGGCTCAGAACCCGTGATATTGTGACTACACTTCAAGAAGAGGTAGGTTTTAGTCCACCTGCTGATTTTATCCAGCAAATACACGCTGAACACAAAGAGGCCTTTCACCGATCGCTCCGTGCCATAAAAGGGATGCCTACCTTGTTCCGAAACCTAAAAGTTCCGAAAAGCATGGTATCCAACGGGAGTATCCTACATGTAGAAAATTGCCTCCGGAAAGTACGCTTGCTCGGTTCTTTGAATGGCCACATCTTCTCCGCGGAACAGGTGAACAACCCCAAACCATCGCCCGATGTCTATCTTTTTGCACTGGAAAAACTAGGGCTTTCAGCCCACGAAACCTTGGTAGTAGAAGACAGTGTAACTGGGGTTTTTGCTGCAAAAAGTGCTGGTATTCAGGTAGTTGGTTTCTTAGGAGCTACACACATCCATGACGGGCATGGACAAAAACTTTGGGAGGCGGGTGCCGATTTCGTAGTGCCTGATGCCAAGGGTCTTGCCCTATTGTTGAAAAAAAAAGATGTTTATTGAAAAAATAATCCCTAAAAAACTTGACAGTTTCAAATATTTTTCCGGCCTTTGCAACAGTTTTCATTTGGTTTTTTGGGGTTTATTAGCCGTCAGTCGCGCAAGCGTTCTGGCGGCTTTTTTTTACCCGTCGAAGATTTCCCGCCTCCACCAGGCCGAAAACGATTGTTGGCAAAAGGGGGGGTGGTATAGTTGTTCTCAGCTACTTTGGATCTGTAAAAAATTTCCGTCCTTTGCCTACCCAATGAGCCAACCTTTTTCATTGCGAAGCGTTTTACCCTAAATTTTTTCACTGTGCAATTGACCGAACAACTGGATGTAATCATTTATAGGGTGCGCGAAAACGGCCTTGAAGTGTTTTTGGTGAACCAAGAAAGTGATGGTTCGCTTACTGCGCCTTTTGCAAGTGATGCTCCACCAGACAAGCTTGCTGCCTATTGTATTGAACTCGACCCTGTGGCCGATGCCAATGGCGAAACGCGCAAAGCCATCGCCATAGAAGCTGATTGGCATGAGATTCCCTCCCTGCGCGCACTTGTGTACGAGGACTACCGAGTGGCCAAAGAAAAGGCAAGGCTTCACCTCAAACACCTTGTTGATGATTTTGAAAAGGGAACGTATGTGGCTGTAAAAGAGGCTTTTAAACGCGTTCTCCCACAGCAGTACGCCTTCTTGAAAGAACTCAAAGAGATTGTTGCCGACAAGAATCAGGCGAAGTCTATTTAA
>CAZPTQ010000003.1:0-64098 GCA_964589365.1 uncultured Saprospiraceae bacterium
CTTTAAAGCGACCGAACCATCGTCGTTCGGCGATGCCTTGGAATGGCAGTTAAAAGAAAGAGAAGATCGTTATTTGCCTTTTGATGAAATCAGATGAAGCTTTTGATAGAAATAGTTGAGTCAACATAGGAGAAATGATTAGAGTGAATTGTACTTTTACTCGCTTTTAAACCACCTGAAATGAATCTTTCACCCTTGCTTTGTCCTAACTGTGGCGAATTAAACCAAAGGAATGCTAATATTTGTGAATATTGCAGCCATTCAATGGGCTTTGTGAATGTCAATATTTATTCTGATGCATATTTCCGTGATGGTTTGGATGATAGATACCAAAGTGAGGTGGTCGCAGCAACAACGATTGGGGAATTGGATGAATTGACGGCATTTGAGCAGGCAATCAATAATCAAGGTTTGGCAATCATCAATATGGATATTGACCTTTTACATATTTTGGTTAATGATAAACAAGACTACCTGCCCTACCGAACTGCTGTAGAACAAGGTAAGCGTGGGAAGGCCACATTTCTAAACGATAAGGACCGATGCGTGGTTGAGACTGCTTTTTATGGGATAGATGGAGGGAAGATTGTTTACGCAGCACTGTCTTTGGATGACAACGGATTGTTGAATTATGGGAAAACGACTGTGATATTGAAAACTAAAAGTATAGCGCAGCGCACAACCGTTTTTGAACGAAATACCTTCTACTTATTCGACGATTTTATGGCAAGTGGTTGGAAAGTACTTGGCCCAATACCCAGTGGGCATAGTGGTATTTGGGAAGACCGAAGTAAAGTAACAGTTTGCAAACATGGCGTGGCATATATAGCAAGCAACCCGAAACCTGATTTGGCAACCTTTGTTTTAAAGACAGGAACTGACCGTAGCGACGACGAGTTTATCGAATTTCACATTTTCAATAAACTCAATCGGTTGGCTTTTGAAAAAATAGTCATCCACGAGGCACCAAAAAAACAATTCCAACAGTTACAATTGGATATTTTAAAGGAAGAATCTGCCAAAATTGGCATCACAATAGTAGAAAAATGATCACGCAGGCATACATCATGGGAGCTTTGGGCAAGGCTGCTTTCCAAGAAGATGGGAAGTGGTTTGTCCTCCGTGCCGACGAGCCAACGCTCCCAAGGTCATGGCATCCTTTTGACCACAATCTGCTCTCGCTCACTGACCCGGAAATACTTGAAGTACAAGCAACCCAAAGTATTGATCACCTTAGCCAATTACTTCAGGCTGAGACGATGAAACAGGAGGCGCTCACGCTCGCGCTTCAACTCATGGACACCAGCATTGAGCGTCCTGATCTGAAAGTACGAATTGCTGCTATGCTCGCAGAGTATGCACAGGAAGAAACTATAGCTCAGTTCCTTGAAAATCGTCTGCTCAGTACGCCCGTACCCGCTGCGTTTCAGCCAAGCCTGGCTTCCAACCTTTGTCGTGCCATTCAGCAGCATCGTATGGCAACACTCTACGATTTGCTTGACTACCATACGGACGCTATGGAAGCCATCCGTGTGGCTTGGATAAAAATAGCAAAAGAAAAATTTGAATCCAGTGAGCAGGCTTCTTTTGTCTATTCAACGCTTGTTGAAGGTGGTCATTTTGCAGCTCTGACTCGTGCACTCATAGCACGCAATGTCAAAGAATGGGATAATGCAATATCCAATGCTTCGCGGGCTTTAAAAAAGGTTGGAATAGCCAACATTGCACAAGTGCTTTCAGCCATCAGTTCTGAACTGATTGGGCATTTCGCTGTACATTCGCAGGAAGCGGCTACCAGCCCCATGTTGTCCATGAGCAACGAACACCTTAACAAACTTTGGGAGCGCTTGGACGCTGCGTTTAGAAAAACCAATGAGCACAAATTCGGCGCGGCAGCCAATGCAGACGGCATCGCCAATCGTCACGACCGCCATGCCATTGTGCGCCTTAAAGACAGCTTGCGGCGCGATGACTACGAACTCGCTTTCCAGCGCAAAAAAGCAAACTCCTCAGAAGGCAAATTGGAGGCACAAATCCGTGGCGCGAAAATCAAAATGATTGAAGACCGCGCCAATGAGAAGCGTGCGCGTTTGGCCGAACTAATAGAAGCACATAGCCACGAAAGGGAAAAAGCCGTACGCCACAAGGTAAAAGCCAAAAAAGCGGCCATTAAATGAGAAATTAAAACCGAAACTAAGGCTAATTACTTTAAACAAAGCACTGCCGATTTTAGAAAAAGTTGGGCTTGAAGGTCATTAATCTTATACTTTGGCTTCTCCCATATGCTCAACATCCAATTCACCCAATTCCCCACCCTCCAGACCCCGCGCCTCCAACTTCGCGATATCACCCCCGAAGACGCACCCGCCATCTTCAAAATGCGCTCCGACGAACGCGTGATGCGCTATATCGGCAAGCCCCCGCAGAAAGACATCAGCGAGGCACAACAACATGTGGAGGTCTTCCAACAGGCCTTTCAACAAAATGAAGCGGTGAACTGGGCTATTTGTTTGCGCGAACGACCAGACTGGCTGATCGGGATCGTAGGTTTTTGGAAAATGGACAAGGCCAATCACCGCACCGAGCTTGGCTACACGCTCCAATACGAGCACTGGCGCAAGGGGATCATGTACGAGGCGATTGAGGCAGCCATGGAATACTGTTTCAAAGTCCTGGATTTTCATAGCGTTGAAGCCAATACCGACCCCGAGAATGAAGCATCTGGCGGTATTTTGGAAAAACACGGCTTTGTGCAAGAGGCCTATTTTCGGGAAAACTTCTACTTCGAAGGGCAGTTTTTGGATTCGCGAATTTACTCGAAAATCAATCCGTTTCATCCCAAACCAACCTAAAGGTTTTGTGACATTATTTCTACAACCTTTGCTGCGTTTTGCACCTAGGTCATATTGGGCGGCCCTCACCAAACATGAAATTCAAACTCCTCCTTCTCATCGCTTTTTGCCAATTCCTTCACGTTGGCAAAACGGCGGCTCAAGTAATACGCCACGATTCGTTACCACATGAAACCCGTCGAGATTCATCCCTAAGTTTTTTTGGTGTTCCCTTGCTGTTTTATACCCCCGACACCCGTTGGGGGATTGGCGCGGCGGGCATCGTTACCTTTCCCACCCGACCTCGTCGCTCCAACCTGACCTTTAATGTTTCCTATACCCAGAACAAGCAAATCCTGGTCTTTTTTCCTTTCCAATGGCTAAGTCATCAAAACCGTTACCGTGTGTACGGCGAATTGGGATGGTATCGCTACCTCTACCAATATTTTGGAATCGGTAATGAACACTCAAACGATTACCTCGAAACCTATACGGCAAAATTTCCACGCATTAGGGTAACTGCAGCAAAGCGTGTGCAGGAAAAGCATTTGATCGGTTTGCGTGTTTTTTTAGATGTGTACAATATCATTTCTGCATCGCCCAACGGTGAAATTGCAAAAGCTGAGGTTACTGGCGCGGAGGGCGGCATTTCCTCCTCGGCAGGCCCGGTATGGATTTCAGACACACGCGACAATGCTTTTTACCCAAGTACAGGCTGGCTGACTGAATTTGCCCTCACAGGCGAACACTGGATCACGGGCAGTGATTATAAGTTTGCCCGATGCTCGATTGACGTGGCACGCTATTTCCCTTTTGGCAAAAATGTAATGGCTATCAATGGAATAGCCATTTTTACAGCAGGCGATGTTCCCTTTTTTCAATTTCCGCAAATTGGTGGCACCCGCCGTTTGCGTGGTTACCCGGACGGAAAATTTCGTGACCGTCATCTGCTTATTGCTCAAGCAGAATTTCGGTTCCCAATTGTTTGGCGATTCAAAGGCGTTGTGTTTGGCGGCGGCGGCACGGTGTTTGGCAAAGCCGGGGAGTCGGCAAAATTCCGCCCCAATGGTGGTGCTGGACTGCGTATTGAGTTTGATCGGAGACAAAAACTTCACCTCCGAATTGATTACGGTATTGGAGACGGGAAAGGCAATTCGGGGATTTATATTACATTAGGTGAGGCTTTTTGACAGTCCAAAAAACAAAAACCGCCCGAATGCACAAAGCGTCCGGGCGGTTAAAGAAAAGTTGAGGATGGATTCAGACTGAGGCATTAGTCTACAGTCAAGGTCAGATTATTCGTTGAACCTACACGGACAATCTTGTATTTCGTGCCAAAGACTGGAGCATAAGCATTGTCCCAAACCCAAGCTCCCCCAGCGGTGGGCTGCTCATAAATCGAGAGCTGATTGCCGCTGGTCAGAGCAGGCACATCCAGCGTTTCACCGGGTTTGAGCGTGTGGTAGATTCCGTGTATGTAAAACGTGATGTTCTGGCTGTAACCTGTGGGCGCGTGGCGCACTTTGATGCGTTGCGAGGTGTAAGCCTTACCGATAAATGACTTGTCGGTGGGCGACAACACCGTGTTCCAACCGATAGAATACCCATTGGTAGTCAAGGAGGCCGAAACAGCGTATTGCATGATGGAAGTTGGATCAAATACAGTGTGTTGCGACGACTCGGCTGTGTTTTTGTTCAGCACGTTGTCGTTGACCATTTGCTGAGACCAGCCCATTTGGGCATAGTAGGCGTAAACGGCAGTGGTATTCCAGGGGATGTTGGCCAGAGGCTGTTGTTGTTCGTGGCGCAGACCCAAGGTGTGACCAAACTCGTGCAACGTGACGCGCTTTAGTTCGGTATCCGATACGTTATCTGTGAATTGCAGATTCATGGTCGGTTGGCTGGCTGATACATACACCAAGTCCTTTCCGATGTACGACCAATAGCCACCTGCACCAAAATTGACGCGCACTTCGGCAGTGCCGGAAGCCACTTTCACAAAATTGATGTTGGCGTGTTGCTCCCATTGTTCGGCAGCGGCGAATACCCTGTTTTGTAGGGTTGTGCTGCCATTGAGGAAACGCACACGGATCGTCTGGCCGGGAGTCCAGAATTTGTTTTTCAATCCTGAGGCGCGATCATCTGCGCCGGTTGGCAATGCGAAAATGTCAAAATCGGCAGACTCAATAGGATCTAAGCTAAGACAAGTGTTAGAACGCAGGTCGGAAAGCTCTGCATCCGAGAAAGCGTAGTTGGAGTCCTCAACTTGCTGTTGAAAATCTTCCTTGCAAGCGGAGAGTGAAAAAAGAGCGGCAGCAGCGAGGACTGACCCCACCTGGCGCGTAAAAATGGAAACTGTCATGTTTAACCTTGTTTAAAAATTAAAGTATGTAGTTCCCTTATATTCGACCTTGTTTGAAAATGGAGATGAAGCGTAAATGCATTGGGCCACTAAAGCATTTTATCTTTCCATTATTTGATTTTTTTCTTTTTTGACTTCTTGTTAAGTAAAAAGGGCTTAGTGTTAACAGTTGTTTCACTAGCCAAAGGCATATACATGGCAGTCAGCCCGATTATGGTATGGATGAGGGCAAAGACGATTTAGGCCTAATCTCCAAAAGTCCAAGGTCAAAAGTCAAAAAGGTTTGAGACCTTTGCGGCTTCATCCGCCATAGCATGTAGCGCGACGGAGGTTTATCTGCCATAGCGTGTAACGCGACGGAGGACCACATTCAAACACAATCCAATGGGCGCACTCAAATACCACCGCATTCTCCTCAAACTTTCCGGCGAGAGCCTGATGGGCAGTCAAAAATTCGGCATCACTGCCGAAATGCTCCAGCACTATGCGCAGCAAATCAAACATTTGCGCGACATGGGGGTGGAAGTGGCAGTGGTAATCGGCGGGGGGAATATTTTCCGGGGCATACAATCGGACGGTACAGGAATTGACAGCGTGACGGGCGATTACATGGGAATGCTCGCGACCGTCATCAATGGCCTCGCGCTCCAAAGCGCACTTGAAAGTATCGGGGTGCAAACGAGGGTGATGACCGCTTTAAAAATGGAAAACGTGGCGGAGCCGTACATCCGCCGCCGCGCCATCCGACACCTGGAAAAAGGCCGCGTAGTGATCTGTGCTGCCGGAACAGGCAATCCGTTTTTTACTACCGACTCTGCCGCTGCGCTCCGCGCCAACGAAATCGGCGCCCACGCCATCCTAAAAGGTACTCGCGTGGACGGCATCTACACCTCCGATCCTGAAAAGGACCCGATGGCGGTCAAATTTGACAAACTCACTTTCGCCAAAGTTATCAGCCTGGGGCTTGAAGTGATGGACATGACTGCCTTTACACTCTGCCGGGAAAACAACATGCCGATCATTGTTTTTGATATTAATGGGCCAGGGAATTTGCCGGATATTGTGCTCGGCAAATCTGTTGGGACTTTGGTGGAGGGGTAATGATTTGTGGCTTTGGACTGCCGATTTTGGATTTTTTTGAGAATCGGAACAAACCTCTAGGCTACCGAGATTGTTTGCATCTATGTAATCTCATTTTTCAACTGTTATGGCAAAAGGCAACGGCAAATCACCAGCATCTGAAAACGGGCAAGAAAAGCCCCAGCCAGCCTATTTCAAATCGTTGACGATTGAAGATGTGAAATGCTTTAAAGGAAAGCATACGATAGACCTTTCTGATGGGAATGAGAAACCTGCTCAATGGACAGTGATTTTGGGGAATAATAATACTGGGAAGACGACGATTTTGAAGTGTTTGGCTATGCTTACACCAGGCTTATCATATAATTCCCCTTCAAAACTAGGTTATGGTGTACTTGGCTTATATAGCCATTGGCCTAATGAAAATTATGAAAACACCTCTCCTTTTAGTATTTCGGCAACTATATCATCCTCAAATGATGAGATTCGTTATATAGCAGAATTAGAAGCACCTTCTGAAGATGACACTTTTCTTTTGCCGAACAGCACTGTTTTTTCAATTGAAATAGCCCAAGTATTTATAGTCTATTCTTATGGCGCATCCCGCAAGATGTCTACTGCAGCACTTTCTGAAAGTGAAGAAAAAAAACCTCATTCCAGTCTTATCGATCATCAGGACCTCCCTAACATGGAGGATTGGTTGCTTAGCCTTTATCTAGCAGACCAACTCGGTCAGACCGATGCCAAAAAAATCCTCGACTTAGCAAAACAAATCCTCTCTTCCGACCTATTGCCAGACGTCCAAAAGGTTAATTTGAATAGCCGAGAGAAGGGAGCGGGCTTTGTGAATTTCGTAGAATTCCTCACCGATTTTGGCTGGATACGTTTGCGCAACCTTGGCTATGGTTATCAAACCATGATTGCGTGGGTTCTCGATTTGGTGAAACGCATGGTAGAGCGATACCCCAATTCCTCCAATCCACTTGCAGAACCCGCCATTGTATTGGTTGATGAGATCGACCTACACTTACACCCAGACTGGCAGCGAAAAATCATCTCTCACCTAACGAAGTATTTCCCAAATACGCAATTTATCGCCACGGCACACAGTCCCCTTATTGTCCAATCTGCAGAAGAAGTCAATGTCGTCATCTTGAAAAAGGTAGGAGAGTCTGTAATTGTCGAACAACCCAAAATTCGCTCTTTCCGAGGCTGGACAGTAGAAGAAATCTTGACAGATTTGATGGACTTGGAAGGGCAAACCATGTCGCAGACTTATCTTGAATTAATGGAGCAATATGATGATGCATTAGATAGTGATGATTTTGAAAAGGCAGAAGATGCTTTTAAAAAACTTGACAAAATCTTGCATCCAGATAGCCATCAGCGCAAATTGCTCCAACTACAAATGACCTCTCTTAGCCCTGCCAATGCCATATGATTCGACTTTCCTCAGTGCCATGTCCTGCGGAATTAACCGATGAAAAGGCACAAGAACTAACTGAAAGATACAAGGCCGACAAGAACCAAAGTGTTTGGAATCAGGATTTTATCAAAAAATCCTTGTTGGAAATGTCCTCTGAAAAATGTTGCTATTGTGAATGCCGGATTGATGAGGAAAGCAAGTACATGGAAGTCGAACACTTTTTCCCCAAAAATTTTTATGAGGACAAGGTTGACGAATGGAGCAATTTGTTGCCGTCTTGCAAACGCTGCAATGGCAACAAAAGCGTCCATAATCCTGAGATTGAGCCGATAGTACATCCCGTAGAACACGAGCCAAGAGAGCATTTGGAATTAAAAGCGTATCGTTTTTATGGGAAAACTCCAGAAGGTAAGAAGATCATTGAGGTTGTGCAACTCAATGATCGCCAAAGGCTTCAAACCAAACGTTTCAAGATTGGCTCAAAAACAAAAGAGGAATTGGATGAATTAGAAGACCGAATACTAGAGTTTTTGGCTGGAATTCAATCGCTTCGCCAACGCCGTAATATTATTTATAAGTTGCGTGGAATCATGGAACAAGGACAAGCGGACCAAGAATATGCTGCTACAGTTTCTACTGAAATTCTCCGCGAAGATTCCTGTCATTTCGCCAAGGCCGAAATCGAAAAACTCGGTCTCTGGGATACTGAATTACAACAGCTTGAAGAAGGGCTGAAACGAATCGCCTTTTGATGCCGTTCTATCTCCACGACGCCCTCAATTTCCGCTCCAAACTAACCCTGCGCCGGGTCTGGAACTTCACCCAAGTCCTCGCTTCTTTTTATTGGTCAAAATGGACCCGGAGGGCTGTGCAATGGGGGATGCCGGTTACAGTCAGCATCGAACCCACCACGGCCTGCAATTTGCGCTGCCCGGAATGCCCCAGCGGACTCCGCGCCTTCACCCGCGAGACTGGGAATTTGAAGGAAAATTTTTTCCGAAAAACCATTGAAGAACTTCATCGCGACTTGCTTTATCTCATTTTTTATTTCCAAGGCGAGCCGTACATCAACCCAAAATTTTTGGACATGGTAGCCTTTGCCCATCGCAAAAAAATATACACCATCACCAGCACAAACGGACATTTTCTGAACGACAGCAACGCCCGCCGAACAGTGGAATCAGGCCTCGACCGACTCATCATTTCGGTGGACGGCACCACGCAGGAAACTTACGAACAATACCGAATCGCCGGAAAACTGGACAGTGTTTTGGAAGGCGCCCGCAACGTCGTTAAGTGGAAAAAGAAGTTGAAAAGCCGCAGCCCACACCTTGTGTTCCAGTTTCTCGTGGTGCGGCCCAACGAGCATCAAATCCCTGAAATCTACCGCCTCGCCCGCGAAATCGGTGTAAATGAAGTAAAGTTAAAAACGGCGCAAGTGTATGATTACGAACACGGTAACACGCTCATTCCAACGCTTGATCAATACGCCCGCTATCGTCAGATGCCCGACGGCAAATGGCAAGTGAAACACGCGCTGACGCCACATTGCTGGAAACTTTGGCATTCCTGCGTGATCACCTGGGACGGTATTGTAGTGCCTTGCTGTTTTGACAAAGACGCGCAGTACAAACTCGGCGATTTGAAAAAGACCTCGTTCAGTACACTTTGGCATTCCCCAGCGTATAATGATTTCCGGCGCGCGATTCTCCAAGGGAGGGATCAGATTGATATTTGTAAGAATTGCACGGAGGGGTGTACGGTTTGGGTGTGAATAGTTTCAAGTTTACAAGTGGCAAGTTTGCAAGTTGAAAGGGAGATTTAGTGCGGTTTCCCGTCCTTTGTCTCTTCAATTTTTACCATGAAAAAAGACCTTTTCTCGGAAGTTGTGGTCAAAAAAGGAGTGGACAAAAAACTGCTCAGCCCACAGCAAAAAGAATTCAACCGCCTCACCAAGAAAATCACACAAACCCGGGAGCAAATTCAAGCGCTCGACGGACTGGGCCAGCGCTTCCACCAGCGTGCCGCCCTTGAAATGAAGCCGCTGGTGGACAAGCATCAAGCCCATCGTGCTGACACAGTGCGGTTGCTCGACCGTATGTTTCGCCATCACAATTTCAATAAAACCGAGACTAAAAAACTCCGCCATCTCATCACAGAGATGAGCTATGAACTGGCGGATGCGGGTTTCGATGATTTGAAAGAAATTTATAATTTCCACAGTCCTGATAAAGATTTTGATGCTGCCAATGCCGAGTCGGATGAGTTGACGCTCGCGATGATGAAAGAGATGGCGAGCAGTATGTATGACATCGAATTCGACGAGGATGCCGACGTTGACACTGCCGATAAACTCCGGGCCTATGTTGCCGAAAAACTGGCTCAACGCGAGGCTGCCGAGGAACAACAAGCCAATAAATCCAAATCCCTCAAATCCGAAAAGCCAAAGACTGCTCAACAACTCAAAGCCGAAGCCAAACGAGCTGCACAAGAAGAAAAACGAAAACAGGAGGAAAAGAAAATTTCCCAGACTGTCCGGGAAGTGTACATGGATTTGGTGAAGGCCTTCCACCCCGACCGCGAGTCGGATGAGGCTGAAAAAATCCGAAAAACCGCCATTTTACAGCGAGTCACCGCCGCATACGAGGCCAACGATTTGCTCGCTTTGTTGGAACTCCAACTTGAATTGGAGCGCATTGACGGCAGCCACCTCGACGCTCTGGCCGACGACAAACTTCGTTATTTCAACAAAAGCCTCCTCAGTCAATTGGCCGAACTCACAGATGAACTTTGGGAAATTGAACGTCAATTGGCACAACTGGCCAACATCAGCCACTTCGGTTATTTTAACCCTGGACAGCTGGAATGGGCGTTTGAAAAAAGCCTCAAAGACATCAAAAAAGAAATCAAAGAGATGAAGCAAAACCTGGAATTGCTTCGTGACTTTAAAGCGTTAAAGGAATGGTTGGGAGGGTATCATGTAAAGGAGGAAGATTGGTTTTAAAGATTACTCCTCTCCGTTCTTGGGCAATTTGAACGCATTAACCTTTTTGAAGGGCAAGCACTGCATATGCCATAAGATATTGGAAATGAGGGTGAAAAAGGTGTTGGTACTAGGCCTGCTCCAAAATAAACGCCGGGCTAATCCCCAATTTCAAGTAGAGCCGCTTTGCCAAATCCATGTTTACTTTTCGCTTGCCTTGCATCACTTCTGAGAGGCGGGTAGCAGAAACCCCCAGCAAGGCGGCGAGGTCTTTTTGTTTGAGTTTGCGCTCGTACATTTTGAGTTCGAGCATTTCGGTCAGCGTCTTGGGCTGGCGTATAGGCATGAGTAGTATGCCGTCTTCCCAAGCCTCAGCAAGTAAGGATAGGTGGTGCAACTCATCTTGTTCAGTGGATGGAAGGCTTTGAAATCCTCCGCCACGAGTGGCTTTTTGCAGGTAGGTTTCCACTTTTTCCATGACCTGCTGGTATTCTTCCTCAGAATTTACTTTGTAGTTCATAGTTGAAATGGCTAAATGCTCGTGGCATCAATTTTATCGTATTCCGTATGAGTGCCCATGAAGCGTATAAAAAGTGTGCGCTTTTCGAAAAAAATCATCACAACAAGGCGGTAGCGATTACCCCGAATATTGAAAACAAAACGGTCGTTGCCAACATAGTCCGCTGAGTTGAAAATCTCGTACACATCGCCGGGTGTGCCCCAATCGGCATCTTTTACAAGATGGTACCAATCGTTCAAGGCTTTGATGGCATCGGGGTGCTCTGCTCCAAAATCATGTAAAATGCTTTTGCTATTGACGACCATTTGAAACGCAAATTTTGAGAATAAAATTCCACATTTCAAAATTTATGATCAAAAAATCGGCTGCCCGCGCCAAGCGCGAACAGCCGATTCATGTATGCTGGAACTCCGTTCCGGTGACTATTTTGCCGGAAAGGAGTTCCGGCATACCATTATTTCATCCCAAAATCCTTCCGAATCTTGTTCAATGCACTCCCGGAATGCACCCACACAATCTGGGCTTCGTTGTAGGTGTGGTTCACGTCGAACTTGTCCGTCGTACCATCTGAGTGCGAGAGCAGGATCTGGAGCGGCCTGCCGGGGGCGAATTTGTCGAAACCGAGGATTGCCACTTTGTCGTCTTGCCGCACCTTGTCGTAGTCTGCTGGATTGGCGAAAGTGAGTGCCAGCATGCCCTGTTTTTTCAGGTTGGTCTGGTGAATTCTCGCGAAGGATTTCACCACGACGGCCTTTACGCCAAGGTAGCGAGGTTCCATGGCAGCGTGTTCGCGGCTACTGCCTTCCCCCAGGTTTTCTTCTCCGAAGATGATGGTGCCGATGCCTTTTTTCTGGTACAGTCGAGCCGAAGCAGGCACTTCCATGAATTGGCCATTCTCCAAGTTCAGCACTTTGTTGCGTTCGCCGTTGAAAGCGTTTTCTGCACCGATATAGCAGTTGTTGGAAATATTTTCAAGGTGGCCGCGGTATTTGAGCCAGGGGCCAGCCATCGAAATATGGTCGGTGGTGCATTTCCCTTTTGCTTTGATGAGTACGCGCATGTCGCTCAGTTCGCTGTTCGTGATAGGCTTGAAGGGCTTGAGCAATTGCAGGCGCTGGCTGTCTTTGGCAACTGCGATTTTGATCGTGCCTTTGGCTGGGGCGATATAGCCTGCGTCTTCAACTGCAAATCCGGCTTTGGGCAATTCAATCCCTTTCGGCGGGTCGAGCCTTATGGCTTCGCCTTTTTTATTGATCAAAACGCCTTTTTTCGGATTGAACGTCAGATCGCCCGCAATGGCAAACGCCGTCACTATTTCGGGCGAAGCCACAAAAGCATGGGTGTTCGGGTTCCCGTCGTTGCGCTTGGAAAAGTTGCGATTGTACGAGGTCATGATAGAATTCGGGCGATTTTCGTTGTCAATGTGCCGCGCCCATTGGCCGATGCAGGGGCCGCAAGCGTTGGCCAGCACCAGGCCGCCGATTTTTTCAAAGTCGGCCAAAAGCCCGTCGCGCTCGGCGGTGAACCGTATCAGCTCTGAGCCGGGTGTAATGGTGAATTCAGACCTGACTTCGATGCCTTTTTCATGTGCCTGCCTTGCGATGGAGGCCGCTCGGGTGAGGTCTTCATAACTCGAATTGGTGCATGAGCCGATGAGGCCAACTTCTAATTTCGCGGGGTATTTGTGCTTCTTCACCGCTGCGGCGAATTTCGAGAGCGGCCAGGCCAGGTCCGGAGTGAACGGCCCGTTGATGTGCGGCTCAAGTTTGCTCAGATCAATTTCAATTACCTGCTCGAAATATTTCTCCGGGTTGGCGTAGCATTCGGCATCGCCCGTGAGGTAGTCAGCGACCTTGTTGCACATCGAAGCGACCTTGCTGCGACCCGTGGCTTTCAGGTAGCGAGCCATGCTTTTGTCGTAACCAAAAGTCGAGGTCGTGGCACCGATTTCCGCGCCCATGTTACAAATCGTGCCTTTACCTGTGGCGCTCATGCTCAGTGCACCAGGGCCAAAATATTCCACGATCGCGCCGGTGCCGCCTTTTACCGTAAGGATACCTGCTACTTTCAAAATCACGTCTTTTGGTGATGACCAACCGCGCAATTTGCCCGTGAGTTTCACGCCGATGAGTTTGGGCATTTGGAGTTCCCAGGCCATGCCGCTCATGGCATCCACTGCGTCTGCGCCGCCTACGCCGATGGCAACCATGCCGAGACCGCCCGCATTGACGGTGTGCGAGTCAGTGCCAATCATCATGCCGCCGGGGAAGGCGTAATTTTCGAGTACGATTTGGTGAATGATGCCCGCGCCAGGTTTCCAAAACCCGATGCCATATTTTTGAGAAACCGTGCTGAGGAAGTCAAAAACTTCTTTGTTTTTGTCCAAAGCCACGGCCATATCTTTTACTGCGCCGACTTCGGCAGTAATCAGGTGGTCGCAGTGAACGGTGCTGGGAACGGCTACTTTTTTACGACCACAGGTCATGAATTGCAACAAGGCCATTTGCGCGGTCGCGTCCTGCATGGCCACGCGGTCAACTTGAAAAAACACATAATCGCCACCGCGTTTGTAGTCGCTGAGCGGGTTATCGGAGTGCAGGTGGGCAAAAAGGATTTTTTCGGAAAGGGTGAGGGGGCGTTTCAGTTTGGCTTTGGCGGCGTCTACGCGGGCGGGGAAGGAGGCGTAAAACGCCTTGAGCATTTTTAGGTCGAATATTGTTGAGGCCATTTGTGTAGTTTTTATCAAAAAAGTGGGCAAATGTAGGTGTTTTTCGGCTTTAACGAACGGCCGAGAGGGGGAAAGTTTGGCCACTTGTAATGTTTCCATACATCTTGCGACTAATCTTATAAAAACAAAGCCCTGTGGTTTCACCCGACAAAGCATTCGTCCAACTCTTGTTGCAACAACAGAACATCGTGCATAAAATCTGCCGGGCGTATTGCCCATTGGAGGAAGACCGACGCGACCTTTTTCAAGAAATTGCGCTGCAGCTCTGGCGGGCTTATCCCAATTTTCGGAACGAGGCAAAGGAAAGCACCTGGATTTATCGCATTGCGCTAAACGTGGCCATTTCTAGCCATCGAAAAGCCCGGCCTCAGCCCATCAGCCCCTTGACGGAAGTCATGTATCAAATCCCAAACGAAGAATCGGACACCGAGGAGCGGGTTGCAATGCTGTACCAAGCCATGTACACCCTTTCGGATGTTGAAAAAGCGCTGTTATTGCTCTGTTTTGAAGAAAAAACCAACGACGAAATTGCTGAACTCACGGGCCTTACGCCCAATAATATTCGGGTGAAAATGCACCGTATTCGCGAGAAACTCCGCGCTTTCTTTCAAACCATTCATTCAACATGAACAACGAACTCGACGACATGAAAAATCTCTGGCAAAATGCACCAGCCTCTCAAATTGCTTTGAGTGCGCAACAAATTGAAGCAATACTCACCAAGCGCAGCAAGAATGCGCTCCAAGGCCTGCGTACCAATCTTTTTATTGAGTTTGGTTTGGGCATAATGCTCACAGCAATGTTGCTTTATGCAGCCGTTCAAGCGGAAAGCACCGCCGAACGTTTTGCTATTCTGCAAGTGATGTTTGTGATCGGGCCTTGTTTTGTCTTTTATTTTTTTGCGCTCAAAAATTTAAAAAAAGGCATTTCCATGCACCGCCCGCTACGCCCAATGCTGGAGGAATCCATCCAGTTTTGGCAAATGGCCTTGCGGGTTTATTTCTGGGCCGGCGTGTTGTTGTTGCCCATCGTGTATTTCTCTGCAAGGCTGTGGCGGCAACAAACCATTGGCACCGGCAGCCTCCAGTTTTTTACAGGCAGTACCACTTTGATTTTGTTCAAAGCGGCCCTTGCATGGATCGTGGTTTCGGCCTTCGTATGGGCACTAATCAAGTTGACCTACGGAAAATATGTCAACAGGCTAAAAACCTGCTTGAATGAAGTAGATGCGGTGGAATGATTTTTCTGTACAATCAAGCCAAACCTACTCCACCCGCACCACTTTTTTCAGCAATACCGAAGCATTCTGGCTGGGTATTTCCAACAATAGTGCATAAAAACCCTTGGGCAAATTCAAAGTCGAGACTTGAACCGCCTGCTCTCCTGCCACAATTTGCACCGTCTGGGTAATCGCTTGCACGCCCAAAATATCGCGCAGCACCAAGCGGCCTTCGAAATCTGACAAGCTTTCGAGTTCGATGTTCAAAAATTCACGGAACGGAACAGGCGACACCACAACTTTGCTGATGAGGCCAAGTTCGATAACCGGCACCACTTCTGGACAGGTAAATTGACGGCGCACTTGCCCCCGAATTTCGCCTTCAGGATAGGCGGATGTACCGATTTCAACATAAGTCCCGCCATTTTCAATGATAGGGCCGAGTACCGCCATGATCTCGTGTGAGGCAGCAATGATAGGCTCCGTATTCGGTAAGGCATGAAAAGGGATACTGTCTTTGCCGAAAGGGCCATGGGCGAAGTAACCGTTGGTAGGTACTCCGGCCAAACCATCTGTGATGATTTTGTAATTGAGGTAGCAATCGGCCTGGTCAACCGAAGCCACCGCGATCCCAAGCGCATTGCTGTTGGTGGGTGGCACGACTTGGACGCCGCAGAGATCAAAGGCATAGCCTTTTCGCAGGGTATTCTTCATCACACCCCGAAGTTCCCCGTTGGGGAAATTGTTGGTGGTGACATTGATGTACAGACGGCCTTGGGCAAAATCGGTTAGTTGGGCCGGTGTAATAGGGTAGGTTTTGGTATAGAGTCCAGGCACCGCTGTCGGATCCATTTCTGTCAATACAGGGCCTGTTTGTCCGGGGTTTCCAATATGGATTTTTACAGAAGTTGGCTGAATACCGTTGATAAAAACGGTAGTAGTGAGGCCGTCAAGTGAACCATTGATGGTGGTTTGGTTGAAGCCAAAACCGGATGATGGTGGGGAGGGCGGCGGCACTTGTTGCACACCATTAATAGGTGCCAAAGAGATAAAATAACCCAGATGGTTAAGTTGCCCGCGAATTTCTCCCTGGGGAAAGTTGACCGTTTTGATAATGAGAAAGTATTTGCCTTCACGGAGTTTCAAAAGAAAATCTGAAGGCATGGTATCCAGATATACAAGCCCTTGTATGATAGAGCCAAAAAAGGTGGTTAGCCTGGTGACAGGAACGCCTGCTTGCCCAGGTTGGCCTTCGTAAATTTCCACACTGGTAATAGAGCTGCTCAATCCGCGAACTACAAATGCGTATACAATATCTTCCGCACCTAAGGGAAAGTGGATGCCGCCAAATGCCCTGGCTAAAGAGTTGTTGGGCGGCACGACTTGATCGCCGGTCATGTGTAAACCAAAATCCTGGTCGGTTTCGCAGATGAATTGACCACGAATCTCACCACTTGGGTGCGCTGTAGTGCTTACCTCTGCGTAAACACCATTGATCAACAGGTTCTGAAGAAGGGTGGGGGAAACATCCAATTGTCCCCTGATGTGCCTACCTTGAATAAGCGGTAAAAAGTCGAGCAGCACAGCACCCGTTTGGCCAGTAAGTCCCAGACGGATTTTGGCTTCCGTCACTGTCCCGTCAAGTTTCACAAGCATCCCACTGACGCTTACTTTGCTGCGATCGGGGGTAAAAATAAAGGTGATAAGCCCTTTTGCATCTGTGTTAACGGCTGGGATAAGCTCCGAGCCGCTTAGTTCGACGTGGAAAATCAAGTGGGGGATGGGGCTTTGTGCTTGGAGCGGCACTGCCATGAGGCTGGAAAAAACCAGTCCTAAGGTTGTTAAGACTATGGCGGGCAAAGCGTAAAGAAGGTATGCAATTCTGTTCATGGTGAATTTGTATTTGGATGGATGACAATTACGGCAAACCTACTACGCATTCAGGGTTTTTTTCAAGGAAATTTTTTGAAAGAAGTCATGTGTATAAAATTGGCAAAATTGTCCTCAAAGACCGCCCTTTGCACGTCCTTTTACCATGCGCCACCATACAACGCGCTAACCCTCAGTTTTCTCCATGCTTTTCAGTGCTCCGAAACGCAACGTCTCCATGATGGTAGCATCGCTGATGACGCCAGTAGGAACCACACGCCGCTGCACCGCCGCTAATCGGGCTATTCAGCCGGGGTGGGTCAGGAGGAGTTGTTCGGGCCGGTCGCCGTTTCGGGCAATGCGGAGGAGCACCTGATATGCACCTGCAGGGCATAGATCCCCTTAGGCAAGCTGCTCAGATGGGCATACCCTGCAATTTCAAATTATTAAACCTCGCAGAATATGCCCATTGAGCCTTAAAAACTAAGGCTTTTGCTTAAAAGCATCCTTTTTCAATTGAAAATCCGAATGTCCGAATTGCCACATCACAAAGGCATACTGGTCGGCGAAATTAGCAAAAGTGACTTCCCTGTCTTCGGTAAAATGCCCGTTTTCGTAGTTTACATTCATCAATACGGGCTTGCCGGAGGTGGAGGCATGTTGAACTGTCGCGGCAAATTTGCCCGTCTGCCATACCACCACCCCTGGGTCAGTCCAGCCTCCTACGCCCATGACCGCAGGGTATTTGACCCCTTTCTTCACATGCTGCATGCCGTCCATTTCGTACAAGGCTTTGCACTCCACACTGTCTTTGACCGTACCGAATTCAGGAATATTGACGGGGCCATTCGATGAAAACTCCAAACGCATGGCATTGGCGCAACCCACGTAGCAGATAGCCGCAGCAAACAAATCGGGACGCTCTGTAATCGCTCTTGTGATTAAAATGCCGCCTGCGCTCGTGCCTGTACCGCCCAATTTTGAGGCTTTGGAATAACCATTTGCAATGAGGTATTCGGCGCAACTGATGAAGTCCTTCCAGGTATTGTAAAGCTCTCAAGCACCATTGATTTTCCAGGCGCAATGACTTTGGCATTTGCCCAATCGGGGTTTATCAAATCGGTTGAAATGAGCTTGTGTTTTTTAGCCCCGTTATGCGTAATGGCAAATACTTTATCACCCACTATGTCAAAACTGCGTACCAATTTATTGTCAAATGTCCAACCAGTTATACCCGCTGTTGCATGAATGACATCTGGCAAAAACTGTTTGGTGTTCACGTTCATTACTTGTATGGTACGGACTGCATACGCAGAGCATCTGTACCTGTTGTAAGGGCTTTGGCCCGGAAATGGAAGGGCATGAGCCGCCACGAGATCGTGTCTCATACCCAAATACCCGACGGAGGCGGACTCAGTGATGTGCTCGAAGAATTGGTCGGTTCTCGCTTTGTCAGTCGCTACTACCCTTTTGGAAAAAAGAAAAAGGACACGCTCTACCGCCTGACAGATGAATACTCGCTTTTTTACCTGCAATTCATCGAAACCAACCGTACACCGGGCAAAAGTGTGTGGCTGTCGCTCAGCCAGACCCAAGCCTTTAAAAGCTGGAGCGGCTTTGCTTTTGAAAGCATTTGTATCAAACACCTTCCCCTAATGGAAAAAGCATTGAGCATTATGGGCGTACACTCAGAAGCGTCAGGCTTTGTACACCGAGGCAATGCTGACACTCCGGGTTTGCAGATAGACTTAGTGCTTGATCGAAAAGACCATGTCATCAACCTTTTTGAGATGAAATTTTATTACGAACCCTCGGCGCTTTCCAAATCCGGTGCTTTGGCGCTCCGCGAACAAGTTTCCCGATTCAAAACCCTGTCCAAAACAAACAAACAGGTTTTCTTAACGGCTGTAACGCCTTTCGGCCTGCGCAAAAACGAACACAGCATTGGTTTGGTGGATAGCGAAGTGGCGATGGATGATTTGTTTGTAGCAATTTGATCTTTTAAGCTATTGACGTATTACGACGAGAGGCTATTGATTGTCAGCGACTTGCGTTCAGCACTTCCCCAAATTCTTCCTGGTACAATTTTGGAAAACAGAAAGGGTATTTAAAACCCACCTGCCAGGCGGCTTCTGCTACATTGGCCGCCCCGCTTTCGAGCAGGGTTTTGGCTTTATTCAGCCGGTGCGTTCGGATCAGATCGGAGGGAGCAATATCCGTCAGGGCTTTCATTTTGCGGAACAACTGCGAGCGGCTCATGCCGATTTTCTGGCAGAGTTGCGGCAGGCCGAAATCCTCTTCCGAATAATGGGCGTCAATAATGCCTCGCGCCTTTTGCAGGAAGCCGTCTTTGAGGGGCATCATCGCGTCGCTCACGATGAGGTCGGGCACGTTTTCGAGGGCTTTTTCGCCCAACAACAAGGCCCAAAGAATGCTACCATCGGCTTGTTTTCCTCTTATCAAAACTTCGCCGGTCTTGCCTTCCGACAACCAATCGATGGTATAGAGGTCTGTGTTGGGCAGTTCGGGCACGATTTGCTCCGTTGCGGAGTCGAGCCGAAACAGCCCGTGGTTCGTGCTTGCCAGTAGTTTTTTTTCTTTCGTAAAATGCAGGAACAGAGCCTGCAACGGCTCGCCTGACCAATCGCTCACATTCGATAGGAGAATTGCTTTGCAAGTCGGTTCGATGTCGGCTTTCCCTTGTTTTGCCGCCTTTGCGAGCAGGTCTTTTTGCAGGCTTATTTTCAGAATCCGCTCCCTTTCTGGTATCCAAATAACGCCGTCTGGAGTCTCTGCAATGGAGCCTGTCCTAATCGGCTTGCCTTCGTGTTTTACATGAAAAAAACGTCCCGAGTCCTCGGGATCGAACACGTCCAAGCCCACCGGGAGCATCACCCAAATCCAGCCCCGGCTGTCTTCAAAAAGCCGTTGCACTTCGCTGTTTCCAATAGCGAAGGGATCGAACGGGTCGGGCGAAAAGACCTCGAAGCGGGCACCGTCGTAGCGGTTCAGTCCGTCTTTGGTGGCGATCCAGGGGAAGCCGTCCTTGCTCTGTAGCATATCGAATATCATCCCCTGCGACAGCCCGTTGTTGACGGTCAGCATAGTGACGTTTGGCGTCGTTTGCGAAGCGAGGCGGCAAGTGAGCAGGAAAAACAGGAATGCGGCAAAGGTTTTCTTCATCAATACGCAACAGCGGGCGGGGTGCAAGGTAGAAAAAATCGGAAATGTCCATTAGTGTGGCCTTGGCGTACCTTGTGCCTTCATCTGCTCCTCCAACATTGACCATCGCTTTCGACGCAAAACGCTATTTCAACAATGCCACGGGCCTCGGCTTTTATAGCCGGACACTGCTCGAAGGCTTGCGCCGTTTTTACCCGGAACATCAATACCTGCTCTACACGCCTTACAACAAGGGGAAATTCGCGCTGTCTGACGATGGCATACGATTGCCCGATTCCTGGCTGGGGCGAAGCTTCCACCCCCTGTGGCGTAGCAGGGGCATTACCCGACAATTGCAGCGGGAGGGTGTGGAGGTTTTTCATGGCCTGAGCCACGAAATCCCTTTAGGCTTACGGAAGGCCGGTATTCGAGGCGTGGTCTCGGTGCATGACCTGATTTTTTTGCGCTACCCGAATTTGTACCCCGCTGTGGATCGTTTTTTTTACAAGCAAAAATACCTTCGTGCAGCAATACAAGCAGATTGCGTGGTGGCCATCAGCGAGCAAACCAAGGCTGATTTGCAGGAATTTTTTAAGATACCGGCTCAAAACGTGCGGGTCATCGGCCAGTCCTGCGATGCCGCCTTCGAGCGACTCAGTCTTCGACACTTGCCTGAGCGATTGGCGCTGCCATCTCCCAAAGGGCTTCGGTTGCCAGACTCGGACTACCTGATTTCCGTGGGTAGCCTCACACCCCGAAAGAATTGGCATAAGTTGCTCGACGCACTTTTTCTGCTCAAAAATCAAGGGCTTAATGTACCGCTCCTGGCTGTTGGCTCTGGCAAAAGCGCATACGCAACAAGACTGCGGGCACAAGCCAAAAGACTGGATTTGCAGGTGTATTGGCTCGACCAATATGTGCCGACGCAGGAACTCGCCGTATTGTACCGCAGGGCGGCGGCCTTGGTTTACCCCTCTGTGTTTGAGGGTTTTGGAATCCCGATTTTGGAAGCGATGACGGTGGGGATACCGGTGGTGACTAGCCGTGGAGGTTGTTTCGAAGAGCTGGGCGGCCAGGCTGCGCTGTACGCCAATCCAAACGATGCGGCGGATTTGGCGGAACAGATTTCGAAGGCGTTCGACACGGAAACGCGCGCTACGATGATTTCAAAAATGCCCTTACAAATTGAACAATTCTCTCCTGAAAAAATATGCGCTGCGTGGATGGGGGTGTATCAAACATGAGTCAAGCGAATCAGGGGTTGATCAGAAATACTTTAAAAACTACTGGTTTTTTCAGCGGGATCTATAAGGTTTCCATAAACCTTATAGGTCTTAATCTGACAAACAAGATTTGCGTATTCAACTCCCGATTCGCATGAACTCATGTTCGATAATTCAGAAAAGCATCGAGCACTTATCAACAGCGCTACCCTTTTCTCTGCTCAGAAAAATCCATCTTGTTGAGCGCCATCAACTCCTTCATGGTTTTCTGCATCCCGTCTACCGAGCCGTCGAGGAAAATGACGTTGCCTTTGCCATGCTCGGTAAAGTTCTTGATTGCTTCTGTCCACATCGAGAACAAGATTACCGAAGTGTCTAGGTTGGCGGTCTGCATTTCTTTGGCAGCATGGCTCATGCCCCGTGCCACCTCTTCACGGAAAAGGGCGACGGCTTGGCCACGCATTTTGGCGGCTTCACGCTCGGCTTCAGCGGAGATTTTAATCGCGTTGCCCTCTGCCTCAGCAGCTTTGGTTTTGGTAATCAATAAGGCCTGACCTTCATTCTCAGCAGCGGCTTTTAAGTTGTTGGCGGCCACGATTTTTGACATAGAGCGCATCACTTCTTCGTCGAAAGTGATGTCGTTGATCTGCAAATCAATAAGGTGAAAGCCCCAATCTTCGAGCATGTGGTCAATGTTGATCTTTACGGCATCGGTGATTTCGCGGCGAAGCGAAAGCACTTCCTGTTGTTTTTTGGTGGCCACAAAGGAGCGGATACTGCCCTCTACGGTACGGGTCAGGGTAGCCATGAAATCGCGGTCGCCCACGAATCGGAAAGCCACTTTTTTCACAGTTTCTTCTGCATTGTCCATTACGGAATAAAGCAGCAAAGAGGTGAAGTGCACATTTGCCTGGTCAATTGTTACAGCTTGGAAATTGAGTTCAACCGCCCGGTTTTGCACCGAGATGCGTTTGAAAATATGCTCGATGAGCGGGATACGGAAACTCAGGCCCGGGTAGAGTGTTCGGTTGTATTTGCCAAAAATGGTGGTGATGGCTACCGTGCCTTGCTGTACGGTGACGAGGCTCAGGAATATGAGCACTACGACAATTGGAATGTAATACATATACATGGTGTGGTTGTTAAGTTTGATATTGACAGGCAAAGTTCTAAATATCTTTGCCAGAAATTATTGTTTTTTATGACAACTGTCAAAATTCTCCGCTGTTTTGCCCTCCTTTTTTTTGCTCAACTCAGCCTCGCCCAAACGCCGGTTTTTACTCAGGACGACACGCTGCGCGGCAGCATCACACCCCAGCGCGCATGGTGGGACTTAAGCTTTTACCGCCTGAACGTCAAGATCAATCCGGCTGAAAAGAGCATTTCTGGCAGCAATGAAATCCATTACAAGGTACTGTTTCCCGGCAAGGTTTTGCAAATTGACCTCCAAACACCACTCCGTTTCGAAAGAGCAGAACAGGATGGCCATGCCCTCGCGGTGACGCAACAGGGTCAGAATGCCTACTTCATTGAACTGACAAAAGAACAGTCGAAGGGATCGCAACATTCACTCACGGTATGGTACTCTGGCATCCCTCGTGAGGCACGAAACGCTCCTTGGGACGGAGGCTTTAGTTGGAAGGACGATGGAAACGGGCAGCCCTTTGTCGCTACTTCTTGCCAGGGCCTTGGCGCAAGTGTTTGGTGGCCCTGCAAAGACCATGCTTACGACGAGCCAGACTCCCAGGCTATTTCCGTCACAGTGCCGATGGGCTTGACCAACGTGTCGAATGGCAGACTGCGCGGTGTAAGAGAGCATGACGACGGCACGCACACCTTTGATTGGTTCGTCACCAATCCGATCAACAACTATGGCGTGAATGTCAATATTGCCCCATACACTCATTTTGCCGACACTTTTCAAGGGGAGAAAGGCTTGCTGAGTTTGGATTATTACGTTTTGCCAAAAAATCTGGAAAAGGCCAAACTGCAGTTCCAACAGGCAAAATTGACGCTCCAGGCATTCGAGCACTGGTTTGGCCCTTATCCTTTTTATGAAGATGGGTACAAGTTGGTGGAGGTCCCTTATTTGGGCATGGAACACCAAAGTTCGGTGACATACGGCAACCGTTATGTGAACGGCTACCTTGGCCAGGACCTGTCTGGCACGGGTTGGGGGCTGAAATGGGATTTTATCATCATCCACGAGTCGGGTCACGAATGGTTTGCCAACAATATCACTTACCGCGACATTGCTGACATGTGGGTACACGAGAGCTTTGCCAACTACAGCGAAGGGCTTTACACGGAATATCACTTTGGCAAAGAGGCGGGTGCGGCCTACATTCGTGGCACCAGGTCATCTATTGAGAACAGACGCCCTATTGTTGGCATTTACGGTGTCAACTCAAGAGGTTCGGGAGACATGTATCCAAAGGGTGGAAACATGCTGCACACCATTCGCCAAATTGTGGACGACGACGAAAAATGGCGTTCGATTCTGCGTGGTTTGAATCGCGATTTCTATCACCAAACCGTATATGGATCGCAGATAGAGGCCTATATCATTCGGAATTCCGGCAAAAAACTGGAAAAGGTCTTTGATCAGTACCTGCGCAATACCGCCATCCCGATTTTGGAATATCAGATAACAAAGGGCAAACTGAAATACCGATGGAGCAACTGCGTCGAAGGGTTTGACATGCCCGTAAAAGTGAGCTTGTCGCCGGGAAAATTCGACTTCATTTATCCTACTACAAAGTGGAAAAGCATTCGTTGCACGTTGCCCAACAAGGACGATTTTCAGGTAGAAGAGAATTTTTATGTAAAGGCGATGCGAATATAAGTTTTGAAACCTCGTAGTTTTTAAAACCTACGATGTTTCATACCCAAAGTTACTTTTGCTACACCATTCGCATTTTTGCCATGAAGTTACATCGAACTTTTTTTCGCCGCTGCCTTTCGCTCACGCTTTGTCTGTGGCTCTCGACCGCTCAGGCCCAAACACTTCGAGGTATCGTCCGCGATGCCGACAACGGCGATGCTGTCATAGGGGCCACGGTGGCGTTGAGTTTCAGCCGAGCTGGGGCCACGCCCGTTTCGCTGGCAACCAACCCTTCAGGCGAATTTGTTTTTGAAAAAATCCGGGCCGGGTATTATAGCGTGGAAATAACATCTCAAGGTTTTGAAAACCAAACCATTGCAGAAGTTAACGTGGCGGCGGGAAAAGAGCAGGTGCTCGATATTGCCCTGCGCCGCTCTACTGCCCAACTTGCCGAAGTGACCATTTCGGCCACGCAGCCTGGTGGCCGGCCGACGCTCCCTTTGGGCGAAATCCCACTTACCCGCGACCAGACCTTGCGCTTCCCTGCCACGTTTTTTGACCCTGCGCGTTTGGCAATGGCCTACCCCGGAGTTGTGAACACAGACGACCAGGCCAATGGCCTTAGCATACGGGGAAACAGCCCGGCATCCCTGCGCTGGAGGCTCGAAGGGGTAGACATTGTAAACCCCAACCACTTGCCCAATGCGGGCACTTTCAGTGATCGGTCTGCCGCTGCGAGCGGCGGTATCCTGATGTTTTCGGCGCAATTGCTCGACAATAGTTCGCTGCTCACAGGCGCGTTTCCGGCGGGCTATGGAGATGCCTTGGGCGGCATCATGGACATGAACCTGCGAAGCGGCAACAATCGCAAGCACGAGTTCACGGCTCAAGCAGGGCTGATCGGCCTGGATTTGGCTGCCGAAGGGCCAATAGGCAACAAGGGCAAAAATGCCTATCTTGTCAATTACCGCTACTCTACGGTAGGTCTTTTGGGGCAACTGGGCGTGTCTTTTGGCGATGAGCAGATACATTTTCAGGACCTTTCATTCAACCTGAATTTTAAAGGCAAACGCGGCGGACACTGGTCGGTGTTCGGGTTGGGCGGCTTGAGTGATAATATCTTTCGGCACAAAACCGACAGCACTGAAATAAAAGCCTACAAGGATTTTTTTGACATTGATTTTGAATCTAAAACAGGGGTGTTGGGCGTGTCGAATTGGTCGCCATTTGGAAAAAATTCCTGGTCGAAATTTACCGTGGCTGCCTCGGGACAAGTGACGGATCGAACGGCCTCTTCACCCGTTTTTCAACGAAACAGCATAGACGACCTCTCGGAATCAAAGATTTCTGCCACTTATTCCATCTCGTATTTAATCAATACCCAGTTCAGGTTTAATTTCGGTACGAGCGCGACAAGGCAAAAATTTACGGCCATCTCCGCTTTTGAAAACCTGCCAATGCGCAGTCCTGACTACAGCTATTATTTATCACAAACCTGGGCGCAGCTTTTCTGGAAAAGTGTCAGTGACAACACCCAGGCAAATCTTGGTGTACACACTATGTGGTTCAAATCACCTTTCGATAAGCAAACCATCCGTTTGGCTGAGCCACGTGGCTTTGTTTCTCAAAGGTTTGGGCAACACAAATTGCTGGCATCTGCGGGTATCTATAGCCAAACACTGCCGCCCTGGATTTTAGGGGCAAGCACCTTTGATGTGATGCGGGCTTCAAAGGTCTCCCTCGCATACGTTTGGGCTTTGTCGCCCAATTGGTCATTGAAAGCGGAGACGTTTTACCAAGGTGTTCTGAGTGCTCCATATTCTTTGAAGCATTTATTCTCTGTATTGAATGTGAGCGAATTTAAGTTGAATGAAAGCTATGAATTCATTCAATTGGACGGCGGAGGTAACCAAGGAATCGAACTAAGTGCCGAACGCAGGTTGGCCGATGGATGGTTTTTGCTGGCGAATGCTACGCTTATGGATTCAAAATTTCCGGCTCGAAACCCTGATTTGAAGCTCGAGCTTCTGCCCAGTCGCTGGGACTTCGGTCATATCGCCAATGTTACCTTTGGAAAAGAATGGCAGCGCGAAAAACGCCCGGGCAAGGAACGTACCATCGGCCTAAATGCCAGAGCAGTTTGGATGGGCGGTGTGCGGGAAGCAGACATCAATCTCTCGGCCTCACAATATCAGCGAACCACTATTTTTGAGGAATCTAGAGGATATTATCGGCAAAACCCCGACTACTACCGACTCGACCTGCGCGTGTACTGGCGGAAAAACCTCGGCAACCGCCGCAACAGCACCTTTGCCCTTGATTTACAGAATCTGACCGGGCAACAGAATCTGGCATACCATTATTACGATCCCTACACGGACCAAATAGAGACCAAATATCAACTGGGCACGATTCCCAATTTTAGTTGGCGGCTCGAGTTTTAGTTGACAAAAAAAATGCTGCGTATGAAAATCTTTTATTGGGTGCTATCCGCGGTCTTTTTTCTCTTTGCCCTTGTGCAATACAACGACCCTGACCCGATCCTCTGGATACTGCTCTATGGCGGGGTTGCGGTTCATTTTGCGTTGGCAGGAATGGGACGTCTATACCGTCCGGCCATTTGGATTTGGCTGGCAGCATCATTGGTTTGGGTACTTATGCTTAGCCCTGATTTTATCAATTGGCTACGCATAGGTATGCCCTCCATTGTTGAAACGATGAAGGCAGAAAAGCCTTGGGTGGAGTTGGCGAGAGAATTTTTAGGCCTGTCGATTGCGGCCATTGCTTGTGGCTGGCTGTTGTGGCGCAGTAGAGGATAGGATATTGGGATATTTGGATATTTGGATGCCTAAATATCCCAATATCCCAATATTTACAACTTAATCCGGCTCGAAGCCCAAAATAATATTGAACCGCGCGTAGTCACTGAATTTGCGGCTAGGGTAGAATTCTGGCTTGTCAATACCAATACCGTAGTCAAAGCCGAGCGTACCGAACATCGGCAGGAATACGCGCAGACCCAAACCCACCGAACGTTTTATATCGAAGGGGTTAAAATCCTGGGCGCGACCCCATGCGTTGCCGCCCTGTGCAAAGGCTGTGACAAAAATGGTGCTCTGCGGATTGAGCGAAATGGGGTAACGGAGTTCCACGGTGTATTTGTTGAATACCCCAGCGCCGCCAGGGTATCGTGCCATGATGTCGCTGGTGCCGTAACCTCGGAGGCTTATAATGTCGCGGGCATTGAGGCCAAAGTTTTGGTTGTTCAGGCCGTCGCCGCCGAGTTCAAAGCGTTCGAATGGGCTGAGGCTGGTCTTGTCGCTCCAGCGGCTGAGGATGCCCATTTTGGCTTGAGTTTTCAATACAAGTTTGCCCACCAGGGTGGTGTACCATTCTGCATCTATCCGCCATTTGAGGTATTCGGCATATTTGTAAATCTCCCCGACGCTTGCTGTTTTATAGAATTCATCGTCTTTGAACCACGAGTACGGCGGCGTGGCGTTCATCTTCACAGAAATAAGCGAGCCTTGTTTCGGGAAAATAGGGTCGTTGATGCTGTTGCGCGCGAACGTGATGCCAAGACTGTAGTTGTGTACAATACCATTGGAAACAACGCGGCCCAAATCATCCCGGAATGCAAAAGAAAGGGCATTGGTCAGTTTCATGGATTGAATGTCGACATCGGCGCGTAGTATAAAGTTGTCATCAGGCCATTTCAAACGTGTGCCAAAGCCAACCGACCCTTGCAAAATTTCAAGTTTTTGGAAACTTTCAGAACCCGGGAAACCTGAAGCAAAACGGTTGTAAAAGCCAGCCACTGTCATCGAATTGGGCTTTTTGCCGCCCAGCCAAGGCTCGGTGAACGAGACATTGTACGACTGGTAACGGTCGCCAGCGGTCTGGCCCCTTAGGCTGAAGCGTTGGCCGTCACCTTGCGGCAGAGGGTTCCAAGCCTCACGGTTTTTTATGTTGCGGATGGAGAAGTTATTGAAGGTGACGCCCAGGGTGCCGATTACGCCGCCCCGACTGAATGCTGTTGCTGGTTGGTAGCCAGCCGAGAGTTCGAGTTGGTCTGAAGGCTTTTCTTCTACCGTATATTCGATGTCTACCGTACCACGGTCTGGGTTTACTGGATTGTTGATGCCGAGCGCTTCAGGGTTGAAATAGCCAAGGTTTACGATTTCGCGTTGCGAGCGGATGATGTCGGCGCGGCTGAATTTGTCGCCAGGGCGAGTAAACAATTCGCGTCGGATGATATGCTCGTGGGTACGGTCGTTTCCTTTTATGATTACACGGTCAATGGTGGCTTGAGGGCCTTCGTAAATACGGAGTTCAAGGTCAATTGAGTCGTTCTCAATGGCAATTTCCACCGGATCAACACGGAAAAACAAGTAGCCGTTGTCGACATAGAGCGAGGAAATATCGCGCCCGTCCTGACTAAACGAGAGCCGTGTGTTCAAAAGGTCCTGATTGAAGACATCGCCTTTTTTTATGCCCAGGACTTGGTCGAGGTACTTGGTCTCGTACAGCGTGTTGCCTTTCCATTGGATGTTGCGGAAATAGTATCGGTGGCCTTCCTCAATGGCCATTTTGATCATGATTTGACCCTTTCTTGTGCGCCAAATGCTGTCTTTTGCAATCCTTGCATCGCGGTAGCCGATGTTGTTGTAATAGGCTTCGATCTTGTGCTTGTCTTCTTCGTAGAGTTCGCGCACAAGTTTCGATTTTTTGAAAAGTTTGCGCTTCCGATGCGTTTCCTTCATTTTTTTGCGCAAAACCCGTGATTTCACATGGTCGTTGCCTGTAAAACGAATGTCCTTGATTTTGATCTTTTTACCTGGCTTGATTACAAATTCCAGCCGGGTAGCGTTGACAGCGCGGTCGTCGGGATATGAATTTATTTGTACACGGGCGTTCTGATAGCCTTTTTCGAGATAATATTCCTCCAACTTGTGTGTCAGCGTTGCCTTCACATTGTCCGTGAGGATGGAGCCTTTTTGCAAAAACTTGTTGATGATACCATTCAGGTCGTCGTGCTTGCTCTTTTTTACCCCGACAAAGGAGTGGCGCGTGTAGCGCGGCAATTCTTTCACGGCGATTTCCAAGAAGATTACTTCGCCCACGGTGCGCTCCTGGATGATGCGCACGTCGGTGAAAAGCCTAAGATTCCAAAGCGTGCGCACAGCATTGCTGAAGTCCGTGCCCGGCACGCGTACTTTGCTGCCTACTCGGAGGCCAGAAAGTGAAATGAGCGTGTTTGCGTCAGCAAACTGGACACCCGTGACGCGCACACCACCAATTTCGTATACTTTTTGTTGCGTATAATCGAGCGGCGGAAGGATGGTATCGGGCGTTTGGGCCGAGAGGGAAAGATTGGCTAAGGCTGCTAAACCGACCATTATGGCGAGCACAAGGGCTGAAACACGTGTGGCTTGGAGTTTCGCAGGTTTAAGCGGGTTGCCAAACAAAAGGGGGGCTATATTTTGCAAAAATTTCATGGTTGTAATTGTGTGGCGTAATGTGTTATGCGCCTGGAAATCAAGATATTGGGATATTGGGAAAATTGGGGTATTGGGGTATTGGGATATTGATTGTTTTGGCAATTGTTGTTGGAATCTTTTGGAATAACATCCCAATACCCCAATATCCCAATATCTAAATATCCCAAGATCTACTGCCTTCGCGCTGCCGAAATTCCGATCATTTCCGCGAGGTTAGGGCAGTTTTGGAACATATCACTGACGCCGAGGTAGGTGGAATTCAGTTTTTCGAGCACCCATTTTTCGGTGTAATCTCCTTTCTTTTGTTCGAGCGCGGCGGATTGGATTTTGCCATAGTCAAGTTTCAAATCTGCTTTGTGGGGTTTCGACCGGCTCACGAGTTGCACTATTCGAAACATCTCGGCTCCGTCTGGGCTTTTAAACCTGAAAGGCTCGGCAACTTCGCCCTCATTGACGCCGTCAATGGCGAAAAATGTGCTGGTTTCCAGGTCAGCAACTTCAAAAAAGGAATTCCCCGATCTTGGGTTTACTACGCGCCCGTCGTTGTTGTAGCTCTGCTGGTTTTTATCACCATACTTTTTCACCGCATCGGTGAACGTAATCTTGCCTTCCTTTATATACTGGCGCAACGAGTCGAGTTTTGACTTCGCCAGTTCCATATCGGTTTCGGTTATTTCTGGTTTTACAAGGATGTGCCGGCAGTGAATAAGATTGCCCCGCCGCTCCAAAAGTTGGATGATGTGAAAGCCAAAGTCAGTTTCGATAATTGGGCTTATCTGGTTGGCTTCCAACTTGTATGCCATGGCATCAAATTCAGGAACAAAGGTGCCGCGCTTCTGAAAACCAAGGTCGCCACCTTGTGCGCCACTGCCCAGATCGTCACTGAATTTTTTGGCCAACTCGGCAAAGTCTTCGCCCTGATCTGCAATACGTATACGTAAGTCTTCAATCCGTTGACGCGCCTTGATTTGTTCCTCTGGGTTCACTTTTGGTTTGTAAATGATTTCTCGGATTTCCACTTCTGCATTGAAGTACGGAAGCGAATCCTTCGGGATATTGTTGAAAAAACGCTGCACCTCCAAAGGCGTAATCGTTGCCTTCTCCGTGATTTTTCCCTGCATACGTTCGGCCAGGATTTGGTTGCGCATATCAAGGGCGAGCTGTGATTTCATTTCAGATACACTTTGTCCGTAGAACTCTTCGATGGCAAGGTCGTCTTGGTTGAAATAAGAACGCAGGCGCTCGATACGGACATCTATTTGCGACCCAACTTCCTCCTCAGTCACTTCAAGGGAGTCGAGTTTTGCTTGGTTGATGAGCAGCTTTTGCACAATTAGGTTTTGCAATACCAAACATTGGTATTCTTCTGACAACGTAGGTTGATCTTTTTTTGCATAACTATATTGCTCTTGCACCTCGCTCAGCAAGATAATCTCTCCGCCAATAGTGGCAACAACGCGGTCAATCATCGCCTTGTCATTTTGAGCGGCCAACCCCAGCGGCAAAAGCAAAAATGTAATGGATAGAATGGTGTTTTTCATTGAATGTCTGGTTACTGCATGATCTTAATATTCTCACGCCTCAATTCTTTCTGGTACAAATCTGCTTTCCATCGTTCCAGAAGTTCTTGTTTGCGTTTATGTAGTATAATTTTCAAGGCCTGGTCTTTGGCGTAGTCAAACGGGGCGGTAGTCTTTCCCTGCACTGCTTCTATCACCCGGTAATAATATCGAAAATCGCCATCAGAAAGAGTTCCTTCGCGCCTCGATCCTGCATTTTCAGAAGTCAAGGTTCCTTTGGGCAACAGCGCAGCCACTTCTTGCAAGGTGTACCATTTTTCAGGGTCAAGCAAAGCCAAGGATGCCCATTGTTTTGCAAAGGCGTTGAGTTTTGCTCCGTCAGCAGGGTTGCGGCTATACCATAGTTTGTTGATTTCGTTTTGAGGAGCCTGGGACGAAAGTTTGAGCAACAAACATTTCAAGATCGTGCTTTCGAGTTGGAACTGGTCCTTGTTGTTTTCATAATAGGCCCTCAATTCGTCTTCCGAAACGGTGCTGTCCAGTTTTTCGGCAATCTGTTGTTCTTCAAAATTGAAGCGGATGAGGCTTGCCCGATAACTGCGCACGAGTTCGTCAATGTTAAGGTCTTTTGGTATGTTTCGTTCTGCTTCATACATCATTAATTGTTCGCCCAGCCAACGTTGTATGGAGGCTGAAATCAGCAACGCGCTGTCAGCCGGGACGGTGCCTTCAGGCACAACACCTTCTAAGTCAGAGAGATAAAGGTTCCTGTCATAAACCCTTGCCAGTAATTTGTCTTCCTTTTTTTGCCCGTCTTTTTTGCCGCATTGCCAAAAAAGAGCGCAGAAAAAGAGGGCAAGGACACCCGCAAAAGGCTTGACGAAGGCGGGCAAAAACAATTTCTTCATGGTCAATGTCTGCCAAAAGGCGGGCAAAGGTAGGTTAATTGACCAGAAAAATTGGCAGTTGAAAGTTTCAAGTGGCAAGTTAAAAGTTTGGGCAGCTTTCATAGGCTGGCTAGCGCCAAGAAAATGGTTGACACAAGGCGTTTAAAGGCTCGCCATCACGCCAGCATTCAACGAAAAAGTGTTGAGCCTCCCGGAATTTGGGCCTAGACCGCCGCCGCCAAGTGATTGACGAAAAATGGGTTCAATAAATGCGGTGTAGCGTTTTCCAAGCACATGTTCTACCCGGAGTCCAAGGTCGGCGGAGGCGTAAGCATTGTGTGCCAAACCGCCGTTTTCTAAGACCCCTTTGCCATTTGGCAAGGCATTGGTGGGGGTAGGATTTGGGTTCGGATTGGGAACCGGGATAGGTGGTGGGTAATGGACTGTTTGGTATGCGTAATTTTTGCTCGTCGCGAAACTTGCCGTAATGCCAGCCACAGCATGGACTGAAGTCATGCCCGACTTGGCAATTCGGCGGGTGGCTTTCACGGGCACAGAAAACACATCCGCATCAACCTTGTCAATATAGTAAAACGAAATACCATTGAAGGGGTCGTTTTGGAATTCCACATTCTTGCGCTTTGGATCATAGTTTTTCTGTGAATAGCTAAGTCCTGCTTCTACGCCCCATTTTCCTTTCCGATAACCTACTGCAAGCCCGCCGCCAAAACCATTTTTCTTGTCGGTATAAGCAGCATCGCGCAAATAATTTTTGTCAAAGCTGCCGTACGATGCGGCATATATACGACTGGATTTCAAGGTGATAGGCATATCAATTCCAGGAATCGTAAAGCTGGCTGAGGCGTATAATACAGGTTCAATTTGATGAGCAGGCAATGTCGGGCCAACAGGAAATTTCACAATACCTGATTGCGTGTAAAAGTTGGAAGGGTCCAACAAAGATGCTTTTGTGCCATTGGTTTGGGGAGTATCAGCCGCAGCAATTGCGCCTTCATGCTCAATGTCTGAAGCAATGGTAGCGGCTATTTTCTGCACAAAAGACACCAATTGTTGGGCAAGGCTCTGATGCTCTGACTGTACATTCTGGCTGGGAATATTCTGAACAGGATTCTGTTTTTTGGATTTTGAAGATTGCGTTTTGGCTATCGGCCCATGTACCTCTTTTTTGGAAGGAACAGGGTTTGTAACCGATTCTATGACACCAAAGAAACTACTCAAGTTAAGCAGAAGCAACAGGAAAATTGCTGCCTCGGCCAATTTGGTCAAACGCAATCGGCGAACTCGGGCGATGTAATCCATTCGACTGGCGAGTAAGGACCAGGAGCCGTCATCATAGGGCGTTTCGATGCGCTCAAGTGTTGGACGTATCTGATTGTCAACTGCATCAGGTGCCGGCAAGGCATCGAGACGGCTTTCGAGCGCAGCCCAAGTGCTGGGGTCGAATGGCACTTCGATATTTTCTAGTGCCGATTTAAGTGTCGAGTCAAATTTCTGCAAGTCCATTTTTTATTGAATTCATTTCAAGTCAAATTCCATACGTCTGGAAGCGAATATATCCTGAAGTTTAAGGCGTGCCTTAACGAGATTGCTTCGAGAGGTGCTTTCCGTGATATCCAAGGCATCCCCGATTTCTTTATGTGAATAGCCTTCTACCACATAAAGGTTGAAAACAGCCCGGTACGCAGGTGAAAGTTGTTTTACCGCATCAAGAATTTCTCGCTCGGTTAGGTTGCTCAGCACATCTGGATCATTGGTTGAAATGTTGTGAATCGAATCAATATCCTCCGTTCGGCGTCTGGTATTTCGACGGTAATAATCAATGCAGGTATTTACAACAATGGTCCGTATCCAGGCACCTAAGGAGGTTCCGGGTTTGTAACGGGCAATGTTTTGAAAAATCTTGATAAATGCTTCGTGGAGCAGGTCAAGTGCCTCATCGCGCGAACCGGTGTAGCGCAAACAGATACCCATCATGCGGCCATAATGTTCTTGATAAACCTGTTGTTGTGCCCAGCGCTCCTGACGGGTGAGGGCTTCAACGAAGTCGCGTTCTGCACTTTCCAAATTAAGGGCAATGTCCATGGTGTTGATTCTCGTTGGATGGTGAGCAATGCTCGTCCGGTGCGCTGTTTCCCTAATTTTCCTTCCCACAAGGCACTTTATTGAAGTTTCAGAATTGCAAGGCACTCCAAAGCCAAGTGTTTCGACATCTAAAACGGGGAGACTGCCCCAAACGCTGCTTCGTTGGCGCAAAAGGTAGGAAGTAGGTTGGACTGACTCATTATAATAATGTCGCCGCCTATGCGGTTCGTTTTTCCAAAACGCCCTTACAGGCAACCAAAATGCCACATCTATGCAGTTTTATTGAAATCCCAATACCGAAAGGCTATCCAAAACTCAGGTTATATAACCCAAGTGGTGAAGAGGTTTCAGAAGAAGCCGCATCGCGGCGACATTGTGGTCGTACCAGATAAAACAATTTACACTTTTGTTTTAAAAACAGGAATAAAATTTCCGTAAAACCGCTTAATAATCAATATTTTAGATGAATTGTGAAAGTTTATTCAAAAAAATGTTTTAAATAATTTGATAAAAATGTTTTGATAAACAAATTGTTTTCTATTTTTGCTCGCCGAAACAACGTAGAGGCGAGCAAAACTCGAAGGCTCACAAAGCACTTCTTTTATCAACACAAATTTTAACTAATAACCGCCATGGGAAAGAACAAATGGTACTTCGAGACCGAAAACAGCACCAAACAGCAAGGAAGTGCTACTCAAAATGTAAGCCATAGCCGCTCGAAAAAAACGAGCTACATGCCAAGCACGTTTGTTTGGGAATCGCCCGAAAACATGCCTTTACCAAAATTGATTCAGTTGGTCTGGCTTCGTTTGCGCCGAAGTTGGGTTGCACTGCGCTTCCAAGCCAACCGATGGTCGTTTGGGTTGTTCCGCAAAAAGACAGCGATACAACTTTGTGTCCTTGCAGGCACCGGGTTTTTATTGCTCGGCCCAGACGGAGCATCTGGTTTATTGACAAGAAGCGATTCCCCTCCTTCCAATTTTGCGCGTGAGACGACCTTTGATGTCGTCAGCGATGAAAAGCCTCCTAAAAAGTTAAAACCCTCCAGTAGGAAAAATGAAGCCGCACCTGTTGCGGCCAACGAACTGCTTCGCGCTCAATCACTCGACTACATTGAGCGATACCATAAAATAGCCATCGGAGAAATGCAACAGTTCGGTATTCCGGCAAGCATCAGCCTTGCTCAAGGCCTGATTGAAAGCCGGGCAGGAACGAGTAAACTTGCCAAATCGAACAACAACCATTTTGGCATGAAATGTTTTTCAAAAAATTGTAAAAAAGGCCATTGCTCTAATTTCACTGACGACACACACAAGGATTTTTTTAGAAAATTCCCTTCGCCCTGGGAAAGTTGGCGTGCACACAGTCAATTGCTGGCCTCAGGACGATACACCAAACTCAAGCGGCATGGGCACGACTACCGTGCATGGGCTTACGGACTAAAATCTGTCGGCTACGCAACAGACCGAACCTACGCAGAGAAATTAATTGGGATAATCGAAAGGTATGACCTGCACAAATACGACCGATGATGCTGGGGCAGCTGGCAGTGGCGATTGGCAGTGTTATGAGCATTGCCAGGAGCCAACTGTCACAGCCTAGCTGCCATTGACTCACCCTTGCGCATACACCACCCATTTTTCGTCAAAAAACGCTTCGCGGAAAAAGTTTCGGATCGGGAAAACTTCTGTGTACTCCTTTCCCTTGCCAGGGAGCTCGCGGATTTCAGCTTTCAAATCTCCACCTTTTAATGCGAGAATGCCATTTGGCAATACATGAACATGTTTTTTCTTCAAAAATTTTTGACTCCACACAAGCAGCCTTTCAAGGCTGGCGACACCTCTGGAGAGGACGAAATCGAACTGGCCGTTCATCTTTATTTCCTCAGCGCGGCCATGTATGGCCGTCACGTTTTCGAGCCCAAGTGCTTGGGCTACCTCCTGCACAACGCGGATTTTCTTGCCAGTACCATCCACCAAAACAAACTGGGATTCGGGGAAAAGAATGGCAAGCGGGATACCTGGGAAACCTCCCCCAGTTCCGAGATCGAGGATCATTGAGCCGGGCTCAAATTGAATCACTTTTGCTATTGCGAGCGAATGGAGTATATGGCGTTCTTCGAGGTTCTCAATGTCTTGTCTTGATATGACATTTATTTTCTCGTTCCACTCGCGGTAGAGCGGCTCAAGTTGGTCAAATTGAGCAAGTTGTACGGGATCGAGTTCTGGGAAATATTTTGTGATGAGTGCTGTCATTCTGAGAGTTCTTCGAGCATTTTTTCCGCTTGCTCGCGGCGTTCGGGTATTTCAGTGTTAGATAAGGCGCGTTCTACCGCACGCCGAGCAATGTCTTTTTCTGCGGGGTCTTGAGCGGCCATTTTGACATAAGCTAAAGCCATATACCAATATATGTCTTCTCCAAAACGGTCTAAATCCTCGATTTTAGCAATGCACTCGATCGTCAGCTCAGGCTTGTCCATTTGCAGTCCAACGATCGCCAAGTAAAAAAGTGCGTCAGATTGACATATACTAAGCGAGTCGCCCAGCATAGTTGCCAACCGAGTTACAGCTTCGCGCCATTCATGTTTTTTATAATGGGCATCGGCTTCGTTGAACGCAATGGTACAAGCCTCTGGTCTGGTTGGTGGGATGCTATCTTTGGCATACCGTGCCTCCATATCTACAAGTATACTGGCAGGTGGTTTGAAATTGTTGTCATACACTTCGGCTGGTGACCTGTCGCGGAAAAACCAAGTGAAAGCAGCATATCCTACGGTAAGCATCACGAGGATAATAAATGCGGTACGGATAGATTTATTTTCGTTCGATTCGGGTATTTGGCTAGAATAAAGGCGGCGTTCCAAGGCCTCGCAACCCGTCCAGGTTTGGTGGAAATGAGTATCGGTAAGTGGCGTTACAACCCAGTCTGGAAGTGGTTTTTCCCATGCTGTTCTTCGCTCTTCCAGTAAGTTTTTATATCGTTCGATACTGGCAGAATAGGGGCTAATCTCTATAGGCTGCGCCTCTGGTTGTGCTACGGCAAGCGCGTTGGCCAGCGTTAAGATTTGCCTTTGATCGTCAATAGATAGTTTCGTAAAAACACGTTTTGCTCGGATTTGCTGACGCATCTCCAACAAGGCTGCCTTATTTGGCAATATATTCTGGACTAGAATTTCCTCCTCCGTGAGATCTCGTAATGCTGGTAATTCCTGTCCTTTCTCGCTCAACCAATCCCGGTATTGTGTTATCGCAAGGTTTTTGAGGTAAAGGTAAATGGGCGCATCATCAGGATAATTGCCTGAATGGACAATCCGGGCTGTTTGGATCAATGCCACTCGGAAAAAAGTGTTCCCGTCGGCATAACTCCCGCCGGCGGATTCTACCGCTCGTGCTACGGGCAATCTGAACTCGTTGTATAAGGCATCTACAACACTTGCATCAGCGTCGCGAAGGCCTTTGAGGTATGTTTCGTTCGGGAAAGTTGCGATTGGGTGGTTCATAGCGGGGCGAAGGTCGGAAGGAACGAGGAATTTTTAACCGTTAAACTCTTGGAAAGGGCGGAGTGCAAGAATTCTTAAGGCTATGACCAGCAATATTCTCGTTTTTTTTCTTAACTTTGATTAGCCGAATGCCATGCTGGCGTTGACAGATTTTTTCAAATCAAAAGACCGAAATCCCCAAAAAAATGAATCAGATTTAATTACCAACCCTCCTTTGCTCATTTACCCGCCTTACCTATTGGTGGCGGCGAGGTGCTACGGCGGGAAAATGAAAACTACCATGCGAGAATCTTTCCTTCATTTCCTGTGGCGAAGCCGTCGCTTCGACGCGCAAAATTTGCGCACTACAGAAACCCAATCTATTGAAATCCAACATGTCGGCGAGCATAACACCCACGCAGGCCCCGATTTTTTCAATGCCCGAATCCAGATCGGCGATACCATTTGGGCAGGCAATGTCGAGATGCACCTCCGTAGTTCTGAATGGCTGGCCCATGGCCACAGCTCCGACCCGGTTTACGACAACGTAGTGTTGCATGTGGTACTTGAAGAAGATCAACCCATTCTTCGTACCAATGGTGAACGCATCCCTTGTCTTGAATTGAAGGGCCGGATCCCTCCCAAATTATTAGAAAACTATGAGCGGCTCGAACGTGAACAGGCCTGGATTCCTTGCGAACATTTTTTCCAACAAGTGCCTGATATTGTACGACTTAACTGGCTCGACCGTCTGATGGTTGAACGACTGGAACTGAAAACCACCGCCATCTCAGAAGCCTTGCAAGCCACAGATAACCATTGGGAGGAGGCCTTTTATCGTTTGCTGGCACGAAATTTTGGCTTAAAAGTGAACGCTGATCCCTTTGAAGCTTTGGCGCGTTCACTCCCTTTGCTGACCTTGGCGAAGCACAAGTCAAGTCAACTTCAAGTGGAAGCGCTGCTTTTTGGGCAAGCGGGGTTTTTGGAACATAAACACAAGGACGATTGGCCAAACGAACTTGCTCGGGAGTACCGACATCTTGCACACAAGTACAGTTTGGTACCCTTGCCCGTTAGCCAATGGAAATTCCTTCGGTTACGGCCCGCTAATTTCCCAACGGTTCGCTTGGCGCAGTTTGCTGCACTGGTACACCAGTCTGCACATTTATTTTCTAAAATATTGGAAACCAAGAACTTGCGCGAACTTGAAAATATGTTCGATTTGAGACCGAGCGCATATTGGAATGACCATTTTCAATTTGACAAACTTTCGATCAAACGGAAAAAAATGTTGGGCCGCGACTTTATTCACTCAATAGTCATCAATACCATCATACCGTTTCTGTTTCATTACGGGAAAATAAAGGACATGGATGAACCTCAAAAACGCGCGCTCTTGTTACTAGAAGAACTCCCACCAGAAGCAAATACTATCGTGTCTGGATGGGCATCGCTCGGCGTTCCCGCTCGCCATTCATTCCAAACACAAGCATTGATTCATTTGAAGACGCGATACTGCGACCAGAAAAGGTGTTTGGAGTGCGCAGTAGGGAATGCTATTTTAAAATGACTTTTGCTGTTTTGGTTTTGGTTACATTAGTGCCTTCTCTAGCCTTGGGTGTCTCATAAGTGGTGGAATGGCCTTTGGGCCGTCGGGAAAAAGGGCGTTTACGCCCTTAATTGTGCGTTCTGCGCCGTAAACGGCGCACTTCCCGACGGCCTAAAGGCCATTCCACCACTTATGAGACGCCCTCCGCTTAAAAAAACGAACCCATTATGCGCATAAAATTTTTCTTCTCTTTTGTGCTCTCGATCAACGCTTTAAGCGTTTTTACACAATCGTTTTTCTTTGGTGCTGACCTGTCCTACGTTAATGAAATGGAGGATTGCGGCGTGGTTTACAAGGAGCAAGGCCAGCCAAAAGATGTGTACCAGATTTTTGCCGATCACAACTGCAACCTTGTTCGTTTGCGGTTCTGGCATACCCCTTCCTGGTACGATGCCCTGAACGCGGGCAAACAATATTCCAATTATTCGGAGCTGCGCAAAAGCATCATCAGGGCTAAAGCGCAGGGAATGAGCGTGTTGTTGGATTTCCACCTTTCTGATAATTGGTCCGATCCAAGCCATCAAGTGGTTCCGGCAGCATGGCTCGGTGTTGTAGATAATTTGCCCCTCTTGAAAGACTCGGTGTACAATTACAGATACCCGTATTGCCTGTTGGTCTTTATTACTGTGTGGTGTATGAAGGGAATGTATTCAAGGCGCTGCGTAGCGTAGTGTTGGGAAAATAATTACTGGCTAAAAATAAAAAACAAAGGGCTGCCCCGACCTTCGAGGCAGCCCTTTTTATCGGAGAAAAAAGAACCAAATTAGTTTCTTGTAATCTTGTAAGTGTACACCGCTCCACCCAAATTGAGTTCGATGGTGTAGTTTCCCGCTTCAGAAATAACGATGTTGGCGCCTCCGTATTCGAGTTTTTTGTTGGCGTCATTGTCGCCGAAATTGAGGTCCCAAGCGTCATTTGCCCGGAACTTGATTTCGCCGACTATCAAATCGAGGGTGACTTTCAGGGTGTTGGTTGCTGCGTCATAGGTCAAGTTCTGGTCGCTATCCCAGCCACCAGCGGTAGCAGACCCAATGACCCCCCAGTCAGTCTTTGCATTGGTATGTGTCAATGCGTTTTTGTCTACGTTCAATTTGTAAAGCCCGGCATCAGTAAGTGGAATGTCGGCGCCGTTGGGGGAATCGAGGGTACCGTCATTGCCATTGTCACCCCAGTTGACGGCCCATGTTGGGCCTTGGGTATACTTGTATTTTGCATCCGGAATGGGGATGTATATATATCCCTCGTACTTTTCATCACCCCTTACAGAATAGACTACCGTACTGCTGTCGGCTGGGTTCCAGTTTTGGTAGCTGCCAGGCACGTGCAAGAACTTGTACTCGATAATGATCGGGTAAGGGGTGATTTTCAGTGTAACAGGCTGTGAAATCAAGGTTGGAAGCGTGGCATCGCTGCTGATTTTTGCCACCACACGGAAATCGATATTGGCCTCTTCTCCGCCAAGCAAATCTTTGCCAACGATCAACAATTCGTTGATTTTCTCTTGGGTTAAATTGCTCAAGCCGAGTGCACTCACCGAGCCTACCGTGATTGGATCAGCGAAGTTGTTGCCCGCTTTATCGAGTTCCAACGTGTAATTCACCCCTGCTTTGTAACCAAAATCAGCGGCTGTCCAGCTAAAAGTGGCAAAAATGTCGCTCGCTGTGCTTTCTGTCAGCACATAAGAAGTACCACCGGAGGGGCTGGTTATACTGGGGATCGCGCCGGGAGTAAGTAAGGGTTCTTTGTCTTTCTCAGTGCAAGCACTCAGGAAAAGTATTGCAGCAAGGGCTAAAGAGAGTATTTTTTGCATGGTTGTATTTTTTTGGGACTTTGGATTTTGGACGATTGGACAGTAGACTTTTAACCGAGGATAAGCAGTGGCAATTTTTTTAAAAAAAGTGCCACTGCTCACGGGTATTCATCTAATGTCCATTGTCCAAAATCTTAAGTCCAATTTTGAAAATTAATAACCGTCGTTTTGAAGCAAATTCGGGTTTGCCCCGCGGTCAGAAGCGGGAATCGGGAAAATATTGAAGTGACTAGACGTTGAAACTCCTTCTGGAACACCGCCTTTCCAAGGCCACAAGTAGCTGGATTGGCTGAATTGACCGAACCTTATCAAATCTGTACGGCGGTGGCATTCCCAGTAAAATTCGCGGGCGCGTTCATCAAGAATAAATGGTAAAGTGAGTTCGCTGGCAGCTATGTTGCCAGATGCGTCACCATAAGCCCGGCTGCGCACAACATTTACATAATCAAGCGCAGTGCCCAGGTCGCCAGCTCCTCCACGAAGTACCGCCTCAGCATACATCAGGTAGGCATCTTCAATGCGGAACATCGGGAAGTCAGTATCCACAAAGGTCAGGTTGGAGCCAGTAGCGCCAGTGGAAGTTATGTTTTTGAACTTTGTGATGGCATAACCATGGGTGAACTGCGAGATATCGGTAATTTCCAAGGACTGTCCATCTGTGTAGAACAGCGCGCGTGTGTCAAAGGAGGGGCGCTCAATCGAATAGGTGTAATCCGGCTTGTCCAGGTACAGTTTGATGAGGTAAGTGCCGTTGCTCGGGATTGCGATGTTTGAGCCATCTTTTTCAAGCAAGGCATCAGCGCCGTTGTCGCCATAATTTAGGCCCCAGTCATTGTTGGAACGGAATTTTATATCGCCAGCCACCAGGCCGATCGAAATGGTCCAGGCTCCTTCTGCTGCATCATAGCTCATATCCTGGTCGGAATTCCAACCATCGGGAGTTGCCGACCCGATAATCCCCCAAGTGGTTTTGACAAGCGTATAAGTAAGGTTGGTAAGGTCCACGTTGAACTTGTAGAAACCGCCTTCTGGCACCACAAAGTTTGAACCATTGGGTTCGAGTGTGCCATCGGCTCCATTGTCGCCAAGGTTGTTGCTCCAATCTGGCCCCAATGTGATCTTGAATTCTTTTTGATCGTCAGGGATGTTGACGTAGCCCTCGTAAGTGTTGTCGTTGGCAGCTGAAGAAAGCTGCGCTGCGGTAGCAGGATCCCAGCCTTGATAACCGCCGGGTACATAAATAACCGGGTAGTTTGTGTTGCCCGGATTGGCTGCTACAATGACGCTGCCGCCGCCTATTGCAGGGAATTTACTTACAAACGCGCTGGTAGTACGTATACCTGCCCAGCCGCCATCAATGCCAAATGCAGCTGCACTCATGCTTCCACCCACTGCCGCGTGAACCATGAAAGTAGTACCGCCGTAAGTCTGAGCAAATCTGCCGTCATAAGCCACAGGGAAAATGATACCATCTGCCGTGTGGTTGTCGGCCAAGAAAAGGTGGCCGTAAGCTGGGTCAAGCGTGAAACCTGCCCCAATTACTTTTTGGCAGTAAGTGGCGCATTCACTGAACAATTTGCGACCAGTGTAAACCTCCGAGTTCAGGTAGAGTTTTGCCAACAGTATCCAAGCGCAAGCTTGGTCTGCACGGGCATACTCATTGCTGCGAGGTGCTGCGAGCTCCGTCTCAATGGCTTTCAACTCGCTTTCAATGTAGTTGAACAACTGGTCAGGGCTTGCTTGCGGCGGCAAGAACGAACCAACTTGGTCGTTTTCCGTCACAAACGGCGGCTTGCGAAACATGTCGAGTGCGTGCCAGTAACTCAGGGCGCGAAGAAAACGAGCTTCAGCACGGTACTTGACGATATCAGATTTCAACTCAGCGGATACGCCGGGGCGGCCGTCCACTTTATCCGGGGTCGTTTCCCGCAGGTATTCGTTGCAGAGCGAAACCTGGTAGAAAATGCGGTTGTACATCGCTGTCACGAACTCGCTGCCTGCGTCCCAGTCTTGTTGGTGGTAATCTTGGAGGGTGCCATCATTCCAAGCGATCACCGCCTCGTCTGTGGTAAGTTCCTGTGCCAACCAATATTGCCGCCCATAAGGGGAAAAGCCTTCGTCAAGACCTGAGATGTCAGAATTCCCAGCGGGGCCTTGCTGACCGCTAAGGGCAAGGCCGGCATAAAGTTTAGCCAACACTTGTTTGTACGCACCAGGGCTGTCGAACACCACCACAGAGGTGATCACGTCCTTGTCCAGTGGAGTGGTATCAAGGTCTTTGAAACACGACACGGCGATGAACATCAAGCCGGCAAAAAGTGCGAGTGTTTTTATTGACAAGATTTTCATATCTCGTTGAAAATTAGATTTTGAATGAAAGGGACTTTATAGTCCAATGTCTGAAGTCTAGAAATCGGCTTTCACGCCAAACAGATACGTTCTTGAACGGGGATAGATATTGTTGTCAATCCCGCTAAACACTTCGGGGTCGAGACCATCGTATTTCGTGACGAGAAGCGGATTTTGCACCGTTGCTGAAATACGCAGCGACGAGATGTTGCGGCCTATTCTTCCAAATGTGTATCCTGCTGTGATGTGATCTATACGTAGGAAAGACGCATCTTGGATGAAATGATCGCTAAAATACTGCGGCACCGTGAAATCAATTTCGCTCGTGGACGAAAGTACATTGCGCAAAACGCCCGTGCTGCCATAAAGTTGATTGTAGTAGGCGTTATTCGAAAGGTTGTTGTTGTACATATAGTTGCCGATGTTAGAACGGCCAGCCAGGCTCAGGTCGAATTTGCCAATATCAAACCCAGTATTGAAGCCGATCAGGTAATTTGGGGCAGGTTTTTCAAGCCGGTAACGGTCATTGGGCGTGACAATGCCATCGCCGTTGCGATCCACGTACAAGCCTTCTACTGGAATACCGTTGGCATCGTACACCTGTTCATACACGTAAAATGAGTTGGCTGGATATCCTACGCTGTGAATCTGAATCTTGTTGCCTACACCACCCGAAATATCATCACCAGCAGCAACCCCCTGATAATTAGCATCATCTATGGCAGTTAAACGCGTGATTTTATTCTCGTTTGCAGCTATGTTGAAGCCAATAGACCAAGATGCATTCGGGCGCTTGAAAGGGATGGCGTTGATGGAGAATTCTACACCACGATTTTCGAGGTCACCCACATTGGAAAAGACGAAATTGTCCAGGTTCGAACCAGCCGCAGTCGGAATGAAGTTGATAAGGTCCTTTGTTTCGCGCAGGTACAATTCAATAGAACCCGTAACGCGGTTGGCCCAAAAGCCATAGTCAATGGCCGCGTTGTAAGTGGTGGTCTCTTCCCATTTCAGATTGGCATCGTATCCTTCCGGGCGGAGGGTTGTGTAAAATTGGTCGCCAAATTGGTATTGCGCGGTGTTAGTGCTGGAAGTGTAGCGAGGTAATGCCGGGTAAAAGTCATCGCTTATATCCTGTTGGCCTGTGACGCCATAACCAACACGAAGTTTTAGGGTAGACAACGCCGCTCTCTCACGGTCAACAAGTTTCAGGGCCACTGCCCCTGCTGGGAACAAACCCCACTTGTTATTCGGAAAACGCGAAGTGCCGTCGCGGCGTACCGAACCCGTAAGGAAGATAAAGTCGTTGAACGACAGGTTAGCGCGGCTAAAAAGCGATATTAACACGTTTTCTCTAGGAGCATCGTCTGGTTCCCGAATTACAACGCCAGTAGCACTATTGGCAAAAGAAAATGGGTTGCGGAAGAATCGCTGGTATGAATAGCCGCCCATGATGTCGAACTTGGTGGTGCCAATCGATTTGCCATAGTTGAGATAAAATTCAAGCAATTTGTCCTTTTTTAACTGGTCGTATGCGTCGTTGCGCCCGCCACCATCGCCTTGCGAGAACGGAGCATTCTTCGGGATCAAAATAGTGCCTTGACCATGCGTATAGTCGTAGCTCACGCTCAAGTTGGCACGAAGATCTTTCAAAAACCAAAAACGGTAGTCCACCGATCCACTGGCGATGTAGCGGCCCAAATTAGAGTCATCGTCCTTCATATAAAGCAGGGCAAGTGGATTGGCTGTACCAAGTGTGTTTGGCCTGCCATCATTGTTTAACCAGGCAAAATAGCCACCATAAGTCTGATCTTCGACTCTTGTGGGTTGGGTAGGGTCAAATTGCATTGCAGACCCAATTGCGTCACGGTTGCCAAAGTTGTTGCGGTCAGACACCAGTTTCAGGTTTACATTGAATTGCAATGCACCCTTTAAAAAAGAGGGATTTAAGTTCAATGCACCCGTAATACGCTTGAATCGGTCCGTTTTCAAGATGCCGGTACGATCCGTAACGCCCCAAGAAGCGCGGAACGGGAATTTGCCCACCGCACCGGTTACTGCCAAGCTGTGGTCGTGTGTGATGCCTGTCTGATAAATTTCAGACTGCCAATCGGTATTGGCATCGCCTAAAAGTGTTTGGGCCGGGTGGTTGTCGGCAAATTGATTTGCAATAAGTTCCCGGTACGCTGCGGCAGTTAGTACATCGGGTTTTTGCACGATTTGGCTGAATGCAACACCGCCCGTGTAAGAAAAACGCAGTTCGCGGTTGGCAGCACTTCCCTTTTTTGTTGTAATCAGGATGACCCCGTTCGATGCCCTCGAACCATAGATAGCGGTGGCCGAGGCATCTTTCAGCACGGTCATGGTCTCGATGTCGTTGGGATTGATAAGGTTGAGCGCGTTGCGCGTGCCAGAAGTGTTGTCACTGGCCACAGGCACACCGTCAATAACGATGAGCGGGTCGTTGGTCGCGCTGAGCGAAGAACCGCCACGGATCCGGATGGTGGCGCCGCCGCCTGGGTCTGCATTGGTCGTGACTTGTACGCCGGCGATTTTACCTGCAAGCAATTCCTGCGGACCGGTAATAGCACCTTTGTTGAAATCCTTGGTGCCGACCGTTTGCACCGAGCCGGTCAAGTCTTCGCGTTTTACAGTGCCATAGCCAATCACGACCATTTCATCCAAAACCGCCGCTGGCGATATTTTGAAATCCATGGTGTTTGAGGCTCCAATGGCCAGCGTTTGGGCTGCATAACCTGTGTAGGTAATCCGCAGTGCAGTAGCTGTTGCGGGTACACTCAGACGGTAGTTGCCATCAAAGTCGGTTGCAGTGCCGATGGATGTTCCTTCAACAATGATGCTTGCTCCTATGAGCGGCTCATTGTTTTCAACATCAGTCACTTGGCCTGTTATTGTTCGCTGAGCGAACAGCGCAGTGCTGCCCCACAAGAGAAAACAGGAAAGTGTAAGAAAGAATTTTTGTTGATGAATCTTCATACAAAGGAGAGTAAGATTTGTGAAACTATCAGATACCTGAAGAAACCATTGAATCTGGAATAGGAACCCAGACCATGTTTGGTGGTGCAAAGAAAAAAAGTAAAGTGGAAACTAAGCGTACTTTTTACAATAAGGTAAAGATTTTTTTACCTTGAGTTTAGAACAAAGTCGGAGCGACTATTTTGCTGCCTTTAAAAAGGCTTCCATGGCGAGGTGCAAATCCACCGCCATTTCTTCTGTAGGCTCGTAGTTTACAGTATTGGCATGTAGGCCGAAAACACGGCGAGCTTCCAGTTCGGGCACTTCAGAGAGGAGGGCGAGTTTTCGGAAAAAATCGTCGTCACTTCTCGGAAGGCCCGTTTCGGGGTCAAAAGGCGCAACGAGGCCATAGCGCTCGCGCAATTGCGCCAAAAAATGCCGCATGCCCTGCGCCGAAAGCCCGGCATAGTTTTTTTCGCGAAAATGCAGGTGGGCGATGGTCCCGATGAATTCATAGGAGGAATTCTCGTTTTTGGGCAAAACAGGGATGATGCGCTGCCGCCGTTTGGCACGGAACACGAGCCAGGTGAGGGCCATTGCAGCAATCAGATACCAGGCCCAGGCCAGTGCGGGCTGTTTTAAAATGTAGGTCAAAAGGTGTTCTTCCGGGAGGCCGCGATTGGCGAAACCGCTCCCATTGCGCTTGCGACCGACGGCTTCTGGCACACGGCTCACCGCATCCCAATAAATGTCGCCTTCGGAAAGATAGGAAAACACACCCGCTGCATAAGGCCGCGTTTCGGGACGCAGCAGACTAAAGTTGGAAAATGCAATCGGGTTGGTGTGCAAAAGGAAACGGCCTTTTCCATGCGGAAATTCAGCGAAATTTACCCAATCCTTGTTCAGATAACCCAATGGATGTTGTAACAGCGAATCACAAAAATGGTAGTATTCGATGTAGTGCCAGTGGTAGTTTTTAGGTTCGTTTTGTTTTGCAAAAAAGAAGCTCGTGCTGCTGTCAGGCAGGGTGGGGGTACGCAAAGAAAAATGAGCGACGCTATCCTCGAACATCCCATAATCATTCCAGGGCGATTCTTCGCATTCGTCAAAGTAGACGAAAGTCATTAAGTCGAAAGGGATGGTTTTGCTCGAAATGAAAGCTGTGTTGCCCGCCGCCACAAAGTCCAAAAGCCGTTTCGTGCCGAGCGAATCCATGTACATCGCCTCGCCGACGAAGACGTAGTTGTTTCCCGTAGAAACACTATCAGAAGGGATTTCCTTTGCAACATCTTTTTGAATGTCAACAAGTTTTCTACCTTCAAAATAGTTTTCCAGCAGACTGTGGGCAATACTTGTACCGTATGGCTGATCGTTTTTTTCGTCGTAGCCCTTCTTTTTCCAACTGCCTTCCTCCCAATCAAACTTAGGTTTGTTGGATTCGTATACGAAGTAGAACATCGCTCCGATGAGGGCAATGGCAGCGAGTGCGAGCAGGATGGGAGTGCGGTTTTTTTGCATTGAAAATCAGGTCGCAAAGATAGGCCGTTTATGAATGTCCAATGTCCAACAAGGAATTTCCAATTTCCAAGGAAGCGCTGCGCTTGGGATTTGTAGTCATTTAATCTGGGAGGGACAACGCGAGTACTCAAACGCGAAGCCTACTTGGAAATTGGAAATTCCTTGTTGGACATTGGACATTTTAATTAAAAATGCACCCAGCCCTGCGCTTTCAAATCGTGCAGATTTCCGCCCAGGGTGTGGAGCTTTATGCCGTCTTTGGCTTCCAGAATTTCCCCGGCGATGTAGATGTCGGGCAGGTACTTCACTTTGTCCACATCATCAGGGCGGATGGTAAAGAGCAGTTCGTAATCCTCGCCGCCATTGAGCGCGCAAGTGATGGGGTCCAGTTTGAATTTCAAGGCCAACATCTGGGCTTCCTGATTGATGGGCACCCCGCTTTCTTCGATAAGTGCCCCAACCTTGCTCTGTTTGCAGATATGGAAGATTTCGGAAGCCAGCCCGTCAGAAATGTCAATCATGGCCGTTGGTTTCAGGCCGATCTTTCGGAACTCCTCGATCATGTCGCGCCTTGCCTCAGGTTTGAGTTGACGGCCAACCGCGTAGGTCTGATTTTCAAAATCAGGCTGCAAATCGGGATTTTCCTGCCAGATTTGTTTTTCTCTTTCCAGCATTTGGAGTCCAAGGTAGGCACCACCGAGTTCGCCTGTGATGCAGATAAGATCGCCCACTTGTGCACCATTGCGGTAAACAAGCAATTCCTTTTCGCACTGCCCAATGGCCGTGATGCTGATGGTCAGGCCTTTGGGCGAAGAAGTAGTGTCGCCACCCACAAGGTCCACCTCGTACGCCTCGCAGGCAGCGCGAATGCCTGCATAAAGTTCGTCCAAAGCTTCTACAGAAAAACGATTGGAAATGGCAATTGAAACGACGATTTGGCGCGGCAGCGCATTCATCGCATAGATATCAGAGAGGTTGACAATCACCGATTTAAAGCCCAAATGTTTGAGCGGTGTATAGGCAAGGTCAAAGTGGATGCCTTCTACCAACATGTCGGTGCTGACTACCGTGCACAGCGAGCCGTTTTCGATGACGGCTGCGTCGTCGCCTATGCCTTTGATCGAGGAGGGCTGGCGCAAGGGGAAATCGCGCGTGAGATGGTCTATTAGGCCGAATTCGCCGAGGGTGTTTACGTCTGTTCGTTGCATGTCAAAAGATTGGAATGGCCAATGAATCTCAGCCGTTAGTCTGCACTAAAAGGCATTAAAAAGGTCACCCAAAGTATGCTTCAGGTTGTACTTTTTCGTCGTGTCTAGGGCCCGTTCCAGGCAAATAAATATTTTGTCGAGGTGTTTTTTGAAATATTCGACGGTTTCCATCTCAAGGATGACATCCAAACAAATTAAGGCCTCTTTTGCTCCGTCAGTAGCGAGATAAACTTCGTTTGCCTTGAATTGGGCCTGCCTTGTAGTGGTGTAATTTAAATTGAAACCTTGCTTCAAAAGTATTTCAGTCATCAGCTCATCCCGATTGAATACGGTTACCAATTGGGCCTCTTTGTCCGAAATATATTTTTTGAGCAACTCTATGTTCTCCGCGTCCGTGTTTTCAGGGTCGGGAGCGAACTCAACTCTGGGGAAGTTGGATTTTGTCAATTTGAACACTTTGAAGCCTAAGCCCTTCAAAGTGTCTTCTTTTTGATCTGAGGAAAATAAATCGGGTTGTTGATTTTTCTTTTCCTCAATCAGCTTTTCAATCACTCGTTTGTTGCGTTCGATCGTGATGTCGCTGATTTTTTTGTAGCCAGCTTTGTAGGCTTCGCTTTTTTCGTCGGTAGCTTCGGGGATTTGGATAGCAATAAAATTTATCGTCCGTCCATTTTGTTGATTCAGGTTAAGCGTAGCTTGTATTGTAGAACCAGAACCAGCAAAAAAATCAAGAATAATATCGTCATTCTCAGCTACTTGATCAATCAGCTCTGCAATCAATGCAGAAGGTTTAGGGAATTCAAAAACCCTATATCCAAATATGGATTCAAGTTCGGCAGTACCATTTCTAGTAAAGATATCCTCTCCGACGATCGAGCTGAACCCTGGTAAATTTTCATTCAACTCATTCAAGAAAACTTTTCGTCTTGGACGGCCTTCGGAATTTTCTGGCCAGATAATTCGATCTTCTTCAATAAGCCGTTTCATTGTACGGGCATCGTATCTCCATCCCATTTTCGGCTTACCGTAATTGACTCCAGTTGCTGGATTGATAAGGTCGTAATGTAGATTGGGTCTTTCTGTTTCGTTCTTTAAACCAACCATATTAGAACTCACCCATACGCCACGTATGTCATTGTCAGGATTAGAATATTGATCGATTTTTCTTTCTGCTCCTTTTAAGGCTCTTTCTTCAAAGTTTTTACTATAACACAAAATGTATTCATGATCAGTTGAAACTCCTGTCAAAGTTCGATTGTCTTTGTTTTGTCTGCTTTTCCAAATAAATTCTGTTACAAAATTTTCTTCTCCAAAAATCTCATCACAAAGCTTTCTCAATTGATGGACTTCGTTATCATCAATTGAAATAAAGATCACACCATCCTCTCTAAGCAGTTGCCTTGCAATCAGTAATCGGCTGTACATCATATTCAGCCAATTGCTATGATACCGTCCATCTGTTTCCGTGTTGGTGTCAATTTTTAAACCGTTTTCAATAACCCCAGCATCTTGCCAGTAGGCTTTTTTATCTTGCGAAAAATTATCGGAGTACACAAAATCTTTTCCTGTGTTATAGGGCGGATCGATATAAATACACTTGATTTTTTCCCTATAGCTACTGCTTAACAGTTTCAACACTTCTAAATTTTCCCCTTCGATAATCAGGTTCTCGCTTTCAGAAGGGTTTACGCTTCTGTGCTCATCATACACAAGCGTAGCATTACTTGGGGTAAACGCATTTCGTTTTGCCTGGCTTTTGCCAAACCAGCGAAACTCATAACGTTCGGTTTCGCTAACGCTTTGAGGGTCAACTACTTTTTTAAGTTCCTCTATATTCAGCTTGCCTTCGTTGGTGAAAAGGTCTGGAAACAATTTTTTTAAGGTTTCCAGCCGTTCCTTGTTCCAATCGGGGCTCAAAGGCATATAGTCGTTTATGTTTTCCATTTCCTTATGCGTTTTCTAGTACTGTATTAATGGTTTTGTCGGCTTCGGTTCTGAAAATCTGGTAATCTTTAATAGGGGCCTTGTAGTGTACTTCTACACCCAAAGTTGAGAAGTGTTTCATCGCACATTTTATTTTGTACACTTCGCTTTCGGTCAATGCTTTTTTGTCGTTGATATTGTTGGTTCCTTTGGTTTCAATCACGAAGTAAAACTCGGATTCATTTCCACTTTTCAGGCTTTTTCGTTTCATGACCAAACCAAAGTCAGGCTCATATTCGCCGATGGGCGTTTTAATTTTATACCAAGTGGGCAGTTTGATAAAGCAAACTATTTCCGGGTCTCTGTCTGCACCTAGAGAGAACTGGCGTTCTACATCGCTGTCAATGAGCATCTTATCAAACACGCCTTTGTTTGGTGTATCCACATAACCGTTTGAAACAACATTTTTTACAAAATCATTAAAGTTAAAAGGGTACGATTCGCCGCTTAAATGATAATCCAAGCCTCTTAACATTTCATCCAGTTCGATGTTTCGAATAATTGCTGCTGCTTCGTGGATATATCTTGGCGGATTTTTGATGAGTTCGTTGTAATTGTTTAGTTTTTTTATAATTTTAAAAAGTGTATTGTAGCTTAATCTGGTGTTTTCGCTCAATTCTTCCACCAAATCTAAAGGAGTGAACCGTGCTTTCTGTTTAACACTTTCTGTTCCTCCAAAGGTGTCTTTTTTACCTTCGTCTGTTATCTCATTGATTAAATGGCTCGTAGCTTCAATTACATAATCAGGAATGGTGATGGCATTAGTGCGTTCAGCAGAATTTTCAATCAGGCTTTCTTCATTGAATGCAATGATGTAATCTGTCTTCTTCGCCAGAGATTTCCAAAAACGCTTGAAAGCTGCATCAATTGAATCGGAAGGATTGCGTTTAAAATGTACTTCGTCTTGCGGTTTCCCTTTATGGGTATGCGTTATACCTGCTCCCGCTCCCGTATTGCCATAAACAGCTTTGATTTCTTCCTGATATTGTCTTACAAATGTTTCGTAGGTCTCGTTGGGTATTACGGTGAGTTGATTTATACGCTCAGCATCGAGTACAGTCATCGCATCATAAATACGTTGTCCGTCTTGGTTCACGCAAATGCGCAAACCCCTGCCAATCTCTTGCCTTTTTCTGATATCAGAATAGGCCGTGTTCAAGGTAGCAATATTGAACACATTTGGATTGTCCCAACCGACCCCCAGAGCAGAGTGCGAAAAAATAAACTGTACAGGATTTGCTATGGTTAAAAGTTCTTCTTTGCCTTCCAGGATCAGTTTGTAAATTTTCCCTTGTTCTTTTATACCGCCTTCATTATCAGCATACTCGCCACTAGATTTTTGAGCAAAATAATATCCTTGGATGTCTTGAATCAGTTGTTCGGTTGGCGTTTTTCCTTCATTGTACTCAGGATGAATGGCTTTGTATTTTTCAATGAAAAGGTTTTTAATAATGGGTGTTTCTCCCATGTAGTTGGCTACTCGGTCAATGAAAATCAGGGATAGACATTTTATACCATTGGGCGCCAATTTTTGTGTTTTGGCAAAATGGCGATGGATGAGCCATTCCAGCTGTAAGGCCCAAATGTTTTCCAAATTCCCGGAGGCTTGTTTTTCGAGCAACTCAACGCCGTTTGAGAATGTAACACTCCATTTTCCGGTTTTTAAACTTTTGTTGATGCGTACTATTTTATAGTTCAGGTAGCTCGGGTTGTTTGTTTTTTCTCCCAAGTTGTCACCTTCTTTAAGCCAGGCCGTAAGTTTAAACTCAAATTTATTGGTTGAATTGGATTGATGCCAGGCTTTGAGTTTGGCCTTTGGTGCGCCCGTTCCGTTTTGTGTTTCGGCCAATTCGATTTTTATGGTTGCTTCGTCGTTTTTTTCGGTAACAGTCAAGACTTCGATTTTCTTTACAAGGCCCTGCTTGTAACTGTCGTAAGGCGTTAAGCGGTACAAAAGGTTTTTGACTACCTTATGCGTTGCGGAGTAACGTATTTTGAAGAGTGGATTGAGCTTGGTAATTTGTTTTACAGAATTTTCCGTGCCCATCCCTTCCTGTGGCTCGTCCATCAAAATAATGGGGTTTGTTTTTCCGATGGCCTGAATGAAAGGAATATTTGCAAACAAATCTTCGCGCTGTGCCTGATTTAGAATTTTGTCTTCTGAATTGAATGAAGCCAAAGTCATAATCATCACTTGTGGATGCTGTTCTTCAATAAAGTTGGTTACTTTACTTAATTTCTTGCTGTCATATTCAAAGGCATTTGGCTTAAAACCATACAGGGCTTCTAGTTGGTTGTTGAACGACCTGAAAGTACCCAATACACCTTGCCTGATAGCGACTGAAGGGACAAGAATGATAAATTTTGTAAAGCCATAATGTCTGTACAGTTCAAAAATGGTTTTGATGTAAACAAGCGTTTTGCCTGTTCCTGTTTCCATTTCAATACACAGGTCATTTTCTGTGGTATATTTTAATGTATCCGCATCGATGCTGTTTTCAGCAGCGATGCTTGTGATATTTTCTTTTATTTGCTCAACGGAAAGTTTGGAGATATTTGAACGTATGCCTTCAAAGCAAGCGTTGTCAAAAGTGTTTTTCTCTGTTCCATCAAACACTTTTACCACTGCCTGGATGGCATGATCCTGATATTTTAAATTTTCGAGTTTTAGCTCCACCATAATTTTTTTGCATTTCATTTTGGCGATTGATTCTTATTGGGGTAAAATATACAGCTTGATTTTGCCAATCTATGGCGATTCAGCGATTGGATTCTTTTTGTTCAATCTTGGCAAAAGCCACAGCGCCAGAAATCCTCCAACAAAATTGTAGAAAATCTGCACCGCAAAAAAGGAGATGTTCGCATAAGAAAACCCGTCGCTGCCCCCAATACCATAGAGCGCAAGCCCCGCGATGCACAGCGCATGATACGTGCCCATGCCACCGGGCGAAGGGATAACAAAGCCCAAAGTGCCAAACACAAAAACCATCAATGCGGCATTTGCACCCAAGTGCGCTGTGGGCGGGAATGATTTAAGACCGAACCAACATTGCAGGGAAAACATGACCCAGATGCCGACCGAATATGCAATAAATACAACCGGGCTTATCAGTTTAAAAACGCTCTTCAGGCCATCAAGAAATCCTTTCAACAACATTCCTACTTTTTGAAACAGCGGGATTTGCGCGAGTTTTTCCCATAAAAGAAAAATGGCTAAGAACCCAAGGGCAGCAATCGCAAGGAAGCCCAAAAGGAAAGGGTTTTGGAAAATACTGCCCCCAGTTTGGCCGTCTTTTCGCTGAGAAATAAAAGCCCAAATCGTGTCGCCCTCCAGTAAAAATGCCAGTCCCACCACCCCGCCGAGGCAGAGAAAATCCATGAGCCGGTCAATAACCAATGTGCCCATTACTTTTTCCACCGGTATCTTTTCGTAGCGTGCAAGTGAACCGGCGCGTACCACTTCACCCATCCGTGGGAGAAAAAGGTTGGCAAAATAACTGAGCAAAATGGTGAGCAGTGCGTTGGAAAACCCTGCCCGGTATCCCATAGGCTCCAGGAGCATTTGCCAACGAAGCGCCCGGAAAATATTGCTCACAGTGAATGCCAACAGCACCACCAATATCCACCACAGGTTTACGGTGGAAAAGTCGTGCAAGAGTTTGTCTGCCAGGCTGCATTGATCTATCGGTGTACCGTCCAGCTTACACTGTTCTTTGAACGCGGCATTTTGGCTGCTGAACACCCAAGCCATGATACTGACCCCGATGCTGAGGAAAAGGAGGAATTGAAGGATTTTTTTTGCCATGGAATAGGATGCCTGCCGCGATGCAAAGGTTGGGAAATCTAACGGAATGGCTGCCTGCATTCAAAAAATACGGGCAGGGAAAAATCCAAACGGTGGCTTGCATCGTAGGTGAGCTTGGTAATTACTCTTTGCCATACTTCTTTCATTTTTTTAACAAACATAACTAATCATGACCAATTTCTCGAAACGGAGTATTTCTTCGGCTTCCATGTTGGCGTTGCTTTGGTTGTGCTGCTCTGCGTTGTACGCCTCCAGCCACCGAGAAGCACCACTCATCGCCAACGATCCGCTGGCAGATAACACGGATCTCTACGCTTTCAGAAGCCCGGATGCTCCCAACACAATCACCCTGATCGCGAATTACATCCCAGCCGAGTTCGCTTTTGGTGGCCCTAACTATTACACGTTCGGAGAGAACATTCGTTATGAAATCCACATTGACAACAATGCTGCCACGGCCGGCGACGAGATCGTGTACCGTTTTACGTTCACTCGTGTGAATCAAGACCCCAGCACTTTCTTCAACATCCGACTCGGTATGGAAAACTTGAAAACTACCTACACGCTGGAGCGGAGCATGAACGGCGGGGTGTCTTTCACGGCCATTGTGACCAACGGCAAAGTACCTCCACCGAACATTGGCCCACGTTCTATCGAATCATCAGGCGTTGGTCTAAACACCACGTACGAGGCACTCATTACAGCCTCCATCATGACGGCCAGCACGGGTGAAAAGGTCTATTGTGGGCCAGCCGACGACCCTTTCTTTGTCGACCTGGGCGGTGTTTTCGACCTGGGCGACTTGCCAAGGCAAAACAGCCAGTCACGGGACGGGCTTGGCTTTTTCAACGTTCATTCCATCGCAATTCAAGTGCCGATCGCTACACTGCGCAAGACAGGTGCTCCGGGCACTCCAACCAATATTTTGGATGGCGATTATACCATTGGCGTATGGGCATCGGCCAGCCGCCAGGCTACGCGTACATTGCAACCCAATGGCGCTGAACCAAACGATACAGGTGCATGGATTCAGGTTTCCAGAATTGGAATGCCGCTCACAAACGAAGTGGTAATACCCATTGGCAACAAAGACTATTGGAACCGCATTACGCCTTATGATGAATTGGCCGATGTTACATTGGACAATTATTTCTTCAATCCTGAACTCGCGTTGTACATGGACGATTCGCAGTTTGGTGGTGCTGTGCCTGCTTTTGCACCATTGCGTGTACAGAGCAGTTCTTTACAGAGCTTTGATTTTCGGAACGGTAAAGATGGTTTATGGCCCTTGAAAGGCAATCCCGCTTTGGTCGGCACGGCATTCGACCCTGCCACATTTGGCGGGCTGTTGCTGCCGGGCGCAGGCAAGCCACGTTCGGTGGATTTGTGGCCTATCTTCCATACCGGTGTGCCTAATTTGGCGCCTTACCAATTGGCTACTGGCAAAACAGGGGGCCCCTTGTCAGCCGGCAAACCATTCATCAACAACTTCCTGCCAAATGGCGGGGATATGCTTCGACTCAACATGGCGGTGCCCGTGACGAGTCGCACCGATCCCAAATTCAGTCCGCTCGGAATCGTGCAGGCAGCAGTGCTTGGCCTCACGGATGCGGCTTACAATCAAAACACAAGCATCCAGTTCATTCCCAACATGGATGGTTTTCCGAATGGCAGACGCTTGGAAGATGATGTAACACTCATTGAATTGCAAGCAGTTGCAGGCGTGGCTTTGGCTGCCATCGGCCTTTGGTACGACGACTATACAGTGGGCGGCGCCAACCCGGTCACCGCTGATTTGGTCAGCGTGCTCTCTTACCGCACCGGAGTGAACAACAATGACAAGCATTTCAAAACCGCATTTCCTTATGTGGCCACTCCATGGAGAGGCACTGAAGTTGGGCAGTGAATAGCGATTGGTGATCTAGTTATAGGTGGATATGGTTGTTTGCTATACACAGGGCTTAGTATCCGTATATTCTTTAAGGCAAGTTCGAACACCAAGCCCGGGCACCCCAAATAACCATATCCACCCATAACCCAATCACCAACTTTCAAACATCCATCACAAAAAAAATTACAATCAATGAATCGTTCTATAAATAAAATCCTGTTGTCGGCTTCTGTTTGGATGCTCGTCATCACGGCAAGTATGGCTTCCAGCCACCGCGAGGCGCCGCTAATCGCCGATGATCCGCTCGCCGACAACGTTGACCTCTATGCTTTTCGCACGCCGGGCAGCATAAACAACATCACGATTATCGCCACGTACGTCCCGCTGCAACTTCCTCACGGCGGACCCAATTATAATTTCTTTGGGGAAAATGTGCGGTATGAGATCCACGTGGACAATGACGCCTCTATCCCAGGCGACGAGATCACATATCGTTTCACTTTCACACATCTGAATGAAGATCCGACCACCTTTTTCAACATTCGTTTGGGCAAACAGAACCTGAAAACGACCTATAAGCTCGAGCGCAGCATTGATGGTGGACAATCATTTCAAACAATTGTGCAAAACGGAGTGGTACCGCCTCCGAACATTGGTCCTCGCTCGATCGAGTCGACCACCGGTCTGAATACTACCTATTCAGACTTGATGACGGATGCCATCACCACAGCTTCAAGCGGTGAAAGGGTGTTCTGCGGCACCTCCGACGATCCATTCTTCGTAGACCTGGGTGGTATCTTTGACCTTGGAGATGCTCCGCGTCAAAATGGGGGTACTCCCACTGACGGGCTTGCCTGTTTGAATGTAAGTACCATCGCGCTGCAAGTGAATATTCAAACACTCCTGAAAGAAGGAGTACCGCCCACGCCAACCTCTATTTTGCAGAGTGATTTTGTAATTGGAGTTTGGGCTTCAGCAAGCCGCCAACAAATCAGAACGCTTTCAGCTACTGGCGACCCAACTTACAGTGGTGCTTGGACTCAGGTATCTCGTCTGGGAATGCCATTGACCAATGAAGCAGTTATCCCAATTGGCCAGAAGGATTATTGGAATTCTTTGACTCCATATCAAGAGATTGGCGAAACTACTTTGGACGAATTTTTCTACAATCCTGAGCTAGCCTTGTACATGGACGATTCGCAGTTTGGTGCTGCAGTGCCTGCGTTTGGGCCTTTGCGTATCCAACGGAATTCCTTGCAAGCCTTTGACTTTGGAAATGGCAAAGACGGCCTTTTCCCTTTGAAAGGGAACGCTGTTTTGTCGGGAACTGCTCTGGATGATGCAATATTTGGCACATTGCTCTTGCCTGGCGCAGGCAAACCGCGCTCGGTGGACCTTTGGCCAATATTCCACACCGGTGTGCCCAATTTGCCCCCTTACCAACTTGCTACAGGTAAAATCGCAGGCCCTTTGTCCTTAGGCAAACCGTTTATCAACAATTTTTTGCCCAATGGCGGAGATATGTTGCGGCTTAATATGGCCGTGCCAGTGACGCTCCGCAATGACCCAAAATTCAGTACACTTGGACTTATTCAAGCGGCAGTGTTGGGCCTGACGGATCCTGCTTATAACACTAACACAGACATACAATTCATTCCGAACATGGACGGTTTCCCGAATGGCCGCCGCTTGGAAGATGACGTGACGCGCATTGAATTGCAAGCGGTTTCTGGCGTAGTGCTGGCTGCTATTGGTCTATGGTATGATGACTATACGGCTGGCGGAGCCAATCCGGTGACGAACGATCTATTGGCAGTTTTGAGTTACACCACAGGGGTAGAAGGCAACGATAAGCCTTTTAACACCACCTTTCCTTTTGTTTTTGAACCGCACCGTGGCACCAGCGACTGCGGCGGCCCGGTGTTCGTGGGCACCAACGATGTATTCCAAGGAGTATTGGGCTTCAGTAGCAAACCGGTGTTGATGAAAAATTTCCCTAATCCATTCCTGGATCAGACTACGTTCCAGTTCAGGGTGAATCAGGCGACAAAAGCAACTTTGCGCATTTATGACGCACAAGGCTCTTATGTCGCAACAGCATTTTCCGGGGATTTGTCTGTTGGAGATTTCAACCACACCTGGAATGCAGCAAACCTGCCAACTGGCATGTACATCGCCAATTTGTACGATTCCAGAGGGAATCTTTTGCAATCAGGCAAATTGATCAAGTCAGAGTAGGAGTTGCCACGAATTACATACGAACAGGCTGCCGAGACCCCCGAGCAGCCTGTTCGCTTTTACCTCACATTTTCCCGCCGTCCACATCCTTCAAAAAAGAGATCAGGCCTGGGAAATAATGCGCCTGATCGTCCCACATACACATGTGGCTGCCGTCGGGACAAAATAGGAAACGGCCTTTTTGCACTTTTTCGGACACCATTTTCATGTGCTCCGGGTTCATCGTATCGTGTTTAGCCCCGATGACGAGGGTGGGCACCTTGATATTGGGCAGTTTGGCAGTCACGTCCCATTTTGCCAGTTTTCCCGAAACACCGAACTCGCTGGGGCCTTGCATACTGACATAGATGGTTTGGTTAATTTTGGCAAATGCGCGGTTTACCGGGTCAGGCCAATTTTCCAGTGGAATGCGGCAAATGTGCTTATTGTAAAAATTTGGCATCAGCAGTTCCATGTAGCGGGGGTTGGTAAAATCAGCCTTTGCTTCTAATGCGCGCACTTCGGCCAGCACGGCAGGATCCATCTGCTTGGCCAGCACCTCCTCGGCGTACATTCCGTATTCGGGCGCACTCATCATCATATTGGAAATGATAAGCCCTTTTAAATTGTCTTGATATTTCAAAGCATACTCGGCGGCCAAAATGCCGCCCCAGGAATGTCCGAGCAGGTAAAAATTGTCCTTGTTCAGGCCCAAAGCCTGCCGCACTTGCTCCACTTCCTCCACAAAACGGGGCAAATTCCAAAGGCTCGTGTCATTCGGCTGGTCGGAATACGCCGAACCAAGCTGGTCGTAGTAATAAAACTCAATGCCTTCCTGTGGCAAAAAACTCTCCATACATTCCCAATATTCGTGGGTGCAGGCAGGGCCGCCGTGTAGGAGCAGCACTTTGATTTTGGGGTTGTTGCCGATGCGTTTGGTCCAGACTTTGTACTTGCCGCCGTCAAGCGGGATGAGGCGGACTCCACCGCTTTTTATCCCTGTTTCTTCGTTTTTGAGGTAATCAAAGGAAGAATCGGGGACAGTTGGCTGTTTGCAGGAAACGGTTGTTGCAAGCAGTGCCAGTAACAGGATGTTTTTGAAATTCTGCATAATGTGGAAGATATTGTACCCCGGAACTCCGTTCCGGGGATGGTTAAGCCCCGGAACGGAGTTCCGGGGTACTATCAGCCCCCCAACACTGCCAAAGCCGCTCCACGCATTACATCATTATTCGCTAAAACTTCTTTAGCGTAGATGTGCAATGTTAACAGGCGATCTTGGCCAGATAATGCTTTCTGCACTCGTTCGTCATTTCCAATCAACAACAGAGCTTCCTCCTGCGTAGGCAACGCCGGCAAGCTCGCCAACTGTGCCAGGTCGTTGCCAGTAAGCACTTTACTATGGCGAATGCTGCTTGGCAAACCATCAAAACCGATACCGATGCACGTCACGTCCTGCACAATTTCCTCGATAGCTGCTCCACTTGCCCGGGCGTAATAGAACCGCCCCATTCGCCCCATAAGGTCAATTTTATGCGGGTCAATACGGCCCGTATCGGTCAATATTTCATTTGAAATATGCATCATCACGATTTTGCAAAAAATCAGGTTTCCTGCCCCACCACCTTCGCCCAGCGGCAAAATCTTGTCTACCACGCATTCCATCTGCACCGGGCTTTCAGCTACTCTGAACGGGCGCACGCGCTCGCTGGGCAAGGGTGTGAACCCCGCTTTTTTAAATTCATCTACTTCAGGCCCATACTCAATACTGGCCAGCGCCATTTGACGCGAGATGTTGTGAGAAACCACATTGATAACTACCTCTCCGGTATCTTCCACGTTTTTCAGCGTATCCTTAGTCGTATTGTTTGATACCCGCCGATTAGAGGAAAAAATCAGAATGGGCGGGTTGCTACTGAAGGCATTGAAAAAACTGTAGGGCGCAAGGTTCGGCACTCCATCCTTGCTGATGGTACTGGCAAATGCGATGGGTCGGGGCGCTACCGCAGCCAATATGTATTGGTGCAAGTCCTTGGTGGCAATTTGCGTTGGGTCAATGCTGAGCATAATTTTACGTTTTGAGCAGTTTGGGTATTCAAGCGTTCCGCACCAATCAACCAATCACCAATCAACCAATCACACATTCGGTTTTTTCGGTGCCGGGGCACTGGCGTGATAATCGCGTTGTACCCGTTGGGCATAATCGTCTAATAGTTCGATGACGCGCGCATGTTTTTTCGATTGCACGATGAGACCAACGTGATGCTCCTTCTCTGTTAAGCGCCAGGCAATTTCGGGATCGTTGAATTGGCTCGTATCAGGCCATTCCTGTCGTGCCAGCGAGACGATGATACCCGCGTAATCGTTGCGCACTTTGGGCAATTTGTATTTTTCATTGCCAGCGACAGCCTCCTCAAGCCGAGCCCATTCGTACCAAAGATTTATCCCGGAGGAATATTCCAACATTTCGGCCAAATGTGCCCCGCCCACGCGACAAGAAGTTTCGAGGAAATAAAACTCGCCAGTTTCACGGTTTTTGATGAATTCCGTATGGCTCGCGCTGTACTGCATCCCGAAAGCGGTCATCACGTCAGCGTTTAGTTTGAGCAGTTTCTTATCGTCGTCTGAACCAAAAGGCACTACGGCACTGCGGAAAATCCCACCTCCGTGTGCCACATCAAATGGTGTGGACAGGTATTTAGAGCTTCGGGCAAAAATGACCTTTCCTCCTTCGGAAAGGGAGTCCACATGGTACACATCGCCGGGCTTGAATTGTTCGACCAGGTAATGGTGGCGGGCGGTACCCAGACTTTCGAGATGAGACCAAAGTTCTTCGGCGGAGTTTACCTTTTTCATGCCGGTAGCCGAGGCTTGGCCGCGTGGCTTAATAATCCAAGGGGCCGGGACTGATTGTGTGAAGTGGTAGATATCAGCGTCGTTAAAAAGCGGTGCAAAAGCCGGGACTGGTATGCCTGCATCACGCGCTTCGATACGCATGGCAAGTTTGTCGCGGAAATGGCGCGCCGTTGTTTGGCCCATGCCGGGGATGCGGAAATGCTCGCGGAGGTAAGCGCCTTTTTCCACGTCAAAATCGTCTATTGCCACAATGCGGTCTATCTTTTTGTTGCGCATGAGCCAGGCTAGCCCGGAGGCCGTATCCTCCATGTTCCACTCGTTTTCATCGTCCTCTTGGACATAAAAAATCTCGTCCAGCGCCTCGTGGGCCCAAGGTTTGTCTTGGTGTTTTTTGGAAGTGACCAGGTACACTTTTGCGCCCGTAGATTTCATTCCGCGCAAGAAATCGTTGCCTTTGAAATAACTGGCGATACAGAGGAAGGAGGCTTTGCTCATGTTCAAGACCGTTTTAACCGCCGAAGCCTTGGCAAAGGAGGTTGAGTGTGTAGAGATTCGATTATTTTTCCGTTGGACAAATGACTGAAAAAGTTTTCATTCCCGTAGGGCGAAATTTATTTCGCCATATCACCCATTACTGGCCTGGGGCCAAATTCATTTTGCCATATCCGCCTTGTGATGAAGCGAAATAAATTTCGCCCTACCTGCTTGCCAATTCAAAATCTGTTTATACTTTTGTGAGTGATTACTCACTTTAAATATGACAAACAAAGAAACCATCCTCCAAACTGCGCTTAAGATTTTCGGCGAACAAGGATACGACCGCAGCCCCACGAGCCAAATTGCAAAAGAAGCAAAGGTGTCTGAAGGCTTGATATTCAAGCACTTCGGAAACAAGACCGGGCTGTTGGCCGCCATCATTCAAGAAGGTATGGCGCATATCGCCGCTACGATGGAACCTTATTCGACAACAGCCGCCGATCCGCGTGGGGCCATCCTCCAACACATCGAACGCTCACTGACGGCCATCCGGGAAAACGAAAAATTCTGGCAACTGGTCACGAAAATCCGCTTCCAAACAGAGGTCAGTCAGGTGGCTGGAGCGCAATTGGAGGAGGTCAATCAATTTGTGGTAAAGCACCTGGCCGAGAATTTTCGACAACTCGGCGCGGAATCACCGGAGCAGGAAGCCCTGCTGTTGTTCGCGCTCATTGATGGCGTTTGCCTCCATTGGCTGCAAGACCCTGCCGATTATCCCCTCGATACAATGAAAAATTTGCTCATAAAAAAATACAACCATGCCTACTTCTGATTGGATCAACCGCGACCTGTTCCCTTTCCAATCCCGCTTTATCGAAATCGAAGGCCATCAAATGCACTACATTGACGAGGGCAGCGGCCCGGTCATCCTTTTTTCGCACGGCACACCCGAGTGGTCGTTCGGCTGGCGCGATCTGGTGCGCGGCTTGCGCGGGCAATTCCGTTGCGTGGCGCCAGACCTGCTCGGTATGGGCTTGTCTGACAAACCCGCCCATGCCGATTATTCCTGTGCGGCACATTCGGTGCGTCTGGCGAAGTTCATCGAGCAACTCGATCTGCGTGATATCTCCATTGTTGGAAATGATTTCGGGCTTTCCATCGGGCTTTCTCAAGCCATTCATCGCCCGGAAAACGTGCGCAAAATCTGCATTTTAAATGGCTGGATGTGGCGTTTGGACACTGATCCGCATTATAACCGGCCGGCAAGGATGATGGATTCCTGGTTGGGGCGCGTGCTGTACAAACAGTTCAATTTCCCGGTCAACGTCGTCATGCCCGCTGCCTTTGGCAACCGAAAAAAGTACCTGCCCAAAGAAGTACACCGCCATTACAAAAAGGCCTGGCCGGATGCCGCATCCCGTGTGGCGACGTATGCTTTTTCGCGCGAACTCCTGCTCGCCAACGACTGGTGGGACGGCCTTTGGCAGCAGCGCGACTTACTGAAGGACAAACTTGGCCTCCTCTTTTGGGGCATGAAAGACACTTTTGTGCCAAAGTATGAATTGGAAAAATGGGAGCAGGCGTTTCCCCAAGCGCGTGTTGTTCGATGCCCGGAGGCGGGGCATTTTGTGCAGGAAGAGGCGGGGGAATTGATGGTGGGAGAGCTGGGGCGGTATTTTGGAT
>CAZPTQ010000004.1:0-58922 GCA_964589365.1 uncultured Saprospiraceae bacterium
ATTTTCAGCCATATCGTACAAGGCGAATTTGATGCTGGACGAACCACCATTTATTGCCAGAATATTTTTATTTTTATTTTTCATACACTGGTTTCAAATCCGAATGATTGCAATTTTTCACAGGTTGTTTTATAGTTTACATGCCAAATCCCTTTTATACCCATACGTTCAGCAATGGTTATAAATACTTCCGTGTCATCAATATAAAGCACTTCATCCGGCTGCACGTGCGCCATGTCAAGTGCCAGTTTAAAAATGTTCTTGTCGGGCTTGCGTATGTGCACATACGTGGAGGAAACAAAAAAATCAATAAAGCTCGCTAATCCAAATTCATCAATCCTGTAGGTATTTAAGTCCCTCGCTTCATTACTTACTGCAATGATCTTTAAACCATATTGTGCTTTAAGCCTCTTTATTAATCCGATCATTTCCGGGTACGGCTTAGACTGGCTAAACATGAATTGCCGGAATGCATCTTTGGTGAAATCCCTTGGTTCATAAAAAACAGCAATGTCTAAATACTCGTCCGCAGTAAGTTTGCCTATTTCATAAGTTTCGAAGGCAATGGCATGCCTGGCATTTAAATCTTTGTAATCAAGGTTGAATTCCGCTGCAGCAAGCTGCCGCAATTCATGCCCCCACCCATTTGTCAGCAGCACTTCGCCAATGTCCAGAAACAGTGTTGTTATATTTGTTGTTGATTTCATTTTTTCTATTTCTATTTTTTTCTATTTTAAAGGTTATTGAGTGTGCTTATTCCAATCTTTATTAAATCGTTTTTAAACATCTTCTTATTGAAATTTATTTTTGTAACTCGTTTAATTTATTCGATAACCAAAATAGAAAATCGCATCCGCTAAATCTCGCAGGTTTTTGAAACATACGGAATTTAGCGAATGCGAAAGTTTGAATTCATTCTTTAAGCCCTTAGCTCAGAAATAGTATAGCCCGTATTGCTTAATGCTTCCTGTAGCGTATCCGCTTTAATCGCTTGGGAAGAAGTAATTTCTGCTTGCTTCTTTGCCAAGTCAATTTTTACGGATGTTACTCCAGAGGCAGCGGACAATTTATTCTTAACGGTTGAAACACAGCCGCCGCAACTCATACCACTGATGTGGTAAGTATGCAGGATTGATTTTTCCATGATTTTTAAATTTTGATTGGTTTAAGGAACGGGTAAATGACAACTTGTTACTTTCATCTGATTCCTTTCCGCCCATACCGCCCATCTTTTTGATAAAAGAGCCCCGCCATTCGCACAAAAAGATAGCTGTCTGAGCAAAAAGTAATCTACCTGAAAGTAGCAAGTTATTATTTGCCCGTTCCTAAGACGAATTATGTCGCACCGGCTGCTTCATTTTCAAGCAATCGGAACGACCTAATTTTGCGTAATATTTAATGTTTTCTTCAGATTCGCTGTTGCCCGATTTTTGCAAACGCAAAGTTGATTGTGCAGAAGATTACTTCCTCCGTTTATAATTAGTAACCGGCCCTGTATTTATTAATCCGCTACTGCCCATTATATCCGATGAGGAATCGGCCCTCACATGATCTACTGCACTATGTAGTGAGGCATCTACTTTCAAAGCAGATATTTTCTTCTTCGCCTTTTTTTTGACAACCTTATCGGCTGCATCATTTTTGTTTGCCATTGTTTTTAATTTTTAAACGTTCTCTAAAATTTTCTTTTGCTCTTGGTATTCATCCTTTGTTATTTGCCCCGAAGCGAAACGCTTCTGTAAAATGTCAAGAGGAGAAATCTGTTTATTTTTTCAGCATCATATTCATGTCGCACATTCCCTTCATGGACTTCATCACATTTGGGTGCGGCTGCATCGCCTCCATCATCATGGTACACTTTGCCCCATCAGCATCGCACATCTCCATCGTTTTGTCCATCATCATAGTATGTGTTTGAATTTCGCAATTGAATTATTGCGCTATAAAAGTCTCTATTTTGCAAGTGGAGCGCGTTACACAATTCTGTCAATAAGTTATAGAATTCACTCATCGGCTTGTTTTTAAATACAAAAAGCACTTCCATGTGACATGAAAGTGCTTTTTGTTTCGGTTTTGCCAATTATCTCAATTTTCCAAAACGACTTTTCTAGTAAACACTCCCCGAGCAGTCTTTATCTTCAAGAAATAAACCCCCGTCGGCAAACCTACCGTGGAAAGTGTTTTTGGAAGCGGATCGCTCACCCAGGTACGGCAAATGCCTCCTTGCGCATCAAGTAGCTGGATGACTTCGGGGTGAAATACATCTCCGTTCATCACCCACACAATGCTTTCTACTGCTGGGTTAGGGTAAAGACGAAAGGCCCCGATCCAGTCAGCTTCTTCCATTCCAACGGTCGAGATGGTTATAATTTGTTCCATGATACTCGTGCCACAATCATTTATGGCAGTGAGTGTTACGGTATAATCACCATTGGCAGCATAGACATGGGAAGGGTTTGTCTCGCTGCTGCTATTGCCGTCGCCAAAATCCCAGAGAAGCGTGTCGGCATTTTGTGATAGATTGCCGAAGTCCACCGTTTTACCTGAAACCAGAAAATCAAATCCAGCCAGCGGCAAGGGCTTGACCACGATGTTTTGCACAATGCTGTCGCTTCCTGCAGCATTGCTCGCAGTGAACCTGACTAGATAAGTGCCTGGGACTGCATATTCGACCAAGGGATTTTGGAGGGTGGATGTATCTGGCGTGCCACCTGAGAATTGCCAGTTGAAGCCCGTTGTATTGGCTGAAGAAGTATTGTCAAACTGAACCGTGAGCGGAGCACAGCCAGTAGTTGGCGTGGCCGAAAATGAAGCTATGGGCGGGGTTTCAACAGTCGGCGCCTGACCTGGCAAAATCCGCACCATGCGGGCTTCCGAAGGAATATCGTCCACCATTGCCCACAGCATATACCAGCCCGGCAAGCTCCGCAGTGAATCGTTCGGGATTTCCGCCGTAACGGCTTGGTTTTCAGTCGAAAAATTCAAATCCAGGAAACGATTTTCCCCTGAGTTTACCATATGTGTCACGGCTTGGGTGCTTTGCAGTACTACGGCGGTTGGCGCATTTGTACGCGCCACATCAAACTGAATCGTCTCCCCGCGCTGGTAGTCGGTCTTGCTCAAATTCAGGATTTGCGGGCGAACGCCCCGGAAAAGGTAAGGCGGCTCATACGCGTCAATGACGCTTTTGGGCGGCTCGTTGCCGGGTTGCCCTTCTCCGCCTACGACGATCACGCGGCCATCCGGCACCAAGATTGCCAGCGCATGGTACTCGCGTTTGCGAGGCATCTGCGCGAGCCGTCGCCAGGTATCAGCATACGGATCATACTGGTCTGTTAAGTCCATATAACCCCATTGGTTCACTGGTGTGGGATCGGCAGGATCCTCTTTGGCGCCGGCGATGACAAGGATGCGGCGGTCAGGGGTAAGCACGGTTTCGGATCGGGAGCGAAGTGGCGCGAAGTTGGCACGCAGCACCCAGTTGTTGGCGGCAGGATTGTAACGCTCCACGAGATTGCCGCCGCTACCCGCCGGAAAGGGTTTGAAGCCGATGGCAACCACATCGCCCTCAGGCAAATGCACCAGCTCGTGGTCCACGTGATCGCCATTGGGCATCCGGTTGCCTTGCACAAAATCGGCGGCCAAATCCCATTGTGCCGTCACCGGGTTGAAAAGTTGCGGCGGGCGGAAAGTCATCAAGGCTTTGCCGCTGTACAACATCAGGAGGGGGGATTGTTCCATACCGATGGCCACCATATCCGTCCATGCGGTAGTGCCCGCGATCGGGTCGTAGAGCTCGGAAGTTTTTACGCGGACGGGGTTGTTGAGCCCGCCGCCGCCCACGATGAGCAATTTGCCGTTGGCCAGCTGTGTCATGGCAGGATACCAGCGGTAATCGAGCATATTCGGCATCGGTTGCCAGGTCTGCGTGGCGAGATTGAACTGCTTGATTTTGCGGGTGCCGGGGCCGTAGACTTCCTGCTCCGTGCCGCCCGCCATGATGACGTTATTGTTCCAAAGCAGTTTGGTGGCGGCACATCCTTGCACCAGGTTGTCGCCCGGAATGAACATGGTGTCGTTGACGGTGGGGTCGAACACGAAAGGGTCTTTGGTGCTGTGGCAGTAATAGATGCGACCGTTGGGCAACAGCACGCCGAGGTCGGTACCGCCGAGCGGTTCGGGCGAGTCCATGATCGTCGTCCATTGGCCGGGCTGGGTTTCCGGTTCGAGTTGCGCGTCGTGGACGACCGTGCCGACGATGCCTGTGGTGGCATTTTGAAAGAGTTCGAAGCCGCGCGCCGCCACGTTGAAAAAGAAGTAGGCGGGTTGGAGGTTTTCAAATAGATAGACCCCAACGGCATCGGTGCGGGCCTCGCGGAACATGGAGGTGTCGTTGAGAAATATCGTCACCCGGGCGTTCGGGACGGGTGCGCCCAAGGGGTCGGTGACGGTGCCCGTGAGGGTTTGGGCAGTCATATTTTGGGAAAACCAAACGGTGGCGAGGGCGAGGAGAAAAGTGTAAGATTTCATTTTCTAAACCATTTTTGAATGTTCAGTGAAGTTACCACAAACAGCGTGAACCCTGAGCAAATGGTAAGCAACCCCAAAATGGAGAACGCCCGCAGCAGCCAGTTGCCGATGTGGTCGCGGCTTTCGTAGTCCATGGTGTGAAACATCCAAAGCCAATCGAACAGCCGCCATTTGTCGTTGCGGAATTTTTCCACCGTGCCGAGTTCGGCGGCGACATACACCGTTGTGTTTGTCGGATGGGTGAAGGAAATGGCCCAAGCAGGCAGGGCGTTTTCGCGGTACTCGTGGTCGGTCGGCACCTCGTCGAGATAAGCCACTGATTGGACAATTGACTCGCCATTGAATTGACGGCTGGCTGCCTCCACTGCTTCCTCTTTCGACAAAGCTGGCCGCAACGCAGCTGTTCGGGCATCCGCCAATCGGGCTTTGCGCGGGTGACGGTGCTGCGCGTTTTTTTCCAAAAAAATCACTTGCCAGCAAGGAGTGCCCAACACTGGCACGAGCCGCAAACTTAGAATGCTGTCAGGCTGTTCGCCTGCTGCCCACAGGTTGGCAAGCACGACTGTGGGCGACACCCAAGCCGCCGTGTCGGGCACGAGCAGGGGAGGGGGTTTGCGCTGGTAGTCGCCGTGAATCTCGTCCATGTCCGACCAACTGAAATACAGGCCGCCAATGGTCCAAAGCAAAAATTGAATCCCAATAGTCACGCCCATGTAGCGGTGGAAGCGGCGTAGATAGTATTGACGGGTGTGGCGCATGAGCAAGGAATTTATTTTCGGGGCACTGCCCCTAATCTAACCAGTTGCAAAGGGCTCAATTTCTTATCAATTTCCGAACCACCTCCCCTTTCGTAGTCATAATTTTCAAAAAATAAATCCCCTTGGTTAATCCTGTCATTTCAATTTTCGCGTCGTAGCCGCTCGCTTTTTGCGTCAAATATTTTTTGCCAAAAACGTCGAACAGGGCCCATTCCAGCAAATCAGATGACTTGCTTTGTATCCAAAAAAAGTTGCCGGAAACAGGGTTTGGGAATACCGAAACCTCCACAAGGTCAGCCATCGGTTCTTTTGCCGCAACCGTCGGCATCACCGTCCCCTGCCGATAAAGCACCTGCCCCGATGTAGCATCCACATAAACCAAATGAAAAACGCCATCGCGGAAAACAACTGTAGGAAATTGCAAGAAATGCTCTGGCAAGGAAAATCTGTAATATTGGTCGTTCAAACCTTTTGCGCCCGTGGCTGAAAAAGCAAATACAATTTCTCTCCCATTTTCTTGGAACACTACACCTACTGTATCGCCCTGTGCAGCTATATCCGGCTGGTTTTGAATCGTTACGACAGTGTCTGAAGTTGAAAAATCAAACTGCCAACCTTGTTCCATCGTGCCGCCATGAAGGCTACTTCCGTACACGCGAGAACCACCACCAGCCCCGCTTTTCCAAACGGTCAAAATACTATCACCCATCTGTGCCATTTGCGGTCCACTGATGGGACAGACATTGATAGTCCAATCTGTATCATCCATATCCGTGGCTATATCAAATGTAGCACCAGCGTCCGTAGAACGCGTTACCCAAATGTCTCGCAAGTTGTTATTGTTGTTGCGAAACACCAACCAAACCGTATCACCTGAAACCAGCATGTCGGAAGTACAACAATCGCACACCGCGCCGCCCGCAGCAGGCGCGCTGGCTTCCACAGGCGGCAAGAAACTCAGCCCTCCATCTGTAGAGCGCCGGAACTGATACTTCGATCCGTTTTTGTCCCGGATATAGCTAACCATGGGGTTGCCTATGCCATCTACCGCGATACTGGACAGGGTGACATAACCGCCAGCCGGATTGCCTTCTACTAATTCTGGCGTGTCAAAAGAAAGGCCGCCATCGCCCGAATGGGTCATGAAGATTCCCGATTGCAAGCGCTCGAAAGTCATGAAAACTTGGTCGCCGCTAACCGCTACGTCAAACCCTGCAAAGCCGAAAAGGCTGGGCAGGTAAGGGCTTTCCAACACGCTTAACGGATTGGAAAACGCGCCGTTTTGCAAACGGGAAAGCCAGATTTTATTCGGATTGCTGCTCACGCCCCAAACCACTATGGGAGTACCGTCAGTGAGCAACGCCACACGTGGGGCAGTGATGTAGGCCGTTTCCGTTGCCACCACAATGGAGTCGCTCCATTGCAGGGAGGATTGGGGAAAAACGGCGGGGGCATTGGCCAAACACGCACAAGCCAACAAAAGCGAGGCTTTGATTCCCAATTTCGAGGGACGGAAGTATCTGTTCATGCAGTAGATGGTAAGAATAGATTTATTGTTTAACAAAAGTGGTTTGCCCCATAGCCATTCCGTCGCGGTCGGTCAGGCGCAACAGATAGACTCCTGCTTCCAAATTGTCCACGGGAACTTGACTTTGGGTCAGGGCCGTCGTACAAAGCAATCGGCCGTCTGCCGACCAAATCTCTGCCCGATGTGCTGTCAGCTTGTCTTTTGCACCTTCGTTGGCGAAGTGAATGACATCGGTCACTGGACAGGGCCAGACCTGCAGACGACTGGCCGAAGCAAGGCCGTGTACGCCCAGCATCATGGAGTCGGGTACAAGATGCACCATCAAGGTGTACGTGTCATCGCCGCTCAGGGCGTGGTTGTGATTGGCCGCCAAGCCCGCAAGATAAAGCGTGATGTTGCCCACATTGGTCGCAGGGGCTTTCCAATGGAAGGTCCAGGAAAGGCTGTCCGGCGGAGTGGCATCGGCGCCGCATGGCGTGTGCGAAACGTACTTGCGCGGGCCATCGCTGTAGGTCCGGGTGCGCACCGCATCGTCGATCGTGAACGTGCCGACCGTTGTATTGCCAGCATCTTTCAGAGCCAGCCCGACAAAGCCAAACTTGTCAATCCCTGTCTGTCTAAGCCAGACGGTAGCATTAAACACTTCGCCCGGCACATAGCGCAGCGTGGTGTCGCTGAGCGTCAGGGCCAAACTGCCGGGGCCGGTGTTGGCCGTTCCACCGTGACAGCCGGTGCAACTGGTTTCGCCCGGCGCGCCGGTGTGCCCACCTACTACGGGAGAATCGCAGGGCCCCGTGGTGGGTGGGGTGAAATTGGCGAGCGCAAGCAAGGCAGCTAAAGCGGCGAGGGGTATGCGTAGATTTTTAGTCATGGCTTTCTTATTGTCTTCTTTTTTCAAAAGTATTTTTTGCAAACACACAGCGAGTCAAAATGGCGACTTGTATGCCGGATTGGTCCGAAACGTTTCATCCGTCAGCGTTTTCAAAAACGCCACCAGGTCCGCTTTATCCTGTGCCGTCATTTGCAGGCCGCCAGTCAGGAGGTTGTATTGCATAAGTTCATCTACCGTTGATGAAGCCTTCACCCCTGTGTTGTAGTGGTCAATGACCTCTTCTAAGGTGGCAAAACGCCCATCGTGCATATAGGGCGGGGTCAACGCAATATTCCGCAAGGACGGCACCTTGAACTTGCCCCGGTCAATCGGATCATTGCTTACCAATTTCCGGCCTTCGTCGGTCATCGAAGCATCAGGGTCAAGGCCGTTGTTCATAAATTCGTCGTTGGTAAAGTTGAACGTTGCGTGGCAGTGGAAACACTCTGCTCCGCGCTCGGAACCAAAAGGATCAAATTCACTGAAAAACAACGTGCGACCCCGCTCTTCCGCATCTGTCAAAGTTACTTCTCCTTTTTGGTATTGATCATATTTTGAGTTGTTGGACACCATGGTAAACATGAACTGTTCCATCGCCAGGCTCATACGCTCGGCGGTCACGCTGTTGTCGCCAAAGGCACGGATGAACTGGTCGGTGTACCGTTTATCAATCTGTAATTTGGCCACAGCATTGGGGAGTGTTTCGTTCATTTCTACCGGGTTCTGTATCGGCCCGAGCGATTGGTCGCGGACATGGGGCGCCCGCCCGTCCCAGAACAAGCCGTTTTGATGCCAGGCCAGGTTCATCACTGCCATGGCTTGTCGGTTGCCGGGCAGTTTTTCCACACCGATGCTGAATCGGCGGATATCTGAAAAGGCATCCTCTTGCTTATGGCAGTCGGCGCAGGCTTGAGAGCCGTCTTTCGAGAGCATCTTTTCGTAAAAAAGCATCCGGCCCAGTTGCACCCCCGCCAGAGTCAGTTTATTATCGGCGGGCAAATCAGGTTCTGGGAATGTGCCCAGGCTCAATGTATAGGGCGTAGGGTCAAAGGTGGCGGGCGGGTCAACGGGGTCTGGGTCACAGCCAAAAAAGGCGATGGCCGGAAGCAGGAGTGCGAAGATTTTTTTCATGTATTTTTGTGTCAAAATTTTTAAGAATGCAGTGATTGCAGCGACCTGCTTGGAAAATACGCTTCCTGTCATTTCCAGAAACATCTCCGATTTCGGTAAGGTGCCGGACTGACGGTGATTGACCCGTACACGCTCACCTGAATTTTGGATTGTTAATAAACTTCTCATCCGTCAGGCTACCCAAAAACGCCACCAAATCGGCCCGCTCAGCTGCTGTCAAACTTAATGGGCGCACTAATGAGCTTTTGTTGGGCTGCGGTTGTCCGCCTGAGTTGTAATGATTTACCACGCTTTCCAGCGTCCACAAACTGCCATCGTGCATATAAGGCGCCGTGAGGGCCACATTGCGCAAAGTGGGCACTTTGAACCGGGCGCGGTCAGATTCCAGTTCGGTTAAACGGAAACGCCCCGGGTCGGGATAATTGACGTAGAGACCGTTGTTTTCAAACGAATAATTGGAGAAATTAAATCCGTTGTGACATTGGGCACAATGCGTCCTCTCCGAAAAAAACAAATCCATTCCGCGTTTTTCAGCCGCATTCAGGGCGGTGGTTTTTCCCTGAAAAAGATACTGATCAAATCGGCTTTGCCCGGAAATCAAAGTCCGCTCAAAACAGCCTATCGAACGGGTAATCACGAATGCATCCGGCTCACGCGAGTAGGCTTCACGGCTCATACGGACATATTCGGTGTCTTTGCTGAGTCGTTCTGCAATCAATAAAATATTGAAATCGAACTCATTGTGTTCCTGAATTGGCACGAGTATCTGCATTTCCAGGGTTGGCACACCGCCTTCCCGTGTAAAATAAGGATGGTAGGCGATGTTCGCCAGGGTGGGCGCATTTCGCGTACCCGGCAGCCCGTTCACGCCTGGACTAAACATCACCGTGTCGCTGAAGGCATGTGCAGCATTATGGCAAGAGGCACAGGAAATTGTGCTGTCACGAGAAAGCACGGGGTCATAGAACAATTTTTTGCCCAATGCCCAACGCGCTGTGCTGAGCTCGTTGCCTTCCGGGAAAACAGGTGAGGGGAAGCCAGGGGGCACCAGCAGCAAGGGTTCAGGCTCAGCGGGGACAAGCCCGGTGGGGTCTTTATGACAAGCGTAACAAAACGCTGCTATCAATGAAATTGTAAGATACTTTTTCATGAAATAAAGGATGGGTGCGCAAGCAAAAGCGCGTGCAGGTGCAATTGCCGCGCACCCATAGCCTAGAAAAAGTTCTTAAGGAGAAACGACTAATTTCTCCACCACCACCTGGCGGGCGTTCTGCCAGAGGTGTACGAAATACACACCATTGCTCAGGATTTTGCCAAACGCAAATGATTGGCGGTCAGCAGAAATGGCTTGGTCAAGCAACACACGGCCAGTCAGATCGGTCAGCGTGATGCGGTAATCTGAGCCTTCCGGCAGTGTCATGGTCGCTATTGGCTGTCCATCAGAAACCGGATTGGGCGATACCGAGAATGTTCCTTCAAAAGTTGGTTCAATCGTCATGGAGGTCATTTCCGCACTGAAAACCAAGTTTTTCATGTTGTTCAACAGCGTCACAGCTGCGCCAGTGGAGCCATGTACGATAAGGCCGCCTGAGACATTGATGCTTTTGATCACCTGCGAATAGTCCGCAATAAGGTGAATCGTCTTGTCGCCGTTCGAGTGGCTTTCTGCTATGGTGGAAAGCGTCACGGTTTTGTAGTTCGCATCGCCGAGCGCATGTACCTCGAAGGTGTTGGCGAAGTTGGTGCCTGCCTTGCCTTCAATGGCCACAAAACGGTAACCGGCCGTCCATCCCCATTGCATCGCAGGGTTTTGGGGTGCAAGCGGGTGGTTGGCTGGGTAAGAAGCCGGGTCGAGGTGGTTGTGCGCCGCATCCACGCCCACCGAGAAAGTGATGCTTTCCACATGGGTGATGCTGGGGAATGAACCGAGATCGTACAAGCTGTCCACTGCGGGGCGCACAAGCAAGTATAAATCCGTCATCGGAGTCACCTGGCCGCCGTCGTGGGTGATTTTGATTTCTGAAATGTAGTATTCCAAACGTGTTATTTTGTAGTCATAGCTGCCTGCAGATACAGGGATGTTCAATTCGAACACAGCATTGCCCAGGCGGGGCGCCAAATGGAGTTCAATGTTGCTTTGGGCCTGTGCCGACAAAACAAACAGGAACGCGAAGGCGGAGAGGAACAGTTTTTTCATAAAAAAATTTGCACTTTATAAATTGAGTGAATTGAAAGCAGGTTAATTTGTTTTTAAAATCTTGAAAACGGCCGTCCCGCGAGTAGTGGAAATACGAAGAAAATTCTCCCCTTTTGCCAGCCTGCTCGCTGAGATGCTCATGGTTGTTGTCTCCTTAAATAACAACTGGCCCAATGAATCATATACCTCTATATGAATCGGTTCCCAGCCATTTTCAGCCATTATTTTGACATTTTCAGTATCCGAACCCAAAAGCGTCGGCCACACGTTAAGGTAATTTTGTGCGGCATTTTCGGTAGTTCCTGACCCGTTGGATTGGACAATAAACTGCCCCATCATGCCCGTATCTTCGTGGCTCAGGATATGGCAGTGATACATATAGGGCATATCCGGGTCGCTGAAATCTTCATATCGAGTAATGAGTTTTACAGATCCACCCATGGGGGGGACGGTAACGACATCCTTCCTGCCGCGCAGGTTGGCAGCCGGGGTGACGCCATTCACAGCCAGCACATAAAAATGGTTACCGTGTATATGGAATGGGTGTGCCATCATGGTCTGATTCGTGATGGTCCAGATTTCGGTATTCCCCAAATTGGTCGCAAAGTTGATTTTTTCCACATCGAACTTCACACCGTTCATGAAGAAATTGGTCATGCTCATCATCGGCTGAGCGCTCAATCCAATAGAGCGTGCAGAAGCACCCGATTGTGGCCAAACCGTATTGGTTGTCAGGGTTGTGGGCATGGTTGTCACCGGGTTAGCCGTCGGCTCGACCACATGGATAGTCAGCAGATCAAAATCCGTGTTGTCTTTCGGCCCCATCGTGCCTCCCATCATCATCGTCCCGCCTGGGTAGCCCTGTGGCAATTGTGTGCCGAACTGCCGCAGTTTCAAAATGCTACCCTGAATGCCATTCAGGTCAACAAGAATTTCAGCCCGTTCTCCAGGGGCAAGAATCAGCCTGGTGAGTGCCACGGGAGTATCGAGCAACCCGTCGTCAGAAGTGATCTGTTTAAATGCGTGGTTATTGGCAAATCCGAAATCGAAAAAACGGTGGCTCGACCCATTTAGCAAGCGCAGGCGCACGATTTGCGCAGGTAGTTCAAGCAAACCGTTGATCGTGCCGTTCACCAGCACCTCATTGTCGGCTTCGTCCATTTCCACGATTTGTTTGGCGGCGTCAAAGGTTTTCCACTGAAACACCAGCGGCAGGTCATCCACCCCATAGGTACGCGGCAAATCCAGCGCAGCCTCTTCAGGGTCTCGTACAATGATAAATCCCGCAGCGCCTTTTACTACCTGATTCAGGGTTTTACCGTGTAGGTGAGGGTGATACCAATAGGTAGCGGCTTTGTCCATGACCTCGAAGGAGGGAGACCAGGTGTCGCCTGCCAGAATAGGGTTGTGAGGACTTCCGTCGTTCATTGGCGCAACGTGCAACCCGTGCCAGTGCGTTGTCGTGGTGTCGCTAAGCTGGTTGTGGAGGTTCAAAATCACCTTTTGGCCTTTATGCAGGATAATCGTGGGACCGAGGTAGTTACCATTGTACCCAATAGTTTGGGTCAGCACTCCTGGGTAAAATTCCCGTGTTCCATTTTGCAAAGTCAGGTCAATGACATCGCCAGCAAGGGTATCGGGAATGACAATCGGCGATTGCGCCTGCGCTTTCATGACAAACAGGGGCAGTATCGTGAGCAGTATTTTGAATTTCATATTAAAGATCAAAGTTTAAAGTTGAGCCCGGCATTCAGCGAAAGCCCCGTCTGTCCTTTTTTCCCAAAAAATGTGGGCTCAAGGGATAGCCCCCAACGGGACGCAATACGGCACTCCAGCCCCACTCCAAGCAGCCACGACACCGAAGCTTTGCGGTGCTCTGTGAGCGTCAATGTCGGGATTCGCCCAGTGGCAAAACACAAGTCAATACACTCCTCAGTAAAGTGCTCCACCTGTACATCAGTTTGTGCCGGCAAGTCCAATTGGCCACCTGCTTGTACAAAGCCCTGCCAACGGTTGCGTCCAAAAGTGCGCTGCACTGTCAAGGGCAACACCCAATCTGTGCTGCTGCGCGTAGTGCTCATGATGAGCATAAACGGTTCGTCGGCAGGCATGGTTACCATTGTGTCCACTTGGGCAATGCGCACCGTTACACTAGAGCCACTTCCGCCTGATTGAAGCGCATACTGGAATTCATATTCCTTCGGGCCAGGGTCGTTCGGATTGATGCAAGTACCATCTATGAGCCGGAGTGTGGCGTTGTGTGATGACATTTGAGCGGTTTTTCGATGGCTCAGCCCAGTGCTCAATCGCCAGTGCGGGGCAAACTGGTAGTCCAGCGAAACGCCCTTTTGCCAGCCAGAAGCCGGGCCTTGCTGATGTTCTACGAATGCCATTTTACCGATGTGATATGGGTCATCCATCCTGGCAGGCTGCCAAATCCAGACGGGTGCGGCGGTGAATCCGATTTGCCAAGGATGGGTACGGAAAATTTTTGCTGGAAAATGAAGTGGCTGGACATTGGGCGGGGCAGGGTCCTTTTTGAGGAGCGACCATTCAGACAATATTTCCCTCCCTGAACGGTCAATCGGAAGCGTATAGAGTGGCTGAATCTGAGCCAGCACATCGCTTGAAAACGTTGCTATTTCAGGCGAAATGCCCCGCATAGCAGGGTCGTTTCCGGTCGAAATAATATTTAAGGTCCTTGTATCGGTGTCGGCCTTATCTACTAAAATGCTCGATGCTCTACTTTGCTTTCCTGCGCTCCCTGAATTGGATGCCTGAGGGTTTTTTAAACGCAATTTGGTCAATGGAATCACCAATGGAGGATTCTTGGTAGCCGTCTTGGTTTGTTCCTGCGATTTCAACACTTCTTCATCCTGATGGACTAAGGTGTGCTCAATAGGCGGAGCGGCCCCTTGGGTATTCTGGACAAAGCGATACACCGCAGCTGTCAAGATGGCTGCCACACTCACGCCCGTTAACCACCAAAACAGCAGCGGGCGACGGCGGCGACCAGCCGGGAGCCGAGCCTCGATGCCCGCCCAAAGTTCATCGGTGGCTTCGGGCGCATAATCGGAAAGTTCGGCACGCAAGTGCTGCTCCAATTCATCGTGCAGGTGAAAATTCGAGTCGCTCATATCAATAGCAATGTTTTATCCAAAAGCCGCCGCATAAATGCTTTGGCGCGGTGGAGTTGAGATTTGGACGTGCCGACCGAGATGTTGAGTTCCCGGGCAATCTCCTCATGGCTTCGGTCCTCGATAGCATACAAGTTTAGCACTGCCCTGAAACCAGGTGGCAGATGCTGCAGCAGAACAATCAAGCGACCCGGCTCGTCTTCATCTTCCCCAACAAAGGTTTCAGAGGTGTCATGGAGCGCTTTTTCCAATTGTGCCTCGTCTAGCATTTCGGTGGGAAGCCGTTGTTTTTGAAGGTGTTGCAAAGCAGTTCGCACTACAATACGCCGTACCCACCCTTCCAAACTGCCATCGCCCCGATAACTCCCAATGTCATGGAAAACTTGCACAAAAGCTTCCTGCAACAAATCTTCGGCCTCTTGTCGGGACGCTGCAAACCGCAAACACACCCCAAACATTCGGTTTTTGTACCGCTTCCACAGGGCACGCTCCGCACTGCGGTCGCCAGCATGACAGGCTTCCGCCAGCGCAGACCCCTTAGGGTCAGGCGGCAAGTGAGTTTGGTTCATATCCCAATGTTAAAAACAAAGTGCGAATGGGTGATCGAAAAGGTTGCATCGGCCAGCCTAATCTCCTCAAAACGAAATAAAAAAGCCTTCAAAGTCAGAGACTTTGAAGGCTTTTTTAATGACCGTTCCTTACTTCTTCTTCGTCTTATCCTTTTTGGCTTTTTCCTCCTGTACCCGCTGCTGCTCCTTCATCGCCTGATCGAGCCTTGCGCGGAAGCCGCTTGTCTTTTTGGGCTTTGCCTTGTTGATTTCAAGTTGAGCCTTAATTTTTTCCTTGTCAATCAGGAATTCCTTGGTAACAAGCGTCTGGCCGATGTTCAAGATATTGCTGAAACAGAGGTAGAGCGTGAGGCCTGAAGCGAAGCTGTTGAAGAAGAACATGAAGAACACCGGCATGGTGTACTGCATGTATTTCATCACTTTCATCTGGTCGTTTTGCATCGAAGAGGCATCCATTTGCTTCATCGAATACCAGGTGTACCAGAGGGTGGTGACCACCCAAATGAGTGTGAACAGACTGATGTGTGCGCCCGCACCAAATGGCAAGTCGAAGGGCAGGTGCATGATGCTGTCGTAGCTCGAAAGGTCGGTGGCCCAGAGAAAACTCTCTTGGCGAAACTCGATACTGGCCGGAAAAAACCGATAAAGTGCGAACCATATCGGCATTTGCAGGAAAATGGGCAGACAGCCGCCGAGCGGATTCACGCCATACTCACTGTACAGTTTCATGGTCTCCACGCTCATGGCTTGCTGATCATCACCGTGCTTCTTTTTGAGTTCTTCAAGGCGTGGCTTGAGGGCAGCCATTTTTGATTGGCTGAGCACCATGCGGTATGTGAGCGGGTACACCAGAAGTTTCACCAACAGGGTAAGCATCAAGATTACGATGCCTTGGTTGCCAATGAAACGCGCGAGGAAATCCATCATCGGGTGGATAACCCAGCGATTGATGGCCCCGAAAATACTGGCGCCAAATGGAATGATGTCTTGGAGCGATACGCCAAATTCCTGCAGGCGCTTGAATTCGTTTGGCCCGGTGTAGATCGCCATGTTTGCCGAACCGCGCTCGAATGGTACCAACGCCGTGGTTTTCAACATCTTCAAATTAGAGTCGGCATCTCCGAAAACTTTGACCTCGCCCGTAAAATCACGAAATGTGAACCCCTGCGCTACGATACTGGTATTGAAAAACTGGTTGGAGTGCGAGAACCACTGCACAGGTTTGTCGCCAAGGCTTTTGATGTCATCTTCACGGCAATCGCAGTAATCAGCTCCCTCGTCGGTGGACTTGAAATAGACCGACGACATGGTGCGCTCATAGGTCTGGTTGCGCTCCAACTTATCGAGATGGTTTTCCCAATAAAAACGCAATTCCTTCTGAGTCATCACATTTTCGAGACCGTTTGCAGCCACACGATAGTCAAGGCGATAGTTATCGGGGCTAAGGGTATAATTTTGCTCGAAATATCTGCCATTGCCTGCATCGGCGCGAAAAGTGAGAATATTGCCGTTTTTGGTAGGGGTAAAAAAGAGATCGCTCGTAAGGACTTTACCATTGGCCGTGCCGCCTATGGGCAACTCGAACTCGAAGCGATTTAAATCATCTTCGAGCAGGCGAAGGGGGCTTTTTACGTCTTTACCCGCCGTGTCTACAAGTACTTTTTCAAATTTCTTGAGAAATACCTCTTTGATGCGACCTCCTTTGCTGGTGAAAGTGATACGCACCAGATCATTTTCAAGCACCTCAAATTGCTCTTGTCCGACGGATGCTGGCGCAAATACACCGAATCTAGCTGCAATCATCCCGTTCTGAGCTGAATCTGGGATACCCTCCTTCACTAAAGATTCGGCGGGTGAAGGAGTCGTCGCGGTGGGGGCAGTTGGCGCCGCAGCCTGGTTTTGAGCTTGCTGGGCGGTTTGCTCGGCTTGAAGTTCTTCGGGGGTTTTCTTGGGTGGGGCAGAGTATTGCATCCACAAAAACAACAACAAGAATATCAGCCCCATGCCGATATAAGTACTCAATTGACTCTGTTTTTCTTCCATTATGAGTGTTTTTACCAATTTCCGCACATAGTAGTTAAAGCATTTTTATTTTTAACCACATAGTACACATAGAGCACAATAGTTAGCAATCTGCTGATTTTAAAACTATTGTGCTCTATGTGTACTATGTGGTTAAAAATAAAAAATGGGTGCTAAAGTGCGCTACTTGGTTTTTTCAATAGGGGCGCAAAAGTATGGCAAAACCTAGTGCAATTATAGCAAAGCTCGAAGATTGACTTGATTGGCTCGACCGACCGCTGATAAAAGGCTTTAAACTTTGCTTCCAGTAGCACAACGAGAAATTTGTGCAACCCGCCTATCCAGTCATTTTCTACTTTTGTCCGCGAAAAAATTCTGCCTTTCTCATGAAAAAAACAATCCTTGCCCTCTGCGTTTTTGGCTATCTCTCTGGTAATGCCCAAACAACGCTCCCACAAGTTGACGTTCCTGTTACTTCACGCAACTACTTTGAAATCGTGGAGCAACTCGATGCATACTTCGCCGAAGCGTACAATGCTGCCGAAGAAACCGATTGTTGGGACAACTCCTTTGTGAAGTACCAGCGCTGGAAATGGTGGTGGAGAGACCGTGTGCAAGCTGATGGCTCTTTTCCCAATATGCGGGCGCAATGGCTTGACTATCAGAAGCATTTTGTCGCCGCCGCGCAAAACCGGGAAGATCAGCCCACCTGGACAAACGAAGGCCCATCCAAAAACCCCAATGGAGGCTATTGGGGCATGGGCCGTACCAAGCATGTGGCCTTTCACCCCACAGACTCCCTCATATTTTTTGTAGGCACCCCCGACGGTGGGCTTTGGAAAACCACCGATGGAGCGCAATATTGGACACCGATTGGCGACGGCCTACCCTATCTGCCCGTGAGCGTCATCCTTATTGACCACCAGAACCCAGACATCATGTATATCTCGCTTGGCGATAAAGGCGGCTGGTGGAACTGGAATCTTGGTGTATACCGAAGCACCGACGGTGGCAATACATGGTCGCCCACTGGGCTGGACTGGGAACTGTCTGAGGAAAATGTGATCTACAATATGATCATGTCGCCGATCAACCCGCAGGTAATTTTCGCAGCCACCAACCGGGGCATACGCCGTACTGTGGATGGAGGAGATACTTGGGCCACGCTACGCACGGGCGAATACACCGACATCGAATTCCGTCCCGGCGACGATTCCACGCTCTACGCTGCACACCACAATTATTGGGGAACAAGTCAAGTGGTAAAAAGTACTGATTTCGGTGAAACATGGACCCAAGTTTCGAATTTTCAAACTTCTAACAACGATCTCCGATTAGCAGTCAGCCCAGTGATGGCCGATTGGCTGGGGGTTCACTTTTCCAACGGAAAGCGTTTTTTGCTGTCCAAAGACGGGGGGCTTAGCTACACGGAGAATGCCGCGCCGGAAGACGATTGGGGTGTTTTTAACTTTTCTGCCTCTGACTCGAATATCGTCTATCTCGCTGGCGTATCCATGAGTCGATCCACCGATCAGGGCGCCACGTGGGAAAAAATTACCCATTGGTACAATGACGGCATCCACGCCGAGGTACACGCTGACGCGCATGACTTGGTGCACAGCCCGCACAACCCTCGCGAACTGTGGTACTGCAACGATGGGGGCATTTACCGCTACAATGAGGAAACTCAAACCTGGACCGACCTGTCGAACGGCCTTGCTATCGCACAATTCTATCGCATTGCGGTAAGCGAATCAGGCGTGCTAAAAATAGCAGCCGGTTCGCAGGACAACGGTGGCTGGTTGCGCTCTTTTGGATGGGTGCACACCAACGGTGGCGACGCGATGTGCCAAATCATTGACCCCACCAACAACAATATCATTTTTACCGAATACTATGGTGGCAACGATATTTACCGCTCTACCAATGGCTTTCTGACGGATATAAACATTGCGAATAACATCCCAGGTGAGCCTTCTGGAGATTGGGTCACGCCGTTTATACTCAACACGCAAAATCCGAAAACCTTCATCGTCGCTTTTGAAGATGTGTTTCGTTCTTTTGATCGCGGTGACACTTTTCACAAAATCAGCAACAACCTCACGGGAGGAGTTGACAATGATCTCCGCGATGTGGCCATGTCGTTGAGCGACACCAGTTTCATTGTTGCAACGAGAGCGAATCGTGTGTACAAAACCGAAAACGGTGGCCAGAACTGGACGAGCAGACTTGTGTCCACTACTGAAGACATCACACGCATTGCCATCCATCCGACCAACAACCAACGCATGTGGGTGACCAAGAGTGGCTATGCTTCTGGGAAAAAAGTGTTCACTACCACCAACGGATGGCTTACGGCACAAAACATTTCGGGCAATCTTCCCAACGTGCCAGCCAATTGTATCCTCTATGATTCCATTACTAACTATCTGATCGTGGGAACAGATATTGGTGTGTTCTATACGGATGCAAACCAGATTGACTGGAAGCCCTACGGGACAGGGATGCCCGCTGTGTATGTTTTGGATCTGAAAATCCGTCAAGCCACGCGCAAACTTTACGCGGGCACACACGGGCGGGGCGTTTATTCGGTGAACTTGGAAACCGTGGTAGGAACGTATGCTCCAGCACCTCTTGCGCTCGAAGCCCATGTTTTCCCAAACCCGACCCGCAATGTACTAATGTTTAAATCCGAGTCATCGGATGTTTTTGAGGGGGAAATCGAACTGTTTGATGCAATGGGCCGAATGGTTTTGAATAAAAAGATTGCCCCTCAAGCACTCAACGATGTACTGATAGATGTGGCGGCGCTACCCATAGGCCTTTATGTCCTGCAGGCCGTGAACGTACAGGGACAAACAGTGCTTCGAGAGAAAGTAGTGGTTCATTGAAACCTCACTTCCACAATACGCAAGCGGTGTTTTTTGCCCAATTTCAACTTCCTGGGCGTACTCAAAAACCAACCTGCACCAAACGAAGCGGCTGCAATGCTGTACAGCTTTGGAGCGTCCACATCTTTGTCCTGATAGCCAAAACGACCAATTGTGGTTGCCAATGCAAGCGTGGCGCCAAGCGAGAATGCAGCACCGCCAGCTATGCGCCAAATAGGTTTTCTGCGCATTTTTAGGCTTTGAATTTCAGGAAGTTTTACGGCAAAATTGTCCAGCATTAAAGTGTTCGGTTCAGGCAAAATGTCTGTGATGGTACGTTGATACCAGTAGTCTTCTTCGCCCATGAGGCGGAAACGGAGCACATCGCCTGTATAGAATTTGGTGGTGCGTGCGCGGTTGGCGCGCTCAAGCAGGAGCATTTTTTGACCAAAGGCTGAGAAACAAGCGAGGCAAAAAAAGAGCAGTAGAAAAGTACGCATGGATGAATTTTCGGGAAGAAACGCAGAATCTTTGGATTCGCGGCGAGCGCACATCAGTACGCGCACAAACATAAGGTGTTGCCGAAAGACCATCGTTTCGATTTTAGCTCATTCATTATTAGGCTTTTCAGGGAATTTGATATTTTTTTGCATTTGCATTCTTGCATTTGCTCATTTTTTCAATGGAAACCTATGAAACGAGTGCGCTTCTTGATCGCTTTTCTGCTCTTCGCCACCCACGTTTTTGCCCAGAAGGCAGATGCTCTTGCCGTCAGCCTAAAAATTGACAGCCTCGTCCAGATTTGTCAGCATCTAACAGGAAAAACCCGGTTTAAGGAAGCCCTTCCCATCATCGAAAGTACCGAAAAGATCGCCCTGCAGCACTTGGGGCGCAACAGTGCAGGGTATGCAAAATGTGCCTATACCCATGGGCGGCTTTTGCATTCATGGGGCAAATTTGAAGAAGCCGAACCGTTTTACCTGGAAGCAACTGAAATACAGGAAAAAACAATCGGTAAAGAAAACCCGGATTATGCCACAAGCCTGTTCCAATTGGCCAGCCTCACCAAAGACATGGGAAACTATGCCGAGGCGGAGACGATGTATTTGGAAACCATAAAGATTCGGGAAAAAGTGCTCGGTAAGGAGCATCCGGATTATGCCTGGAGCCTGAACTATCTCGCAAACCTATACCGGGCGACCGGCGAGTATGCAAGGGCGGAACCTTTGTGCCTGGAGTCAAAGGCTATCCGTGAAAAAGTATTGGGCCGGGAGCATTCGGACTACGCCTGGAGCCTGAACAGCCTTGGAAACCTTTACACGGACAAAGGCGATTATGCAAACGCAGAGCCTTTGTACATAGAATCCATGGCCATCCGTGAAAAAGTGCTGGGCAAGGATCATCCAAATTATGCAGCAAGCCTGAATAATCTGGCATACCTCTATGTTAAAAAAGGTGATTTCGCCAAAGCAGAGCCGCTTTACCTGGAAGCAAAAGAGCGGCGGCGAAAGGTGCTGGGCATTGAACATCCTGCCTATGCCGTTACCTTGAACAATCTGGCCGAACTCTACTACTACAAAGGCGAATACTCAAAAGTAGAATCGCTCTTTCTGGAAGCAAAGGATATACAGGCAAAAGTGTTCGGAAGAGAACACCCTGACTATGCCCTGAGTCTGGACAATCTGGCGAATCTCTATAAAAAAGGAGGAGCGTATGCAAAAGCCGAGCCTTTGTATCTGGAGGCGAAAAACATCCGGGAAAAGTCGCTGGGCAAAGGACATCCGGACTATACTGCGAGCGTGAACAATCTGGCCGCCTTTTACACCGAAAAAGGCCTGTATGTCAAAGCAAAAGGTTTGTATTTAGAGGCCATTCAAGCTACCTGGCATTTGATCAACAAGTCGGCAGAGTACTCCTCCGAAGTCCAGCAAGACGCCTATATGCGGAGGTTTGACGCGCCTGTTAACCGTTTCTACTCTTTTTCCCAATCGCATCCTGATTCTGCCCTCTTATGCGCTGCTTTTGACAATGCGCTGTTTTTTAATGGCTGTCTGCTCGAAAACAGCCGCCGCCTGTTGCGTGCCTACGACGCTGCTGACAGTCTTACACGCGCCACATTCAAAAACTGGCAATCCGCCCGCCAGCGGCTAGCCAAGCGATACGCCCGCCCAATAGCCGAGCGGAAAAAAATCGGAGAAGTGGAGGCGGAAGCGGAGGGCTACGAAAAAATGCTCATGCGCAGTCTCCCGACTTTTCAGCATGCGCGTAAAGTGCCGACTTGGCAGGACGTGCGGGATCGTCTGAAAGCGGGAGAGGCGGCTATAGAGTTTCTGCATTATCGCTTTTCTGCACCCGAAGAACCTGACCGTATCCAGTATGCAGCGCTTGTACTCCGACCCAACTTGGATGCCCCTAAATTGATCCCGCTTTTCGAAGAAAAACAACTCGATTCCTTATTCCAAACCAGCCCTGCCCTCCAAGGCTCGGCTGGCGGTGGCGAAAGAAAAGCTGATTATGTTTCAAATCTATACTCGGTCGATGATCGTGGGATCATTGTGTCAGGAAAACCGAAGAAAACATTGTTTGAATTGATTTGGCAACCGCTTGAAAAAGAACTGGTAGAAACACCCTCCTCCGCCGCATCCTTCGGTCAGTCTACACCAGATAAAATGGCTTCGGCGGTTAATACCGTATATTTTTCCCCTACTGGTTTATTGCACAGGCTCAACCTTGGAGCCATTCCAATCAACTGTGATTCAACCCTTGCAGACCAGTACAATCTGATCGCATTGGGAAGCACCCGCCAGTTGGTCGGTCAACTGGATTCAAGATTCAACAACAAGGAGGCCATTCTTTTCGGGGGGATTCAGTTTGAAATGGATTCTGCTGCCATTATTGCAGCCAATGCCCTCCTTCTTGGCACTGATATGGCAAGCCGTGGACGAGTGCCTATTGAATCCGAAACTTCCATGCAGCGCGGTGGCACTTGGAACTTCTTGAAATGGACCGAAAAAGAGGTTGATGCGCTGACGCCTATTATATCCTCCGGTGGCCTTGTGCCCAAAACGCTGAAAGGTTTTGAGGCTACCGAAGAGGCTTTCAAAAGCATCGGCACTCGCGGAGAATCTCCGAGAGTCCTTCACCTAGCCACCCACGGCTTCTTTTTCCCCGACCCTAAAGACAGCAGCCAGCAACACAATCCACTGGACATCAGAGAGACGGGCTTTAAAACCAGCGACAATCCCCTCATCCGCTCCGGCCTCCTACTCGCTGGCGCCAACCATGCCTGGAAAAATGGCAAACCATTCAAAAAAGGTATGGAAAATGGCATACTCACGGCCTACGAGATCAGCCACATGAACCTGAGTAACACTGAGTTGGTCGTCCTCTCTGCCTGCGAAACCGGTCTGGGCGACATCGAAGGCAACGAAGGCGTGTACGGACTGCAGCGGGCCTTCAAAATAGCAGGTGTCAAGTACCTTGTCATGAGCCTATGGCAGGTGCCAGACAAGCAGACACAGGAACTGATGACGATTTTCTACTCCAAGTGGCTGCCCTCCGCCGCCGAGGCTATGGCGGGCAAGTCGGAGAAAATGTCGCTGCCCGAAGCGTTCCATTCCGCCCAACAGGAGATGCGGGAGAAATATGAAAATCCGTATTTCTGGGCGGGATTTGTGTTGGTGGAATAAAAAACGAACTTTCATACATACCTTCGATTCTCCTAATCCTCATGCTCGCGACACGCTTCGACCTTTACTCACCTACTAACTTGTCGTGTCATGAAAACCTGTTTACTCTTCCCCGTTTTTTTTTCGCTTTGCTTTATTGCACACGCTCAGAATGCGGACTCCCTGTCAGTAGTGAAACAGGTGGACAGCCTGATACAGGTTTCCCGTACGCTCACTGACAAGCAGGATTTCGATAAAGCCCTTGAGGCGAATGCTGCCGCTGAAAACCTCGCCCTCGAAAAACTGGTGCGGGAATCGGCGGCCTATGGCAGTTGCGCCCACAATCATGGCAGGGTATTTTCTTACAAAGGGGACTACCTCGAAGCAGAGAAGTGGTATCTCGAAGCCAAATCTATCCGGGAAAAAGTGCTGGGAAAGGAGCATCCCGATTATGCGGCGAGCCTGAGCAATCTCGCAAGCATTTACGCGCTTATGGGCAACAATGAAAAAGCCTTGCCGCTCCAAATCGAAGCCAAAGCCATCCGAGAAAAAGTGCTGGGAAAGGAGCATCCCAATTATATCTCAAGCCTTAACGGCCTCGCAGTCAATTACATGGCAATGAGCAACTACGAAAAAGCCGAGCCAATCTATATTGAAGCCAAAGCAACACATGAAAAAGTGCTGGGAAAGCAGCATTTCGATTATGTCCTAATCCTGACCAACTTCGCAGTCCTTTACCTGAATATGGGCAACTACGAAAAAGCCGAGCCGCTCCTACTCGAAGCCAAAGCAATCCAGGAAAAAGTGCTGGGAAAGGAGCATCCCTTTCATGCCCAAATCCTGAACAGCCTCTCATACCTTTACATGGTTATGGGCAACTACGAAAAAGCCGAGCTGCTCCAACTCGATGCCAGAGCAATTCAGGAAAAAGTGCTGGGAAAAGAGCATCCCGATTATGCCCAAATCCTGAACTTCCTCGCATGCCTTTACGCTGAAATGGGCAATTACGAAAAAGCCGAGCCGCTCCACCTCGAGGCCAAAGCCATCCGAGAAAAAGTGCTGGGAAAGGAGCATCCCGCATATGCAGAGAGCCTAAGCAACTTGGCAACCCTTTACAGGGCTATGGGCAACTACGAAAAAGCCGAGCCGCTCCAACTCGAAGCTAAAGCCATCCGGGAAAAAGTGCTGGGAAAAGAGCATCCCGATTATGCCGAAAGCATGAACAACCTCGCAGTCCTTTACATGGCAATGGGCAACTTCGAAAAGGCTGAGCCGCCCTTCCTCGAAGCAAGGGCCATCTTGGAAAAAGTAATAGGGAAAGAGCGTCCCAATTATGCCAAAAGCCTGAAAAACCTGGCAAATCTTTACTCGGCTATGGGCAACTACGGAAAAGCCGAGCCGCTTTACAAAGAACTTACTCAGGTGGATCAATCCCTGTTGGAAAAGGCAGTGCGCCACCTTTCCGACCGAGAGCTGGACAGCTACTTGAAGAAATTTTCCGAAAGCCAAAACCAAGCCCTCTCTTTTGTCCAACTGTCCGCCAGTAAAAAGGTAGTGCCTGCCTGCTATGACAACTCCTTGTTTTACAAGGGCTTCCTGCTTCAGGCCGCTGGGCAAATCAAGCGGCTGGCACTTTCCGACACGGCTGCAGCCGAAAAATTCAATTTGATGAAATCCTATGAGCGCCGCCTCGGCATCCAGTACACAAGGCCAATCGTCGAGCGGGACAGCGCGGACGTGGCCGAACTGGAAGCCAAAGCCGACGCACTCGCAAAAGAGCTCGCGCGAACAGTAACTGGCTTCGGCGAGGCTCTCCGGCAGGTCAACTGGCAGGAGGTGCAGGCAACCTTGAAGCCCGGCGAGGCGGCCATCGAGTTCGTCAATTTCCGTTTTTCCGAAAAAAAGCAGCCCGTGGAGGAGATGTACGCCGCGCTCGTCCTTTTGCCGGGAAACAGCCAGCCGACCTTCGTTTCCCTTTTCGAGGAAAAACAACTAGACAGCTTACTCGGAGCTGCCGGTGAGCGCAAATCTGATTATGTCAAACAACTGTATTCAATCGCCGACCGAGGTATAGTTATTGGAGGCAAACCTCATAAAACGCTCTACGAGGTAATTTGGCAACAGCTTGAAAAGGAACTTGTGGGTACAAAAACCATTTACTTCTCCCCCTCTGGTTTGCTTCATCGCCTCAACCTCGCTGCTATCCCCATTGGGATAGACTCGGTACTGGGCGACCGATACCAATTGGTTGAACTCGGCAGCACCCGACAATCGGTCGTGCCCAACCAGGTAAAATCTACCGCCAATGATGCCATCCTTTTCGGCGGTATTCAATACGATGCAGACAGCACCTCCATCGCGAAAGCCATTGCTTTGATTGACTCCGTTTCCATCGCCTCCCGGGGAGAACTCAGTTTTTTCTACACCGACTCTACCCTGCGTGTCGGCACTTGGGGCAGCCTGCCGTTCACTGACCGCGAAGTAGGTAACCTCGAACGTATCCTGAAAACAGCCGGAATCCAAACCCAAACCCGCCGCGCTTACACCGCCACCGAAGAATCATTCAAAACCATCGGCGCCGGAGGAAAACCATCTCCCCGAATCCTGCACATAGCCACCCACGGTTTTTTCTACCCCGACCCGAAAACAGAGGGCACTCAGCAGTCGGCACTGGGCGGTGAGCCTATCTTTAAAATCTCCGACCACCCCATGATTCGCTCCGGACTCATCCTCGCCGGTGCCAATCACGCCTGGAAAACGGGTAAACCCTTCAAGCCCGGCATGGAAGACGGCATCCTCACCGCATACGAGATCAGCCAGATGAACCTGAGCAATACCGAACTGGTCGTCCTCTCCGCCTGCGAAACTGGACTCGGTGACATCCAGGGCAACGAAGGCGTGTACGGCCTGCAGCGGGCCTTCAAAATAGCTGGTGCGAAGTACCTAATCATGAGCCTCTGGCAGGTGCCCGATAAGCAGACGTCACTGTTGATGACCGCTTTTTACAAGAAATGGCTAGAGGAAAAAATGGAGATCCCGGAGGCGTTTCGTGCGGCACAGAAGGAGTTGCGGGATGCGGGTTTGGATCCGTATCAGTGGGCTGGGTTTGTGTTGGTGGAATAGGCCCTCCTACGCATTTACCTGCCAAAGTTTTAACGACGGCAGGAAGGGCTTCTGCGGGTAAACGGGGTTTGTTTTGGTGGAGTGACTAATCTATACCCCCACCATCTCCCTCGCTGGTAAAATCGTCTTCAATTTCTCCACCACAAAATCCACTTCCGCTTTTGTGTTGTAGTGTGAGAAAGAAAAGCGTATGCTCTTCCGCGCCGGGTCGGCATGGATGGCTTCGAGCACGTGGCTGCCTTTTTCCGAGCCGCTCGAACAGGCGGAACCACCCGAACAACTGATTCCCGCAATATCGAGACTTAACAGCAACAGTTCGTTTTTCGGGTTGGGCGAGAACGACACATTTAGCACGGTGTAGAGGCTGTCGCCGTCGCAATCGCCATTGAACTGTATGTCTTCAAATTCCTCCAAAAGCCTTTTTTTCAGGTAGTTTCTGATAGCGCAGATATGTGCAAGGCGCTGGCTCATTTCGGCATTAGCGAGTTCGAGCGCTTTAGCAAGACCGACGATGCCATACACGTTTTCGGTGCCGCCCCGCATATTTCGCTCCTGTGCTCCGCCATCAATAAATGGCTTGATGGGAGCATCGGGACTTATGTAAATGAATCCCACGCCTTTTGGCCCGTGGAATTTATGCGCTGCGCCAGACATGAAATTCACAGGGGTTTCCTGCACATTTATCGGGAAGTGTCCGACGGTCTGCACCGTATCTGAATGGAAAAGTGCCCCATATTGACGGCACAAGCCGGATACCCTGCCGAGATCAATCATAGTGCCAATTTCATTGTTGGCGTGCATGAGCGATACGAGCGTTTTTTTTCCGTCAGACTCGGCCAACGCAGATTCAAGTGCCTGATAGTCAGGTCTTCCAACGGCATCTACGGGTAGCCACACGACTTCCACCCCGTCTACTTTTTTCACTGTTTCGATGGCGTGTGTGCCGCAATGGTGCTCGGTCGGACTGGAAACAATGCGCTGCACGCCAAGGTCGCGCACGGCGCATTTAATGGCCATGTTGTTGCTCTCCGTGCCGCCAGAGGTAAAGAAAATCTCCCCTGTACCTGCCCCAATGCTTTGCGCCACGGATTTTCGCGCGGCCTCCAATGCAGCCCGAACGCTTCGCCCTTCCGCATGGATACTTGATGGGTTGCCATATTGGCCGCGCAATATGGGCAGCATCGCGTTGATGACTTCTTCAGAGATGGGGGTGGTGGCGGCGTTGTCGAAATAAACTCGTTGCATGGTGTTGGTGTTAAAGACGGCTATGGTTGTAATTTCTTTTGTAACTAGATTAGGTGGAACACGGATGACACAGATGGGACACGGATTTGCACAGATTTCTGGGAGATTGCACAAAAAATCTGTGCAAATCCGTGTCCCATCTGTGTCATCCGTGTTCCACCTAACCAGTTGCTTTCTTTTAGTCGTCAATTAAAGCATTCTTCGGTGATAATTAACCTGTCCCAAATGGTAATTCAGGTGTGTGAGCAAGTGTAGGAGCATATACTGCGTCGTCACCACCATGCCGTGTTTTTCGAGGGGGTAAATTTTGTCAAAATCTGATTCTGAAAACCCTTGAAGCGTGCTTTTTAGGACTAATAGGGTCTGGTCTATGTTCAAGAGCAGTTCAGTGCGTGGAATGTTCTTGAGCGAAAACTCATCGTCTCGTTGGCGAATATAGCCTGTATTGCCCAAGACCGCGCCGATAAAATGTTGGAGGTTGCCTATCAGATGCAAACACAGGTTGCCCGCTGAATTGCTGATGCCGGGGCAAATTTCCCAAATTACAGACTCCTCGGCATAAATGCCGATTTCCGCTTTAAGTTTGAGGAGCTCGCGTTCGAAGAATTCGAGGAGATTATCTTTCAGCATCACATTGAATGGTTTGAAAACTACTTCATCTCCCCAATATCCGCCATGATCTTCTTTGCCAAATTTCCCGCAATCACCGCCGAATGGCTCTCCGAATAAACCCGGATGATCGGCTCCGTATTCGAGGGCCGCAGGTGTACCCATCCATCCTCGAAGTCAATTTTTAGGCCGTCTTCGCTGTTGATTTGCTCCCGATGATATTTTTCCTTCAACGCGACAAAGATTTTTTCAAGGTCAATATCGGGCGAACGTGCGATTTTGGTCTTGGCCATGTAGTATTCTGGGTAGGTCTTTCGCAATCTCGAAATCTGCTTGCCAGATTGCGCCAAATGGCTGAGGAACAGCGCGATACCAATCAATGCATCGCGACCGTAATGCAGTTCCGGCACGATGATACCCCCATTGCCCTCGCCACCAATCACAGCTTTTACAGCCTTCATTTTATCCACCACATTCACTTCGCCGACGGCTGCTGCGTGGTATTCGCCCCCATATTTCAAGGTTACATCCCGCAAGGCCCGGGTGCTGCTGAGGTTCGAAACGGTATTGCCACCGCCGCGTTTTGAAAGCACATAATCTGCCACGGCTACGAGCGTGTATTCCTCGCCAAAAAGTTCGCCGTCTTCACACATGAACACAAGGCGATCCACGTCAGGGTCCACCGCGATGCCGAGGTTTGCTTTTTGCAATTTTACCTCTGAAGCGAGTTGGCCCAAGTGTTCTTTCAGTGGCTCAGGATTATGGGCGAAGCGTCCGTTGATTTCTCCATTGACCAAAATACAATGGCAACCAAGTGCTTCAAGCAGGGGGGGGACGGCTATCGCTCCTGTAGAATTGATGGCGTCCACTACAATTTTAAAACCCTTGGCGCGCACAGCCTCGACATCCACCAATGGGTGGGCAAGGATTTGGGCAATGTGTTTTTTGATGTATGAATCATCTGGACGATAATCTCCAAGATTTTCAACCGTGGCATATTCAACAGATTTTTTCTCCACCAAATCCAAAACATCTGCACCGTTTTTTGCGCTGATGAACTCGCCTTTGTGGTTTAGCAATTTCAAGGCATTCCACTCTTTAGGATTATGGCTCGCAGTGAGTATGATTCCGCCACCTGCTTTTTCCAGGGGCACGGCGATTTCTACTGTGGGAGTGGTGCTAAGCCCTAGGTCAACCACCGAAATGCCCATGCTCCGCAGGGTGTTCACAACCAGTGCGCTGGCAATCTCGCCAGAAATTCGCCCGTCGCGTCCAACCACGATATTGGGATTGCCCGTGGTGTTCAGCACCCATTGGCCAAAGGCGGCGGTACATTCCACGATGTCTTGAGGGGTCAGATTTTCACCCGGTCGGCCACCGATGGTGCCGCGAAAACCGGAAATGGATTTGATGAGTGGCAAAGTGTGTGGATTGTTTACCCGCCATAGCCTTTTCATCCACCGAAGTTTTAACGGAGGAGGAGGCGAAGGCGGGGTTGGAAAAAACGGCTGCAAAAGTAAGCAGACTTTTTGGGTAGACAGGGATGGAAAAATGAAAAAAGGCAACAACACGATATGCCGCGCTGTTGCCTTTTTCAAAAACCAGCGTCCTTGCTTATTCAACTATAAATACCTTCTCCCGTGATACAGAAAATATTCCCAGCCCGTCCAGAAGGTTGCCGAATACGGACACAGGCTCTACCAGTGGGTTTTCTTCGGCATCGTACTTGGCTTGGTAACTGCGCGACCATTTGTAGTAGTCCTCTGTAACATTCCGCACCCGCAAGATGAGCAATGTACTTGAATACGCGTAAATCCTTGCCTGGAATTTGTAGGACTGCCCGTCGAAAAATTGATCCCCGATAAGGCCACTTCCTTTGAACCCGTAGGCTACATTGGGATCAGTAAAATCCTCTGGATACAAAGGGTATTCATTTACAGCAATGGTATCGTATAGTCCCGTATTGGGGTCATAACTTGTTGTATAGCTTAAAGTTGAAATCGCCACCTCATAATAATTGCGCACGCCAGGTTGATCTTGAAAGAACACCTCTACCAGGTCGTATTTTTCTCCATCAGGCCCGGAACTGGAATTACGCTTTACGCGGGCAGAGTCCGCCACGAAATCGCCGGGCATCAGCTGCGTCGCGCTCGCCTTTGGGAAATCTGGATGCTCTGCTCTGACTTCGTAGGTGCTGCCCGTTTGCAGCGGCCCAGGAAACACTCCCACAAACACAAAATTGCTGTCAACGCTCAAAGGCGCGAGTGAAATCCACTTCTGACCGTCTTTGTAGAGTTCCATGGAGCCTCCTTTCACGAAATAATCATTGTAGTTGGGCACTGTTTCGATGATTCCAAAATTGCGTGTCAACAGTACACGAACGCTTGTATCGCGATCGGTCAAATTCAAGTGGAACGACAGTTGCTTTTCATAGGGAGGTGGATCAATTTCCACCGTTTGGCTAAAAAAATCATCGCTGCATGAAGCGAAGCTCAAGGAAAGCAGGGCGAGCGCTCCGCTTATAAACTTCGTCAATTTCGATGTTAAATCATGCAGTGTGAAAAAGCTGCTGCGGGTAAAAGAGCGGATATTTTTCATTGTTTTTGATTTTTGGACCTTAGACGGCGGACTTCCCAAGTACCGCAATCCAACGTCTACTGTTAGAATTTGAAGCTCCAGGCGAAGTAAGGTATGACGGGGAAAAGCGCGGCTTTTTTCAACACGGTTTTGTACTGACCGTTGACTTCTTCCGAGTCTGTGAAAAGAAAAAACGGGTTTTTGCGGTTGTAGGCGTTGTACGCGCCGAAAGACCAGGTGCGGGTATAGCGGCGTTTTTTCTTGGTGAAATCAAAGCCCACATCGAGTCGGTTGTAGGAGGGCATCCGAAAGTTGTTGCGCTCTGGTGTGTGGGTCACCTCTTCGAGATAGTTTTGATAGGAATAGTTGCTGGGCCCCAGATAACGAGAGTTGCCGAAGGTGACCGCATTGCCTGTGGAATAAACCCAACTGGCAGCCATTGAAAAACGCTTGGAGAACTGGTAAGAACCCGTAATTTCAAAATCGTGGCGCCGGTCGTATTTGTAGGGAAAAACATTCCCAAAATTAATTTCGTCAAACTGCCGTGTGGCCCAGGAAAGTGTGTAACCAACCCAGCCGCTGAGTTTGCCCGTTTTTTTCTGGACAAAAAACTCCGCGCCATAAGCCGTGCCGTCTCCCTGCGAAACACGGTCTTCCCAATGCTGAAATCGCAGGAGGCTTGAGCCTTCTTTGAACGCAATCACGTTTTTCATTTCCTTGTAATAAAGCTCCACACTGCACTCATAGTCTTCACCAAAAGTCTTGGCCGCGCCAAGTGCTGTTTGCCAGGCATCTTGTGGCTTAATCCGTTTGGTAGTGGGCAGCCAAAGATCGGTAGGCAGGCCGATGGTTTCATTGGTGAGCAGGTGGATGTACTGGCGCATGGTGCTCAAACCCGCTTTGAGCGACCAGCCTTGCCCAAAAAGATAGCGGGCATTGAGGCGCGGTTGAATGGAGAAATAAGGCTTGTCTTCCTGAATAAAACCTGAAAAGTGGAGACCATAATTGACCCGCCAACGACTGTTTATTTTCCAATCGTCTTCGCCATAAAGTGCAAATTCTGTGGCACGCACATTGGGCTGTATATATTCAGTACTGAAGCTGCTCGTGTCGCTGCCCTGCTCAAAAGAAGAATAACTGGAGCGGAAATCACCAGGGCGGAAGGTGTGCAGAATGGCGTTGGCGCCAAATCGGATATAGTGCTCGGGGCTTGGCAGGTAGTCGAAGTCAATCTTCCCAGCCACATCGTCAATACCCGAAAAATAACGGAGATCGAACTTGTCTTCGGCTTCCACCGATCCGTCATCAAATTCGCGGCTTTCGTAGCCCGTTGACGTTTCAAACCGGTAGCGGCTGTATGTCAGGGTTGAGTTGGCAAAAAGTTTGGGGTTCAAGATGTGGTTCCAGCGCAATGCGGAAGTGATGTTGCCCCATCCGAGACCCGCCTTGAACTTGTCTTCGAACTGAGGGTCTTTTTCTCCAAAATTTGAATAAAATTTGTCTTTCCCGGTATAAAAACTGAGATAAACGCGGTCATTTGGTGAAAATCGGTAGTTCACCTTGGCGTTTACATCGTCAAAAAAATAACCCACCACGCCCTCTTGCCCATTGGCCCGGAATCCAGCTTTGATAATCGGCCTCGCCAAAATATCAATATACGTCCGCCGGCCTGATACGATAAACGAGGACTTGCCTTTTTTTATCGGACCCTCAAGTGTCAATTTTGAAGCAATAAGACCGATGGTGCCTTCACCATGAAACTCATTTTCGTTGCCCTCTTTCATGTTGATCTCTATTACTGACGACAAGCGGCCGCCGTAACGCGCCGGGAACCCGCCTTTCATCAGCGACACATCTTTCACTGCGTCGGGGTTGAACACCGAGAAAAATCCAAACAAATGCGACACGTTGTACACAGGTACCCCGTCCAAAAGAATCAAATTCTGATCGGGGCCTCCCCCACGCACATAAATCCCGCTCTGACCCTCGCCCCCGCCTGACACGCCGGGCAGCAGTTGCAAAGCTTTGAGCACGTCCTTTTCACCAAGAAAGGCTGGCACGTTTTTGATTTGTTGGATGGGTATGTCAATTCGGCCCATTTGCACACGTTCTTCAACACGTTCATAGCGTTGAGCCACCACCTCTACTTCTTTCAACACCGAATTTTCGTCCATGCCCACGTTTTGTACTACGTTTTTTTCCAGAAGAACGCTAAACGCTTCAGGCTTGTAGCCAATGTACGTGACGGCGATGAGGGCTGAATCAGAAGACAGGGTAAGACTGTAAAAACCAAATGTATTGGTCACGGTGCCTTTTCCACTTTTCAAGTCGCGCACGGTGGCTCCGATGAGGTGTTCACCGCTGGCTCGGTCGGTTACTGTCCCGCTTATGGTATAGCGGGTTTGGGCAAAAGTTGAAAAAGAAAGCAGTTGGAAAAAAAGGAGCAGGAACAAAAGCCGGCCTGCCCATTTGGAAGGAGGATGGTAAAGATGTTTTTTCAACATAAAGTAGTAGTGATTGGTGTGTTCGCCGCAAAGGACGCGCGAAGCATTGGATGGGTTGGGCATCAATTGCTAGATTTGTGTTTTTCTTAACCTCCATTCGTGCGTTTAGCATGACTTCACATTCTCTACTCCTTCGACTTTTGCCGGGACTATTCTTTAGTGGCCTTGTCCTGTTGTCGTTCCTGTTGAATTTCAACGGGCTATACGGCCAGGATGCCCACGAGTATCTGCGTCAGAGCCGGGCGATTTTTGACCGCTTGCTAGTTTTGCCCATTCCTCCGCTTAGCCTGGGCGATTCCGAATTTGCCGGGGGGTATCCGCTAGCAGGCGCCATGCTTCGTTTTCTGTTGAGGGATTCCGTACTGTCAATGCAAATGGTTTCGTGGCTGGCAGCGACGCTGGGCCTTTTGGTTTTTGAGCGACTCTTGGCTTTGCTCGCGCCGGGCGCGCGGGCAGAGAGTCGTTGGGCGTTTGGGGCCTTGAGCTTAGCGCTCGCCCCTATGTTTTTTCGTTCGGGACTGACGAGCATGAGTGATGGGCTTGGGTTGGCACTCGCGTTATTGGCGTTTTTCTTTGGCCTCCGCACTTTCGAAACACGAAAAACCACGGATGCTGTTTGGACGGCGGTATTTGTGGTATTTGCCGTCAGTACCCGGTACTCGATGGCTGGATTGTTGTTGCCTTTGGCAATGGCACTGGCCTATTATTTGTTTTCCAAGAAAAAATGGCTTGCTCTTTTTGGGGCAATTCTAGGAGGGAGCGTGGCTTTTCTACCGCATTTTTGGCCCAAGACAGGTGGATCAGCCAATCCGCTTGCGCACTCCAGTTTGGAACAATGGTCAGTGACCAATTTTTTTCAGCACACATTTGAGGGCAGCAATGGTGGTTTGTCGCACTATTTGCTGCCCAACAGCTTGTTTTTACTATATCCAGTAGCCCATCCAGCGTTTTGCCTTGTACTGCCCGGACTATTTTTCCTTTGTAAAAAAACCGACTTCGTCCTTCCGGCAAAAAAAATCCTACTGGTTTGCGTCGTGGCATACCTGATGTTGCTCGGCGGAATGCCTCAACAGAACCTGCGCCACCTGCTCCCCGTTTACGCCCTGGTATTGCTGTTGCTTTTCCCTGCCTGGGATCGGCTCTATTGCTATGGCTTCATCTTTTTCCGTCGTCTCACGGTTGGTATTATCCTTACTGCGCTCTTCTTGCAACTATTCTTTTGTGCAAAATATCTTCTCCCCACCCTTTCCCGGAACAAATTGGAAACTGCTGTGGCTGGCCAACTGAATGCGATTTTGCCAGCAGATGCCATCGTTTATGCCTTTGATCTGGATGTTGCGTTGCGCAGTTACCTGCCAGAAGTTCAATTCCTAAACCTTTGGGAACGCCGCTATTCCGAATTTCCAGCAGGGGGCTTTGTGCTTTTCAACGAAGCACTGCGCGCTCAATGGGAGAGCCAGAACCCGATCTTGAACTGGGATTTTTTGAAGGGAAACTACCGCCTCGAACTGCGGAAGGATTTGCCCGAAGGCTGGAAGTTGTGGGAAATCAAGTAGTTTTTTCAAATAAAATGCAGCAGCGCAAAAAAAATCTTGCCCAAAAAAACTTTAACAGGCAAACCGTTCACGCTTTTTGTGCGTAAGTGATTGACAATCATCGTTGGTTCTTTGAAATATTGGCAAAACACCCGGCAACCGTTTGCTCAACAAACCGTACCGATTGTTGTGACTTTTCTACCCCATAAAGTCTAATTCTTTCTTTTTTGGAAATTTTTTTCTGCAAAAACCCCCTCCTTGAACTTTTTGGCAAGCAATTTGGAATAGAGGGGGAAACAGGCTTACATACTAATCAAGCCACAGTAAAATCCACCAAGCACTAAAATCCAAATCCGATCTTTACAATGAAAAATTCAAAATTAATCCCGGCTCTACTTCTTGCACTGGCAAGCATCGTTACCCTGAATGCTCAGGACGCAACACCTACGTTCCAAGATTTCTTGGCTCAGTTTCCAAAGGCGTCGCTTCCTTTCACATTCAACGCAGCGGATCTTCAAGGCCAACTCGAAACCCGTCCAGCAGCGAAAGCCGCTCGCCTTGGTTGGGAATACTACCAGTTTCTCCCTGAGTTGGAGCGCAGTGCATCATTCAGCAATATGCCAGTGTGCCCAGAACCAGTAGCCGCTTTTGAAACCGAAGAATTTACCGCAGTACTCTACAATATCGCTCGCGGCCTTAGCCGTGGCACGAAGACCTACAGCATCAGTGTTTTCGGAAAAGATGGCGAATACATTGGCACGCACTTCGTAGCAGGCGTTAACCCTGAAACAATGACGGTTGCTACCATCAACGAAACTTTGAGTGCAAGTGTGAATCAATACAAAGTGAATTGGGAAAACAACTACCGCGAGAACGGCCATATCGGCAACAAAGTGACCGGCCTGACTTTGGTAGAATCACTTAAAGTTGAACTGACTTCCTCCGGCAATCCGGATCAAATCGAATGGACCAGCCGCGGCATGAATACCAGTGCCGACATCGCCAAAATCAAATAAAGTTATTCAGAACCAGCGATACACGAACCCCGTCCGGCAAAGCGCCAGGCGGGGTTTTTCGTTTTAATTCGTGGCTACTCAAGTTTTAATAACGATTGAAAAGCAGCGTACTGCACGGTCCTGTTATCTTTGAACCAAACTTTTCCGCGCTATGAGAAAACTTGCCTTGCTTACCGCTCTTTGTTGCTGCGCCCAAATGGGCATTGCTCAACGTGATTTTGGCAAACTTGTGGGCGGCCTCGAAATGAGTTTCGATGTGCGCCAATTGACACAGGGCATCACCCCTCGCTTTATCCCAAGTTTTCAATTGGAAGTGCCAATCAACTCTCTTGCGCTGGGTGTGGGGATCGGTCGCAAATATTATCAGGCGTACGAATACCCTGTTTTTGCAGGACAGGTTATCCAACGGGAAGAAAATGGCGTGCTTGTAACGAGGTATAAATCAAACATTCGGTCTTTTGATCCAGCTTATTGGACAATACCCATTAAAGCGGAAGTAAGGATACACCGCTGTCAATGTGTGTATTTGCAGGTTGGAATGAGCATTGATATTTTAGATTCCAGCACACCTGATCGCCTGGAGTTTAGCGGTGCAGAACTAGAATTCCAATCCTACAACGAGTTCCGGCACGACCAACTTTTCAAAAAGCGCACCACCAGTTATAACTTTGGAATCGGTTTCAATTTGTTCCGTACCGGAGGTTTTCGGCTCATCGCACGACCATCCATTGTTTGGAGCGAAAACCCTGAAATCTACACCGAGGCGCCTAAGTTTATTCCCACTTTGCGCATGAATTTTGGGTTGCAGTTTGCGATTATCAGGTGATCTTTTTATTTCACGCAACGACGCAACGAGGCTTTGTTTCACGAAACGACGCAACGGCGCAACGCTATTTTTGATTTTAAAAACGTCGCGCCGTTGCGTCGTTGCGTGAAACAAGTTGCGTCGTTGCGTGACACCGTTCCTAAGACTACTTATTGCCGCAGAACACCAAAAACACCCCCGGCAATTTTTCCAGCGTCTTTTTCCCAGACTTGTTCCAATCTTTCACCGTAAGTGTGCGGTTGAACTCCGCATCGCCAGTAAGGTCTTGTGCTACGCCGAAGAGTGTGGTTGGTTGTAAGGTTTCCAATGCCACCTCCATCACCATTTGGGAGCGGTAAGGCGTTTCGATAAATATTTGGGTCTGATCTTGCTGGCGCGAAAGATTCTCCAAACGGCGGAGTTCCTTGGCAAGTTCGGGGCGCTTGGGCGGGAGGTAGCCGTGGAAGCTGAATCGCTGGCCGTTCATGCCCGAAGCCATAAGTGCCAAGAGCAAGGAGGAAGGCCCCACGAGCGGCACTACTTTTACGCCTTCCCGATGGGCAAGTGCCACAATGACTGCACCTGGGTCGGCTACACCCGGGCAGCCCGCTTCAGAGAGCAGGCCCAGGTTTTTGCCTGATTTTACAGCCTCCCGAAAAACATCCTCGGCCTCCTCAAAGCTTTGATTGTCGGGCAATTCCACAAAAATCATTTCCTGAATGGGGCGGCTGGGAGCGAGGCTTTTGACAAAACTCCGAGCCGTTTTTGCCCGTTCTACAATGAAAACATCTAAATTCCGTACTATTTCCTGTGCATAGGCAGGTATAGTATGCAGGGCATTCTCGGCGATGGGACAAGGAATCAGGTATAGTGTTGTCATTCTTTTTTAGAACAAAACTTTCCGAAAGTTCTAAACTTTCGGAAAGTTGATAAATCTCTGAAATTCAAAAATCCCCAACATGCCCTTAATCCTCGCTTTTACGACCGCGCATATAGAACCACAACGCAGTAAATGCGACGATCAAAAATATGGGCAACAGGTTGATATTGCTCAGCACACTACGCCCAGCGGTCAGTTCGATTTGGTCAAGGGCTTCTTTGGGCAAGCCGTTCAGAAATTTTTGGAGGGCTTCGCCACTTAGGGCGCTGACCTCCTGATAACCCATGTTCAGGGCGTTTGTTTTTTTCTCCAAATCAAGTTTTGGCCCAATGTAAAAGGTCTGGTATGCCCAATTGCCCAACATACCTGCGCCGCCCATAAGCGATAGCCCAAGCGCCCCACTTTTAGGGATGTTTTCGCTTACAAAACCCAGCATAGTAGGCCAAAAATAACAAACCCCGATAGCGAACACCACTGCAGCGGCATAGAGCGACGGGCCTTCCATGGTGCGCAACATATAAACGCCCAACAAAGAGAAAAAAGCAGAGCCAAGCAGAATTCCCGTGGGGTTGAGGCGGTGAATGAGCGGCCCGCCAAAATAGCGTCCGAGCGCCATCAGACCATTCACCAAAGCCAAGATGAGCAATGCATTGGCCCCTGCGTTGCCCAAAAGTTTTTCAATCCATTGACCAGTGCTTAGTTCTGTGTTGGCTGTAAAAAACATACAAAGTGCCATGAAAAGGAACAGCGGTGTCCTGACGGCCTTGAACATGGCAGCGGTAGAAACCCCGGTGGTAACGCGCTCCGTACGCGGAAAACTTTGTCCCCAAAACAGCCAGCCATATACCAGCGTGGGAAGCAGCATAGTGGCTACTTGCAATTGCCTCATCAAAGCGATCTTCTCTGGAATGAGGTTCCCTTCAACGTCTACAAACTGTGTTTTTATGGCTGCTGCCAACAGTGCCCCGATGACGATGCCCCCCGGAAACCATACGTGAAACCGGTTGAGCATCACGGTTTTATTGTTGGGGTACATCGAAGCCACGAGTGGGTTGCACACTGCTTCTACCATACCGTTGGCAAAGCCTACAAAAAAAGTTGAAATAAAAAGCGTCCAGAACCCTCCGGCAAAAATGGTGAGCAAAAGCCCCAGCAAGTGGGCACCAAATGCCACCCACATAAGCCGCCTCATGCCAAATTGGTCCACAAAAAAGCCGCCAATAGTGGTTGCCACCGGGAAGCCAAAGAAGGCCATACCCGCAATCCAAGCCAATTGTTGCTCCGAAAGGTTGAACTCCTTGCCCAATGGGTCAAGCATCCCTGCCCGAATAGCAAAAGTCATCGAAGTGACGGTGAGTGCTACACAAGAAGCCGTGAATAGCCTTGATGGGTTGATGTTGCTCATGTGGAATCAGATTTTTCGTTTTGAAAAGACAGCCAAAAGTAGAAAAGCCCGAATCCACACCAAGCGATTCGGGCTTTTTTTACAACCCCTATCAGTAAAAAAGTCGCCGCTACAATTTCCGCAAGATTTTCCGCACCAAGCCTGGGCCTTCGTAAATCAGACCCGTGTACACTTGTACCAAATCTGCCCCAGCGTCCAGTTTTTCTTGCGCCGATTGTGCGGAGTCTATACCGCCCACCCCAATGATGACCACTTCCTTGCCCAGTCTTTCCCGAAGATAACGAATGACCTCGGTGGCACGTTCGCTGACGGGAACTCCGCTCAATCCACCCAGGCCTATGGACGTGATTTGAGCCGCAGGCGTTTTTAAACCTGTTCTCGATATCGAGGTATTGGTGGCGATTATCCCTGCCAAACCTGTTGAGCGCACGATGTCAGCGATATCATCTAATTGACTATCACTGAGATCGGGAGCGATTTTCAGGAGGATGGGCTTGGGAAATTTTTGCGCCCGGTTTTTTTCTTGCAGCAAATTAAGCAGGCGCGTGAGCGGTTCTTTTTCCTGCAATTCGCGCAGCCCCGGGGTGTTCGGCGAACTGACATTGACCACAAAGTAGTCCACCCAGGGAAACAGTTTTTCAAAACAAGTCAGGTAGTCGCTGGCGGCCTCTTCGTTGGGAGTTGCCTTGTTTTTGCCGATGTTGCCGCCGATAATGGGGCCGCCACTAGGATGCCTATCGCGCCAACGACGCAATTGTTCGGCCAGCGCGTCCAAGCCTTCATTGTTGAAACCCATTCGGTTGATCAGCGCCTTGTCTTGCGGCAGGCGGAACAGGCGAGGTTGCGGATTGCCTTCCTGTGCAAGCGGCGTTACCGTACCGACTTCAACGAAACCAAAGCCAAGGCAACTGAGTCCGAGCAGGTGTTTCCCGTCTTTGTCAAAACCCGCTGCCAGACCTACCTGGTTGGGAAAATTCAGTCCAAGTAGTTGTTTTTCCAAGCGTTTGTCGGGAAGGCAAAACATAGATCGCAGGAGCCAGCGCGTAGGGGGTAATGCTGCGGCAAGATCGAGCAATCGAAAGGTAACACGGTGCGCCTTTTCTGGAGAAAGCGCGAAAAGCAGTGGTTTAAAAATTGAATACATCGGGTGCAAAAGTCCGAAAAGCCCGTCACTTTCAAACACACCCTAATCAATCACCTCAAATTCCTGCTCAGCCAAAGCGGTTCCATTCACCAAAATACGCAGGGTATGCTTGCCTGCGTAGTGGTTCTGCCATGTTTAAAATCAAGCGTTTGGTTATTGAAACCCACCCGCGCAAAAATCGGGAATCGAACGATCCTGACTTCTCCTTCCGGCCAAACTTCTTTCAACTGTGCAAAGAGCATCTCGTCAATCGGACTCCGGCCATTTTTACGAATGAAATGCTGCACTGCCGACCAGGTTCCGAGGTAGCCCAATAGTTGGTCAACTGTCCAGGAATAATTCGAGTCCATTTCAGGAAACGGAATTTCGTCAAACGGGAACGAGATGGTACGATAAGCCTGCTCCACCAAGTACCGCTCGCCATCCCAGCAGCCCTTGAGGGTTGTGTTGTAAAAATATTCTATCACTGCTTCCGTAGGCTCATCTACCCGGAGCAAGTTGTAACCAACCAGTGCGAGCAGTCCGCCGGGCTTCAAAACACGCCTCGCTTCTGGATAAAATTTTTCAAAAACAAACCAATGTGCGGCTTGACCAACCGTCAGCAAATCAAACAATTGTGCCGGGTAGCCTGGGCGAAATTGTGCGTAGCCAGAGGATTGTGCGGAGAAATTGTCTTTCACTTTGGAGCGATTTGTTTGTGGACAGGTTTTTTGCTTTTTTTGACAGGATTTACAGGATAGACAGGATGGAGAGGAGTGAAAATCCTGTTTATCCTGTAAATCCTGTCAAAAAAACTTGTCTTCTAAGGCTTCGCCATCCCACCATATTTCCCTGCCCAGTCAAACATTTCCGCCAGCACATGAAGCACACTTTCGCGGGCACGATACCCGTGGCTTTCGTGTGGCAACAAGACCAATCGCGCCGTGCCTCCGGTTCCCTTGATGGCTTGGTACAAACGCTCTGTTTGTACTGTAAATGTGCCCGGATTGTTGTCGGCTTCGCCGTGAATGAGCAAGAGCGGCTTTTTGATTTTGTCGGCAAAATTGAAGGGCGACACGTTCATGTAAATGTCCTTCGCCTCCCAGAATGAACGGCGTTCGCTTTGAAATCCAAAAGGAGTGAGCGTTCGATTATATGCTCCTGAACGAGCAATGCCATAAGCATAATCATCGCTGTGCGCCAATAAGTTAGCAGTCATAAACGCTCCGTATGAGTGGCCACCTACCCCCACTTTTGTGCGGTCAATGATGCCCAATGAATCAAGGTAGTCAATGGCTGCTCGACCCGAAGCGGTAGCCTGTTCGAGAAATGTGTCGTTCATCGTTTCGGGGTCGCCTACGATGGGAATGGTGGCGTCCATCAGCACGGCATAGCCTTGTGTCACGAAGAATAAAGGCGAATCGTTGCGGTAAAAAGTAAAGGTATTGTCGGTCACCCGTACCTGCCCGGCGGTAGACTTGTCGGAATATTCCAGCGGATAAGCCCACATAAAAAGCGGGAGTTTTTGACCGGGTTTGTAATCTGCCGGCAGATAGAGCGTGCCGGAGAGCGGCGTTCCATCGGTTCGGGTGTATTTCACCACTTGCTTTTGAATACCCGTAAGCTGGGGAGCAGGGTCTTTGAATTCGGTGAGGGCTGTGCGTGCCTTGTTTTTGAGATTCACCAAGAAAAAGTTGGGCACTTCTGTTTTGCTTTGGTAGCGCGTTACAATTTGATCTCGGCCCTTGCCGGCAAAGGCGATAAACTCCTCAAAGGTATTGTTGGCCGATTGGTAGACCGTTTGCTTCTCACCCGTTTTGAGGTTTATTTTGTCAAGACGGGGGTACGACCCCGCTTCAGATGCCCCTTCGGAATCGTAAAATAGCCAATCGCCTTCTTGCGCTATGACCCAATCGCCGTTGGGGAGCCGATCAAGCACCGGGTTGCCTGGGTTGGCGTAGTCATCATTCACACTCAAATCGAACAGGGTGTCTTGCATGGACGGGTTTTGCAAATCAACGACGTAGGTGGTGTACCAACGCCGGTCGCGGTCAAATTCCGACACCAGTCCTGCGTCTTTTGCCGCCAACCAATCAAAGCCAGCGTAGCGATGTTTTATCTTGAAAATTTCACGGGCTTCGCCCGAGAAGGGCGCATCGAGCATCATGATTTTGTCGCGAAAATCCACTTTTCGCTTTGGGTCACCACCGTCCAGCGCCTCCGCCCAAAGCACGCGAGCACCATGGATCGGTTGCCACTCGAAAGTGCGTGGCCCAACTACCGTTCCTTGGCGTGGGATTTCGTCGGTCACAGGAAATTCAACCAGCGTGCGGATGGCCTTCCCGTTGCGATCCCAGATTTCTGTTTTTCGAGCAAAATTGCTAAACTGAACACGGTATGAAAATGGCTTGCGCAATTGGGTTACCAGCACATAATTTTCATCGGGCGACCATTCTATCCCGGTGTAAAGCCCAGGGCTTCCAAGAAGGGCTGCCTTGCCCGTGCTGGCGTTTGCCACCATCAATTGGCTGGTTGCATAGTATTCAAACAAGAATTCGTCGTGTTCGTTTTTTAGCAGGTCTTGATAGGTCATCACCTGCGAAACCTTGCCCGAAGTCTCCTCAATGGACGGCCCGGAAGGCACTACTGTCGCACTCGGAGCGGGGCCTCTTCCACCGGGTATGCTGCGTACCAAAAGACGTTCGCTGTCTTTGAGCCAATACAAAGCCGTAGCCAGCACATCATTCAGGAGCAGATTGCCCATTCGCTTGCTTTTGCCAGTGCGAGCATCGGCCACCCAGAGTTGTACCCCATCTGCTACATCTACTGCAAAAGCAAGGCGTTTGCCATCGGGCGACCAGGACGGAACTCCAGCCAATCTCCCTGCTGCTGGCAATTCGATCGCGATACTTTTCCCTTCTGAAAACCACTGCACGGTGCAACCGGTGAACTCTGTAATCCGTTGGCGGGCATTGATTTGTGGGTTCACGCGCTGACCGGCAAGTTTCAAAAACGGCTGCGCCAGTGTGGCGATGCCAGGGTTGGGGTTGTAATCGGTAAGTAATAGCGCGTCGCGCGTGGGGTTCATGCTTACCAGGGGAGTGGGCTTTGCTTCCACAATGGCTGCCACATCAGCAGGAGGGCGGCGGTAGGGGTTGTTTTGGGCAATTGCTTGCAAGGCGCAGAGCATCGCTGCAAAAAAGAAAACAGGGAGGGCGGACTTTTTTTTTATGTAAACCATGACGAGTACCGGTTTGAGAAATGTGGGTAAACGTAAGGTATGTTATTTGAAAACAGTCACTTTTTCGTCCAGGCCGTGCCAAATATTCAACCTTTAGGAGTATGTTATGGCAGGCAAAAAAATATTTTTATACACAAAAAGCCTCCTTCAGGAATAATAATTCTGCAAACCCCTAAAATATTTTCATATTTTTAGAATAAAATTTTTTTAGTTCTCATAAAGCTAAATACCTTTGTCTCGTCATTCACAAGGTTTTCACCATAGTCAACTTCCCACATTTATGGCTGTAAAATACCCGGTCGAAGTCACCCTGACCAACCAATCCAAGCTCCCCTCTGTTGACTTTAAAAACTTGCCTTTTGGCAAGGTGATTTCTGACCACATGTTTGTCGCCGATTACGATGGCAAACAATGGACCGACTTCCGTATCGAGCCTTTTGGCTTACTCGACATTTCCCCTGCGAATCTCGCCCTGCACTACGGCCAAAGCATTTTTGAAGGCATGAAAGCCACCAAGATGCACGGAGAACCCGTTTTGTTCCGGCCCGAAATGCACGCTCGCCGTTTCAATGTTTCGGCAGAGCGGATGTGTATGCCCGAGATTCCTGAAGACCTTTTTGTACAAGCTTTGAAGATGTTGGTTGACCTTGACCGAGACTGGATCCCGGCAACGGATGACCACGCCCTGTATATCCGCCCATTAATGTTTGCCACCGACGAGTATTTCGGTGTACACACCTCCGAAAAGTACCGATTTATTGTGTTCACAGGCCCTGTTGGCCCTTATTACCCAAAGCCCATTAAACTGTGGGTCGAGGAAGTCTTTACCCGCGCCTCCCAAGGTGGCGCAGGCGAGGCTAAATGCGCCGGCAACTACGGCGCATCCCTCCTCCCGGCCCAGCGCGCCAAGGCCGCTGGCTACGATCAGGTGATGTGGATGGACGCCGTCGAGAAAAAGTATGTGCAGGAAGTAGGCACCATGAACCTCTTTTTTGTGATGGACGGCAAGGTGATAACACCCGCTACCACTGGCACGATTCTGCGCGGTGTAACCCGCGATTCATTCATCACGCTGCTCAAAGAATGGGGCTACACGGTGGAAGATCGCTTGCTCAGCATCGCCGAAATCGCCGACGCTTATTGGCGCGGTACGCTGCAGGAGTGCTTTGGAGCAGGAACGGCAGCAGTGGTGAGCCACGTGAGCGAAATTACCTGGAGAGATCGAAAAATTACACTCCCAGAAGTCAATGAAACGAGCCGCCCAGTAGGTATGCGTTTGAAAAAACACATCAACGAACTTCGCATGGGCTTGCAGCCCGACGTGCATGGCTGGTTGCAGAGCTGCGAGAACTCTGGCCTGGAACTATTCCTGGAACAGGAGATGGGGATGGTGGCCTGAGGGGATTGATTTGATTTTTTGATTGCGCCGATTGATTCGATTGGCAAGTAATTTGAAGGTTTTGAAAAGTGAGCCCTCCTTCGCCCCTGCCCGCCAAGTCTTGGCAGGCGGGAAGGCTACGGCGGGTAAATAAGCCGCTTCCCATACACCCGGGGAGCGGCTATTTTTTTGTTAAGATTACGGCCTTTGTTGTCAAAAAATGACCTTTTTCCCCAAAAAGGGTAATAAAATAGAGGCCATCAGGCACCTCCTCCAGATAGGTGTAGCCGTCGGAGCTTTTTTTCTCGCTGATCATCTTGCCCAAAAGGTTGTGGATGCGAACAGTGGTTTGGGTGTCATCAGCGATTCCACTCCATTGAATGATGCCTGTAGTGGGGTTGGGAAAGATTTGTATTTTTCCTTCCTTTGAGAGGTTTGGAGTCGTGCTGTTTACCATTGGGGCATCAATTCCCAGTGTATCGCACAAACTGCCCGGAACGTCATAAAGGCGGTAGTTGGGATAGTTTGGTAATGTACGTACTGAGTAGGCGGGTAAGAGTATCCCCTTGGTTCGAATTTCATATCTCCACCACTTAGCAATGGTTTGCTGATAAGACTTAAATATTTCGTTCGGTGCATATAGTTCATGATTATCTGTCCAAAGGGCGTGTACTCCATGTGCTGCAAACTTACTCCCCATTGATAATTCCATGCAAAAGCCGAGTCTAATACTGGAGCTGAATCTGTAAGGTCAGCCTCCAATATTTGGAGCTGTGTGCTGACCAAAAGCCGTTGATTGTCAGCTGAAAAAGCCACTCCCCCGCCACCTATTACATTGTCGGGCAAATCGAGCAATTGCGGGCTTGAAAAAATTCCAGTGCATCGGTCAAAATCCAGCACTGCTACTTGGCAGTTTTGGGCGCGGGCAAATTTTTGACCGTCCAAAGAAAAAGCACTTGTACCAAAATGACGGCAGTTCATCACAGGCCCTATATTTTGCAAGAAAGGTCCTTCAATGCCCTCCGGTGTGACCAAAAGCAAACGGTATTCTTGCCCGCCATAAACGGGTGTCACTATCCACCAGTCCCGCCCATTGCCATGACGAACTGCGGGTCAGATTCACGCCATACAACTCGATGTCACTGGCCAGACCAGGCAGGTTAGGCCGGTTTATGACATGGAGTGTTGTGGTAGAGGTGCCTTGGGTAAAGTACATTTTGCCATCAGGCCCCATTTCGCCAAATCCGAGTGTAGTATAGAATGGGGGACTGCCATCGGCATACCAGTTGTGATGGATCAAGGTATCCGCCAGCATGGTGGTATCAATCGCAGATAGATCCAAGGTGTTCATGACGCGATGGGTTTGCACATAAACACTTTTTGAGTCGGGTGAAAAATGAGCCGCAGAGAAACAAATTCTTCTGGGTATGAACCGCATATTGCCCAACTCGCCCGTACACCTGTTAAAATCAAAAAATCGAGCACCGTCAGGATACTGCCCACGGACAATTTGATTTCCGTCCTGAGAGGTCCCGATTAGGCCTCCTTCCCAAAGCGCAGGGATTGGGCCAAAATCCTGTACCCCAGTGTTATGGACGCCAGTTTCGTCAATTAAAAAGACCGTTGCACCAGAAGAACCACCCCATTTCCCAACAATAAGCCACCAGTCGCGCCCATTGCCGTGTTTTATAGCGATTTGGTTGCTAAAGGAAAATTGATAACACTCAGTCAGCGGGTGCCGACTGACAAAACTTTCCATAAGACAACTGCAAGTGTGGGGGCTGTCGAAGCGATTAAAATAGTAGCAGGATTAAAAGAATGATTACGATCCGTCTCTCGTGTACACGATTGAGAAATATTCCGAGTAGAACCAAGCACAATTGTATTAAATAGTTTTCAAAAGGGCAAATGCTTCATCAATTTTAACATACACCTAAGTAACCCCTCGCCTTGTCAAGACTTCTATGGTAAAATGTCTGCTTACCTAAACACCCATCCCAAAAAATCCGGCATGGCCTCCCCCCAAGTCCTGGGCTCATGCCGCCCATTTTCAATTTCCAAATAGCGGATGTTTTTTTCGGGAATGCCTTTTTCGCGCAGTGCGCGTATGAGATCGAGCGTGTCGTCAATGGAATCAATGATCCCATTATTATTCCGGTCTTCTTCCTCATCCAAGGTGCCGCATTGAAACCAAAAGCGTTGGTTTTTATCAAATTTTGCCACTTTTTGAACGATGTCGTGCATGATACGGTCGGCATCTGGTTCATCTGGGCGCACAACAGAGGAGCGCCACCAATGCGAACCAGAGAAAACACCTGCAGCTCCAAAAACCTCGGGGTGTGCCCAGACAATGTCCATGGCAGAAAGTCCGCCCAGTGAAAAGCCCGCAAAAGCTGTGCCCTTGGCCAACAACGACACATTGAACTGATCACGCAAGTGCGGCATTAATTCCTTCACGACAAAATGGGTGTACTTCGGCGCCAGGTCGCCACGACCCTTGTAATCGGTCTGCCGGGCTGTGCCGTACTCGCGGATTCGCCGTTCGGAAGTATAAATTCCAATGGCAATGAAGGCGCGGCTTTTTTTGTCTGACCCCAACTTTTCAAGGACTTTGGCAAAGTGCATTCGCGGCAAATCCTGCCCGTCGTTGAAAAGTATGAGCGGGTATTTGCGCCCCTTGGCCGGGTCGTAGCCTGCCGGCAAATAGACATCGTATGCTACTTCCCGTTTCAAAGCGAGCGATTGAAAACGAAAGTGATGCACAGAGGACGCAGCTTTCAAATTGGATTGGCCCAGGATTTTGGCGACGGTTTTTTGAAAAAAATTCATGTTGGAAAAACAAACCCGTCCTACGGCTTCAAGCCGTAGGACGGGTACTCTGCTATGAACAATGGTTCATTCGTTGCCCGATTCGGTCTTTTTCCGCTCTTGTGGCACGTTGGATATAAAACGCTCTGGTCTGTTGGCTGCTTCCCAAGCTACATAAAACGCAAGTTGGGCGCGTTTGGCGAGCGCGTCAAAATTGATTTTGTCCGCAGTGTCACTTGGCCGGTGATAATCCGGGTGTACCCCGTTAAAAAAGAATATAATAGGTACCCCTTTTTCGGCAAAATTGAAGTGGTCGGAACGCTCGTAGAAATGGTTGGGATCGTCTTTTGCATTGTATTTATAATCGAGCTCCAGTTTGGTGTGCTCGAAATTCACAATCTCGTTGATGTCATGGAGATGGGTGCTGATGCGGTCTGATCCGATCACATAGATGTAGTCTGGGTTATTGGCATGAGGCTCGTCCACACGGCCAATCATGTCAATATTGATGTCTACGATGGTTTTGTCGAGTGGGAAAAGGGGAAATTCCGTGTAGTATTTTGAACCGAGCAGCCCTTTTTCTTCCCCGCTGACCAACATGCAAACCACCGTGCGTTTCGGGCCGACACCTTGTTTTTTAGCCTCAGCGAATGCCCGCGCGATTTCAATCACGCCAGCGGTACCCGAAGCATTGTCGTCGGCGCCATAATAGATCACGGTGCTGTCAGGCATGCCCAAGTGGTCGTAGTGGGCGGTGACAAAAACGAATTCCTTTTTGAGTTTTTCGTCGCTGCCTTCGATTACGGCAAGCACGTTGGACCCTTCCAGCGATTGGGTTTCCTTGTCGAGTCGCAGTTGGATTTTGGCCTTCACTTTCACGGGTTTGAACGTCTCTCCTTCGCGTAAATCGGCCAATTCGCTTTCAGCTTTATTGGCTTTCCCCCCGAAAATGGCTTTTGCTACTTCGGGTGAAACGAATACATGAGGGATTAAATCATTGGCTATCCCTTCTGGGTTAGTACCTACGGGTTTCCAGCCGTAAGCGGAAATTGCTTTGCGGTTTTTCTTCAGGCTTTCCTCAAAGTTGGGGTCAATGATGAATGCCGCAATTGCGCCTTTTTTCTTTGCCAATTGCACTTTTTTGCGCCAGTCAAGGCTCCAGTTGGAACGAAATTCAGACCCCGTTAAGAGCGATTTTCCATCCGGTGCCAAGGGTTCGCCATTGTAAAAAATAACAGCCTTGCCCGTTATATCAGTCTTGCCGTAGTCGTTGTATTTTTCATCCTCGATGCCATAGCCGACAAAAACCAGGTCCTTAAATTCCGTAAGCGGCCTGTCGGGGCTGAAGGTTGGGTAGACATAAAAATCCACACGGTTGCTGAATTCCTTATCTGCCACTTTAAGGCCGATATCTTTCCAGGCTGCGCTTTGAAGCATTATTTTTTGGAAAAATCCTTTGTCGCCCTTTGGCGGAAGGCCTGCGTCTTTGAATTGTTTTGCGATAAATTGCGCAGCTATACGCTGACCTTCTTCGCCTGTCTCGCGGCCTTGCATCGAGTCGGAGGCCAAAGCATAGACGAGCGGTTTCAGGTCGTCAACTTTGATACCGGCAGCGAATGAAGTGCCGTTGTTGTCCAGTTTGTAATCGCGGGTTTTGTAGATTTTACGTGGGCCAGGCGTATTCACTGGCGCTGAGGCAGGAGTGGGGTCTGCTTGAGCCATAAGCACGAAGGCTGGCAACAAGAGCAGGATGAGCAGTTTGAATTTCATGTTCAAGATTTCAAGTTTATGGATGTTGTCCAAAGTCCAAATGTCCAAAGTCCAATTATTTCAAAAAAAGGTTTTCGCGCAACAGGCACTCTTTAGGCCTAAAGAACAAAAAAGATGCCCGTGTTGCGCAAACGGGGCGCAAATATCCCGCATTACGTTGTCCTAATGGGAGTAGGATTTGTTTTTCAAACGTTAAGCCTCTCTTTTGGGCATTCTGAGCAAAAAAATTTTTGTGCGTAATTCTTTGTCGGGGGTTTTGAAAATTTTCGGGCTATTCCAAACTTTGCGAAGCAATTTTTATTTCCGCTATGCCTTACACTTTTCAAATCCTGACCAAAAAACCCGAGATGTTGCCCCTTTACCCTCTTATTCGGCAGATTAGTCCTGGGGTGACGGAGGACTGCTATGCCCACATGCTCGACGATATGCTGGCGCATGGATACCGTATGGGGGCAATTTTCGAGGTAGACACTTGCGTAGGTATTTCAGGTATCTGGGTCGCAACGAAAATCTACAGTGGCCGATACCTTGAAATGGACAAAGTGGTTGTGGCCGACACCCATCGCTCCAAGGGAATCGGTAAGTTGCTGACCGATTTTATCGAAAAACTAGCCCTCGCCGAAGGCTGCGAGATGATGATGCTCGATGCCTATTTAGAAAACGAAAAGGCGCACGCTTTTTACGAGCGGGAAGGCTTTACCAAGCGAGGGTATCACTTTTTGCTGTTTAAAAATCTGTTACCACCAGCCCCGTTGGCCAGTCCACTCCTGCCGCTTCTTCTTCACTCACTTTCCAGAGTTGAGCACGAAAGCGCAGCAGCGTAGCCGCTGTTTCGCTTTGGCGAATGGCAATTTCGATTTGTCCGCGCTCCTCGAAGCTTTGCTGGAGGACTTCGAGTTCGAGTTTTTTTATGGCGTTCATCACATCGGGCATCAGCGCGTAGTCAAAATCAAGCAGGAAAAAATCTTTCACCAGGCATTCGATTACTTCAGCATGGCGCAATGCCTCGGCGGCCGCTTCCCGGTAGGCATTGATGAGGCCGGAGGTGCCGAGCAGGGTTCCGCCAAAGTACCGCACCACCACCACCACGACATAAGTCAATGTAAATGAATCAATTTGACCCAAAATGGGCCGTCCGGCGGTGCCACTGGGTTCGCCATCGTCATTGGATCGGAAACGACTGCCGTCTGGCTCGAATCGCCAGGCAAAGCAATGGTGGCGTGCTTTGAAATGTTCTTTACGGAGGTTTTCCAAATGCTGCAAAGCATCGGCTTCGCTGCGCACAGGCCAGGCATAGGCGATGAATTTGCTGCCCCGGTCTTTGAATTCGCCAGTGCTGGGGGCGATGATGGTTTGGTAGGAATCTGTCACGTTTGTTCTCCTTCTGGCAAAGATAGTGGATTCAGGCAACCACCAAAATCTGAAAAGTGTGAATGATATAATTATTAACTGGAATTGTGTAACAAGAAACACTTACTGAACAACCACCTTTATGCTGTGAAAATTCGCTTATAATTTAGTTTATGCTGAAGAAACATATACTCACCGAAAAATTAGACGATATGTTTTTAGGCGTATACAATGCCTATAAATTTATAGCAAAATTTTTCAAACAAGCATTTCAGCGCCCTTTTGAGTTTCGTGAAATTGTTTATCAATGTTATGAAGTAGGCGTGAAGTCCTTGCCACTGATAACACTCACAGGTTTTGTGGTCGGCATGGTGTTTACCAAACAATCCCGACCTTCTTTGGTCGCTTTTGGCGCCACTTCCTGGCTGCCTTCATTGATTGCGATTGCTATGATAAGAGCTTTGGCACCGCTCGTGACGGCTTTGATCAGTGCCGGCAAGGTTGGCTCCAATATTGGGGCTGAACTGGGTTCTATGAGGGTTACAGAACAAATTGACGCCATGGAGGTCTCTGCAGCCGACCCCTTTAAGTTTTTGGTGGTTACTCGTGTTATTGCAACCACGGTCATGATTCCAATTTTGGCATTTTACTGCACTTTCGTAGGTATGATGGGTTCTTTTCTGAATATTTATCAGCATGAAAAAACCAGCTTCCCCACTTTTATCGCCGAGGCATTCTCACAAGTCAGCTTCCTGGATGTAGGGACTTCCGTGGTAAAAGCTGTCTCGTTTGGATTTACTATTGGTATGGTATCAAGTTATAAAGGCTACAATGCCGAAAAGGGTACACAAGGTGTGGGCAAAGCCGCCAATGCATCCGTTGTGATTTCCATGTTCCTGATTTTTGTGGAGGAAATGGTAATTGTTCAAATATCTAACTGGATAAGGTATTATTAAATCAATATGGAACATAAAGCAGCGCATATAGATAAAAGGGAAACCGTAATCTCCATTAAAGGATTGTACAAATCCTTTGGTGATTTGGATGTTTTGTGTGGTATTGACCTGGACGTTTATAAAGGGGAAAATGTGGTGGTGCTTGGACGCTCTGGCAGTGGAAAATCTGTGTTGATTAAAATCATTTCCGGCCTGCTACTGCCAGATGAAGGCACTGTTAAAGTGTTGGGAAAAGATGTAGAGCAAATAAGCGAAAAAGAAATGCGCGAACTGCGTATGAAAATCGGGTTTTCATTCCAAAGCAGTGCCTTGTACGATAGCATGAATGTGCGCGAAAACCTGCAATTTCCATTGACCAGGACAAATAGAACCCTCGGTAAAAAAGAAGTAGACACGATGGTGGAAGAAACCCTCGATGCGGTAGGCCTCTCGGATAAAATCAACCAGATGCCTTCAGACCTATCAGGCGGACAGCGTAAAAGGATTGGTATTGCCCGGACTTTAATGCTTAAACCGGAAATCATGCTATATGATGAACCAACCGCCGGCCTTGACCCCATAACCTGTATAGAAATCAATAACCTGATCAATGAAGTTCAGGAACGTTATAAAGCCAGTGCTATCATTATTACCCACGACCTGAGCTGCGCAAAAGCCACTGGCGACCGCGTTGTGATGCTTTTGGAGGGTAAATTTACACGTTCCGGAAACTTCGATGAAGTATTCGATACGGATGAAGAACAGGCAAAAGAATTTTACAATTACAATTTCATTCAATAGTTATGAAATCAGAATCAAATAAGCGTCCAATAGTCGTAGGACTGTTCATAGTCCTGGGCTTGCTTTTTCTCCTGGCGGGTATTCTGGCCATCGGCAACTTGCATAGCACATTTGTCAAAAAAATTCATGTGACCGCTATTTTCGAAGATGTCAATGGGTTGCAGGCCGGCAACAATGTCTGGTTTTCAGGCGTAAAAATCGGGACGGTACACAAGTTGGGTTTTTACGGAAAATCTCAGGTGCGGGTAGATGTAAAAATCGATGAAAAAGCGCAGCAGTATATCCGCAAGGATTCCAAGATGAAGATCAGCACCGATGGATTGATTGGCAACAAGATCATCATCATCTATGGAGGCACAGAATCAGCACAACTTGTGGAAGAAGGCGACACTTTGGGCATCGAAAAAATAGGATCCACTGAAGAGATGATGAGCACTTTGCGTGAGAACAATGAAAACCTTCTGGCCATCACGACCGATTTTAAATCTATCAGCAAAAAACTGGCGGGAGGAGAGGGAACAGTAGGAAAATTGTTGAACGATGAAACGCTTTACAACAGTCTGGGCACTACGCTCGCTTCGCTGGAAAGGTCTTCCCAACACGCTGAAAAACTAACGGCCTCTATCTCTGATTATGGCGTAAAACTCAATAAAAAAGGATCGCTGGCCAATGACCTTGTTACGGATACAACCATTTTCAAGGATGTACAAGCTTCTGTAAAGCAACTAAAGAAATTGACCATTACAGCTGCGGAAGCAACAGACAATTTGAAAACTGCCAGCAGTAATGTTAGTATAGCCACCAGTAAATTAGACAACAAAAGTTCTCCTTTGGGTGTGTTACTTTATGATGAAGCATCGGCAGAACACCTCAAAGCAACACTCAAAAACCTGGAAGGCGGTTCTCAAAAACTGGATGAAGATTTGCGGGCAGTACAGGACAATTTCTTATTGCGCCGTTATTTTAAGAAGAAAAAGAAAGCGGAGGCGGCAGCTAAGAAAGTGGTGGAAGTTGAGAAAGTTGACAACCCAGATAAGCAAAAATGAACGAGTTAACGTTATCTTTTCTTGGGTTGTCATGCTGACGGAAATTCAGCCACCGCAGCCACTTCAATCCTTCTTTTTATCCTTTTTATCGGATTTGAACAGCGATTTGAAAAACCCCCTTTTCCCCTTCTCTCCAGCTTCGGCTAATTTGCTCAAGTTGATCTGATTGTCAATAGAAGGGCGCAGCGCTTCCACAAAACCGTTTTGCAATACAATGAGTGCCACTTCTATGATGATGGTTTCAGGATTTTCTATGTTTCCTTTAAAATTTATTTTCTGTAAGCGCCCAGGTAAAGCGCCACGTCAATGTCGTTAACTTGGCCGTAGTAGCCGTTCACTTCAGCCAATGTTTTATTGGCACAGTGCAACAGAATATAAGGCAAAGCGATGCGCAATGCGATTAGAAGAACTATCACACCAAGCAGGATTTTCGCTTTTTTAGTCTTGAAAAATTTGGGAATGTTCATGGTTAATATTTTTCTTTAGACATGCTCCTACTTATCCACCGTTTTCTCCATTATCTCAATTTCGACTTTCTCTTTTTTAATATTTTGACGAATCAAGGCAAACAAGCCCATATAAATATTTGCTATCCATACTAAAGAGAATCCTGCTATGACGTAACCGCTCCAGTCATCCATCAACAATTTGTAATCAGTTATAAACAGAAACAAAATGACCACATAATGGCTGAAACAATATTCACAGGTAAGGAGATAAAAAAATTTCCTTTCCCAAATAGTACTGCTTTTTAAACTTCTTCTGGAACAATAATCTCTAGGTTCTTTAAATATCTCTTCATGGGTGACTGTCCAAGCAATACAGGCAACGGGCATCGCCAATAAAAAAAGCCAGGAGATTTGCAGAGAGAGGGTCATAGTTAAGTGCTTTTACCAGGATTGTTCATCCGGTCGAAAGAAAAAATGTGCGCATCGGGGTTCTTTTTGCCAAGTGCCGCATCTCGGATGATTTCACCAGCGATTTGACTGAACACAATACCGTTTCCTCCAAAGCCCAAAGCAAAAATGGTGCGTGACCGCTCTTTCACCGTCCCGATAAATGGAAGCCCGTCAAAGGTTTCTGCAAAAGTGCCTGCCCAGCTGAAATCCACCAGGATCGGGGCCAGCGTCGGGAACATTTTGTCAAAATCATGAGCCAGCAAACGGGTCTTTTTGGTCAACAATTTATCTCGCTTGCCAGGGCTGTAAAAAGGCTCATCTCTCCCGCCTATTAGTACCCTGCGGTCAGGGGTGGTTCGGAGGTAACGATAAGGGCGGGCAGTTTCCCAGATCAGCGCGTCTCGGTACCAAATTTCAGATTCAAAGGGTTCACTTACAAGTACATAAGTGGAGTGAAGGCGCGTGACTTTTTGTTCCAGGTAATCTTGAGACTCGTAGCCACTGGCAATCACCAATTGCTTTGCCCGAATGAGATGTCCGTGACCGGTGTTCAGCACCACTTGCGTTTTTTCATGCTGGATGTCCACGATTTCGGTTTTGTCGAATACCTGCGCACCGTGTTTCATCGCATCCTGCAACAGTGCGTGCGTGAGCGAATAGGCATCTACTTGAGCACCATCATGCGGGGAATACAAGGCGCCAGGTGATTTAAAATGCGGGAATGCCCGAGTCACCTCGGCTTTGTCCCAACGCTCCACGCGGATTCCATGCTTTTGACGAATCGCGAATTCCAGGTCTAATGCTTCTAAATCAGCTTTTCGGCTGGCACAATACACTGAGGGTTTGCGCTCAAATCCAGTCGGGAATGGAAGATTTTCACAAATCTGTTCTAATTTGTCTATTGCTTCTATACAGAGATGATAACTGCGGGCAGCATTCTTTTCACCCACGAATTTTACCAATTGGTGCATTGGCACGTCAATTTCGTATTGCAACAAAGCCGTGCTGGCACAGGTGCTTCCCATGCCAATGTGCCGACGATCCACCACCGCTACCGAGACCCCTGCTTGCGCCAGATACCAAGCCGTGAGTGCTCCTGTAATGCCCCCACCCATGACGAGAAAATCAACTTTTAAGGGATGGCGAAGGGCAGGATATTCGCAGAGAAGGCCATTTTTTAGAAGCCAATATGGGTGGGACGTGTGGAGGTTCATAGCGGATTACACTTTTTTTTCTTCCGAGCCCAACACCAATTGCTTTGCCACGACTTCCTTGTGTTCCACAAAAACGGCGAATTCGTTGGGGTTGATTTTGCCTCCATATTGATTGGCATAAACTTTCGTGAACTCTGCGCCCAGATAGAGAATGATCGCAGAATAATAGACCCATAATATAATGAGCACCACGGCTCCCGCTGCTCCATAAGCCGAAATGGTGCTAGAGCGACTGAGATAAAGGTTAATAAGATATTTGCCTATCAAAAACATAATGGCAGTGAAAAATGCACCAATCAGAACGTCGCGCCATTTTACTTCAGCATCGGGCAGAACTTTGAAAATCACCGCAAAAAGAAGCATCACAACGCTTGTAGATACCAAATTGCTGATAACGAAGGCAAGCCAAACGAACGCACTGATATTAGTAGCAAGCCAAGCATCCAGCATGCTGAGCGCCGCACTCACAACAAGCGAAACCATCAAAAGGAAACCAATACCAACGACCATCGAAAAAGAAACGATGCGTGTAAAGATGAATCGTACCCAGCCTCGTTTTGGCTTTGCTTTAATAGACCAGATTGAGTTGATCGAATCCTGTATTTCAATGAAAACGCCCGTTGCACCGAGAAAAAAAGTGGTTATACCCACTGCAGTCACCCAAGGCGTGTCGCCCGATATTCGGACGTTTTTGATCATTTCCTGTAGTTGCAAAGCCCCTATTTTTCCGATCTGCCCTTCAAATTGTTGATACAGGTAGCCCTCCGCCGCTTCTTTGCCAAGCAAAATGCTGCCAATCGCTATGACGATGATCAGCATGGGCGCCATGGAAAAGAGTGTATAATATGACAGCGACGCGCTGAATTTCAGGCAGTTGTCTACATTAAATTCTTGTACTGCCATTCGGAGCAAGTGCCCTGTAGCGGTGATTCTACCCCAAATGTTATTATAGGAAAGGCCAGACAATAAAGGTACTTGCATAATGCATAAAATACTAACATCACAAAGGTGTCTTTATCCCCTTTCAAAGATGTTACACTATTTGATAAATAACTTGCATTATTCCCACAAATCTTGGGCCGGCACTCTCCCTAATGACAAAACTGCTGTATAAGCCCCTGTGCCTGCGTGTAGCCGCCCAATGCGGCTTGTTGCCAATCGGTGCAGGCACCTGATTTGTCACCAGCAGAAAGGCGTGCCATGCCCCGGTTGAATCGAAAATTTGGCGCATCCGGTTTCATCTCTATGGCTTTGTTGAATTCCGCCATTGCTTCTGTGAATTTTCCCATGCTCGCGTAGGCATTTCCTTTATTGTTTATTGCATCGGCGTAATTTGGGGTGAGCGTAAGTGCTGCATCATAGCAAGCAATGGCCTCCTGCATTTTACCCATAGCGGCCAGGGTATTGCCTTTCCTGAAATGATGTTCCGGATCGGGCTTGATCTTTAGCGCAAGATCGTAAGCGGCGAGGGCGCGATCGTTCTGCCCGGCGCCGGCGTAGGCCATGCCTAGGCTTGATTGAATTTTGTCCTTGGGTTCTTTTGAGTCCATTTGGGCAAATATTTCCAGGTCCGCAATTGCTTTTGGGAAATCCCCTTTAATAAGCCACACTTGGCCTCGTCCATACCAGGAGTCGGCAAAGTTGGGATTCAACTCCATGGCGCGGCCAAACATCTTGGCAGCGTCGTCGTGGCGTTTCAACTTGTTGTAAGCCACTGCTAAGTTGAAGTTTGCATCAAAATAACCTGGGTCCACTTTGATGGCTTGTTCGTAGGCTTTTGCGGCTTTTTCGAAGTCCTCTAAAGCATCATAGGCCAGGCCAAGATTGGACCAGGAAAGTGGGTCATTTGGGTTTTTCGCCGTTGCGTTTTCCCAGAGGGCCACGCTTGACTTCCATGTTGTATTTTGCAGCAAAGTCAGCACTGCGCACATTGCCACAAAACCTGCAGCGAGGTAGGGCAGCATACTTTTCAAACCCGTTTTTATTTTTCCGGATTCAATGTCTGAATAGGTTTTTGCCAAAACAAAAAACAGGCCGAGGTAAGGGATATACGTAAAACGGTCGGACATAAACGCCTTGCCCGCACCCTTGAATTGCAGTACAAAAACGATGTTAACGAGGAAAAAAAGGAACCCAAAAGCGATGGTTCGGTTCAGATGTGGCACACCTTTAAGGGGCGCCGCATCTCTCCCTTTCGCAGATCTCCACACCCACCAGCCAATGGCCGCCAGTGCGAGTGGCGATGCGTAGTACAGCGCGGGCATTGCACCCATTTTCGGGTAAGGATAATATGCCGCCAGCCCGAAGGGGACGGGTACTTTATACAGGTAGTTCCAAAGTGAGGCGGTGGCAAAAAAGAAACGCTCCGTAAGCGAGTAACCAGTGTCTTTAAACCCTTCAGCCTCGCCAAGAAAATGAATGCCCACCAATCCAAAAATCAGTGAAAGTGCAAAAAAAGGCACTTTTTCAAGCCAAACCTTCATGCTTTTCATGTCTCGTCCAGCCAACCAGTCCATCGCCAGCATGGAAAGCGGCAGCGACACCGCTTGAATTTTAGAGAAAAGAGACAACAGTCCAAGGATCAACGTGAACGCATAAAACTTGCTTTTTTGCTCGGCTAGATACTTACAGTATGACAACAAAGCAGCGATGTAAAACAGGCCATAAAGCACGTCTTTCCGCTCTGTCACCCAGGCTACGCTTTCCGAACGCATGGGGTGGATGCCAAAAAGTGCGGTGCCCAGCGCGAGTCCCCAGCCACGAACACCCAAAGCCCGGAAAAAGAAAAAGGCCAAAGCCGTCGTCGCCACGTGAAGCACCACATTGTCAAAATGATACAGGAAAGGCTGGAAGTTTTCGACCGCCATCTGTCCGGGCTTTACGATGGTATCGAAGCTGTGTTCGAAGCAGTAGCTCAGCACTACCAGGGGAGAGTAGTTGCCGTGGGTGTGGCCGCTGAAAATCTGCCCAAGGTCCATGCTGCCGAGTGGTTTTACCATTGGATTGAGCCAGAGGTAACCGTGGTCGTCCCAATTGACGAAGCCTGCGCCGAAGGTGTTGGCGAATACGGCGAAAGTGAGGAGCAAGCAGCCGGCGAGGAGCAGTTTTTCTTTATCCTGCAAAGCCTTTTTATCCGCCGAAGCTTTAGCGTAGGTGGAGGCTTCGGCGGGTAAAGTAGCGCCTGATGACTTTGGCACAGGGTTTTTCTGAACAGGCTGTAGGTTTTTCTTTTTCTTCGACATAGCCGATGCAAGTTTTTCGTTCGGACAAAGGAAATACGAATTCGTTTTACAGGCAATAGTTTTTAGGGCGGAGACCTTGGATGATTGAACTCACCGGGTGACTGAAAGTCACCCGGTGAGTTCAATCATCCAAGG
>CAZPTQ010000005.1:0-50372 GCA_964589365.1 uncultured Saprospiraceae bacterium
CATTGGGTCATTGGGTCATTGGGTCATTGGGTCATTGGGTCATTGGGTCATTGGGGTCATTGGGTCATTGGGTCATTGGGTCATTGGGTCATTATGGTCATTGGGTCATTGGGTCATTGGGGTCATTGGGGTCATTGGGGTCATTGGGTCATTGGGTCATTATGACCATAATGACCCAATGACCCAATGACCCAATGACCTAATAGCCGCCGAAAGGTATGCGATTTTTGAAATTCAAAAGTCCGAAGCCTTAAGAAGGCAGTCGTAAGTTTCAAGTGACTACCTTTGCCCAAACATTTCCCAAGTTGTATGCAGAAATTATTTTCTTTAGTCCTTACGCGTTTGCACACCAAAGTCTTGACGACGGCGCGTTTACACGCCAAAGTCTTGACGACGGCGCGTTTACACGCCAAAGTCTTGACGACGGCGTGTGCAATGGCTGCTTTTCTGTTCCTTCTCCCAAAGGCACATGCACAAGACAAACATTTCACCCAGTTCTACGCCTCTCCGCTAACACTCAACCCAGCACTCTCTGGTGCAATGGAAGGCACTTATCGCATCGGTGCGATTTACCGCGACCAATGGCGCAAGGTGCTGGACAACCCCATCAAGACTTTTTCGATGGCCGCCGACCTGCGTTTCGAGGCCAATCGCCGCAAAAGCACGGAGGACGCAATTGGCCTTGGTATCATGTTCTTTAATGACAAGGTAAGTGTGGTAGATTTTAGCACCACGCAGATAGCAGTGTCCTTGGCATATCACAAAGCCTTAGGGCTTAACAAAGACCAGTTCCTGTCCATAGGACTTCAAGGCGGACTTACGCAACGGAATGTGAACTATGGTTCGCTAAATTTTGGCGACGAATTCAACCTTGCTACAGGTTATACAGGCACTACTAGTGAGCTGTTGCCTGCCAACAACTTTGCTTTTCCCGACCTGAATGCGGGGATAAACTATACCTCCCAATTTGCAGGAGAGGGCCGTTTTTTTGCCGGAGCCTCCATACATCATGTGCTCAAGCCAAAAATCTCTTTTTATGAAGACCCCACAAATACAACCGTACCTCAAGGAGGTAAACTATACCCAAAAATTAACGTGCAATTATCTGCCAGTATCCCTTTCGATCGCAGCAATCGCAGCTCGATGCAGCCTCGATTGCTGGCAGCCATGCAAGGTCCACACATGGAAATCAATGCTGGAACGAATTTCCGCTTTGCAATGGGTCAGTATGGCGGGTCTGCCCTGCATTTTGGAACTTGGGCACGCCCAGTCCGCAATGACGGCGGGTTTGGTTTTGATGCCGTGGTGGCACTTTTTGGCCTGGAAGTCAAATCTATGCTCTTTGGCCTTAGTTACGACCTTAACCTAAAGGCCTTGCAAGCCAACCAGCGTCAGGGCGCGTTTGAATTATCAATTACTTACATAGGCAATCACGACAACGAAAAAGTGCTTTGCCCCAAATTTTGACTTTGGACGTTGGATTATTGGACATTGGACTTTGGATCGTTTCAAGTCTAAGGTCCAATGTCCAATAATCCAACGTCCAAAGTCCAGCATCCAAAAATCCAAAGTCCCTTATTTATGAGCAATATCGTAGCCATTGTTGGCCGCCCGAATGTCGGGAAATCTACCCTTTACAACCGCCTTGTGGGAGGCCGAGACGCGATTACCGATGACTTTTCGGGTGTGACGCGTGACCGCAAATACGGCTTTTGCGAATGGGGTGGCAAACGATTTACCGTGGTGGATACCGGCGGTTTTGTCCACGGCTCCGATGATGTGTTTGAAGCGGCTATTCGCTCGCAAGTTCGCATCGCTACCGAAGAGGCAGCTGTGGTGCTTTTTATGGTGGATACCCAAACAGGCATCACCGATCTTGATGAAAGCATGGCCAAATGGCTGCGTCGCTCGTCCAAACCTGTTTTTTTGGTGGTAAACAAGGCCGACAACCACAAGGATTTGTTGGCGGCCAACGAGTTCTGGGGGCTGGGTTTTGAGAACACCTTTTTTATTGCTGCAATCAGCGGGAGCGGTACGGGCGATCTTTTGGATGCGGTCATCGAACACATCGAAAAGCTGGAGGAAATTGATACTGAACTTCCCAAATTTGCCATCATTGGTCGCCCGAACGTTGGAAAATCTTCCCTGCTCAATGCCCTTATGGGAGAAGAGCGCAATATTGTGACCCCTATTGCCGGCACTACCCGAGACACGATCCACTCCGTGTACAATAAGTTCGGCAAGGAATTCATGCTGATAGACACAGCGGGTATCCGTAAAAAAACCAAGGTTGAAGAAGACTTGGAGTTTTACTCCGTTATGCGCGCCATAAGAGCCTTGGAAGAATCAGATGTATGCCTTTTGGTACTGGATGCGACACAGGGCTTGGAAGGTCAGGATTTGAACATTCTGCGCTTGGCGCAAAAAAGACATAAGGGCATAGTTATCTTGGTGAACAAATGGGATTTGGTAGAAGAGAAAAAAACCAATACAGTTCGTGACTTTGAAGCCGCCATCAAGCACCGACTTGCGCCTTTTGATGATGTTCCCGTTCTATTTATCTCTGTATTGGAAAAACAACGGATTTTCCAAGCCATAGAAGCCGCACTGGAGGTGTATGCCAATCGCACCCGCCGTATCAAGACTTCCGAACTGAACGATCTGATGCTTGAAATCATCGAAGCGACTCCCCCGCCTTCTGTCCACGGACGGTTCCCAAAATTCAAATATGTGACGCAACTGCCAACGCCTTATCCATCCTTTGTGTTTTTTGTCAACAATCCCAATTGGGTGCGTGACTCTTACAAACAGTTCCTTGAAAACCAACTGCGCAAACATTTTGAATTTAAGGGAGTGACGATGGAAGTGTACGTGCGGGCGAAGTAAGGGTTGGGATATTGAGTGTCGTTTCGCCAATATCCCAATATCTAAATATCTCAACCTGTTGCCTAAATTGTACAAAGAAACTGCTAAGGAACGGTGTCAAAATAACTTCCCAATTTGATGCCATTCTTTTGCCGCCATCCATCCTGTCTTTTTCGTTAAATAGCCCCACTATTCGCCTCAAAAGACAGTTGGCTAACGCCAAAATAATTGGCCTGAAATTGGAAACTTATTTTGACACCGTTCCTAAGCGACGCAGCGTCAGCGGCTGCTAAAGAGTTTCAGCATGAAACAAAGACACATGAATAAATTACTTTTCCCTTTCGTGTTCCTGGCTTTTGCAGCTTGTAAAGACGCACCGGAACAAATTCCTGCCTATCTAAACCTTAAACCGTTTGAAGTGAGCGCAGCAGGTGGTGTTGATTGGCAGAAAATCACTGATGGTTGGCTATATGTGAACGGCGAATATCTGGGGGCCTATACCTTGCCCGCCTCGATTCCAGTGCTGGCAGCGGGAGAGAGCGAGGTCATTCTTTTTCCTGGGGTAAAAGAAAACGGCATCGAGGATACGCCAAACATTTACCCATATCTGACAAGATTTACAAAAACTTACAATCTAATAGGTGGCCAAACCACTGACGTCCAAGCCATTACGGACTACGATCCTGCTTTGACGTATGCCTTTGGTATTGGGCGTGGCGACTTTGACGGGGGCTCGTTCATAGCCCTTGAAAACCGCGACAGCGACGTTGTGCTGAATTTCGAACTGACCACTGATGGAGCATTTGCGGGAAAATGCCTGCTAATGCAAATAGATACAACGCACCCTGTAATGGATATCGCCACGGAAAAAATGGAAAACCTTCCCATTTTAGGCTCGCCTGAGGTCTGGCTTGAACTACATTACAAAACCGACGTTCCGTTTTTTCTCTACCTGCTCAGTGGGCCTGGGCAGAGCAGCGAATTTGTGTATCTGTTCAATACTTCAGATGGTTGGAATAAAACCTATTTCAACCTGACCGGCAAGATAGTAACTACTCAAGCCAGTGAGCAACGGCTCTTTTTCCGACTAAGTCTGCCCAAAGACAGTGCTGGCAAGTACACCCAAAACAGCGGCAAAGTGCTGATTGACAATATCAGGGTGGTTCACTTTTAGTTTAAGGGTTGTGTGATGAAACTGCGAAAACGCCATACTTTTTTCTACGGGGTCGCCGATTTTGTGATGGCAATGCTGGCATGGGCTATTTTTTTCCTGTACCGGAAGGATATGGAAGGCGTGCCGTTCGCGCCCGAAATATTTGCAGACCCCAATTTTTATCTGGGCGTTTTTATCATCCCTACTGGCTGGGTATTGCTTTACAGTATTTTTGACCATTACACAGATATTTACCGGATTGCGCGTCTCAACACGCTTACCAATACCTTTCTCGTCTCTTTTCTTGGGGTCACTTTTTTGTTTTTTACGTTGATTTTAGACGACGTGGTGAGCGATTACCGCACCTACTATCATTCGTTTTTTGCGCTTTTATGGCTTCACTTCCTCCTCACGGCTACCTCCCGAATGATTTTGCTCACTCGCGCAAGTCGCCGATTAAAGACAGGAAAAGTCACCTTCAACACGTTGCTCGTTGGGGGCAACCAGAATGCACTCGAGCTTTTTTTGGACATAAAAAACCGTGAAAAAGGGCTGGGGAACAAATTCCTTGGATTTATTGACACCAACGGGGGGGCAGAACAAGTGCTTTCCGAGCATCTTCCAATGCTTGGCCACCTGCCTGATCTGGGAGCTGTAATCAGGGAGAACCAGATCGAAGATGTCATCATCGCCATTGAAACTTCGGAGCACAACCGACTGCGCAACATTCTGAATACACTGTTCGATTTTGGCGAACAAGTGCTCGTCAAGATCATCCCTGATATGTACGATATTTTGCTCGGAACGGTCAAAATGAATCATGTTTACGGTGCAGTGCTCATCGAAATTCGGCAAGAATTGATGCCCAAATGGCAGCGGACGATTAAACGTGGTATTGATATTGTGGTGAGTATGTTGGCCTTGGCGTTCCTATCGCCATTGTTGCTTTACATTGTCTTGAGGGTGCGTTTTTCAAGCCCTGGACCTATATTTTTTGCACAAGAAAGGTTGGGCTTGAATGGGCGACCTTTTACCATTTACAAGTTCCGCTCCATGTACAGTGACGCGGAAAAATTCGGCCCCCAACTTTCGCACGATGGCGACCCGCGTTGTACGGCTTGGGGCGCGGTGATGCGCAAATGGCGGCTGGACGAAATCCCCAATTTCTGGAACGTGCTGCTTGGCGATATGTCGCTTGTAGGCCCGCGCCCAGAACGACGGCATTTTATTGAGCAAATTTTGGAAGAAAACCCGCAATACCGCCACCTGCTCAAGGTGCGCCCAGGTATTACTTCTTGGGGGCAAGTCAAATACGGCTATGCCTCTAATGTCCAAGAAATGCTCCAGCGTTTGCGTTTCGACTTGTTGTACATAGAAAACATGTCGTTGGCCTTGGATTTCAAAATTATGTTTTATACCGCTTTGGTATTGTTGCAGGGCAGAGGAAAGTAAGCCCACTCTAAATTGCCCAACAATGACGAAACCCACACAATTGCATCCCTGCGATTGGGGGTTCGCAAATGTCTCGTTACTTTTGACCTGATTTCTACACGGAGGCTGTCTCACAAGTGAGAATGCCCCCATTTCACTGACACAAAAATGAAGCAAACCCTCACGCTCCTAGCCACAATTTTGGTTACCCTTTCGCTCCGCGCTCAAGCGCCTATCAACGATGCATTTGACTGTGCCACTATGGTCAATCTCGGTGAAGTGCCGGCTTGCCAGCCTACGTTGTACACCAATAGAAATGCCACACCAAGCCTCATCGCCACGGTGGATACAGTTTCATGCTTCCAAAGCGCTACGGCCCATCGCGACGTGTGGTTCAGGTTTCAATGCCCCCTCTCGCTGCTTGATGTGCGCGTTGCCATCACGGGCACAGGCGCAATGCCAATCACAAACCCGGAGTTTGCTATTTATCGCGGGGACTGCTTCTTCGATGGTTTAGCAGAATTGGACTGTGCCAGTGCAAGCCAGGGGCAGATCAGTACCATGCTCGATCTATTTGGCCTGACGCCAGGGCTGGATTATTACATCCGGGTGTCTGACTGGTCGGCAACTGCTACTCCGAACTGGGGTGATTTCACGGTTTGCGTGGACAGCATTCCGCCCATCGTGAATATCACGCAAGGGAGTTCTTCGCTTTGTGTTGGCACACTTTACGACTCTGGAGGCGAGTTTGGCGATTATTTGCCAAACGAAAATCACACATTTGTGATTTGCCCCGATGTACAATCAGAGTGCATTTCTTTTAGCCTTGAATATTACAACCTCGAACCCTCACAGCCTTTTGCATCGGGCATGGGAGACCAACTGTATTTTTATGACGGTGACAATATTAATGCGCCGCTTTTAGCGGCCCTGGATGGTACTGGCGGCACCCAGCAAAACATCGCCGGCGGAGGGGGAGTGTGCTTTACGGTGCAGGCGAAAAGCGGTTGTCTCAGGGTCCGTTTTAAATCTGATGCCTCCGTGCAGCAGGAAGGATGGAAAGGTACTTGGCAATGCAGCAGCGACCCTTGCGAGCCGATCGAAGTGCTGGCTGTAGATACCTCCATCACAGCAGTCGAAATCGTGGATGCCATTTCAACGGGCGGCGCCATGGTAACCGTAACCAATATCGTCTGTGATCCAGTACAGTTTGGAGTATTCCAATTTGCTACCGAAAGCAACGATTTGAACATGGAGAAAGGTCTTTTGCTTACCTCAGGCAGGGCCAGCAATGCTGAAGGCCCAAACAATCAAGTCGGATTAGGGACAGTCATAGACCCTTTTGGCGACCCCGGCGATGCCGATTTAAACTATCTGTCCACGCAATTTGGAAACGGAAGCATATCACATGATGCCTGCATTATTGAATTGGATGTGTTTGCAGCGACAAACGAGGTGGTGTTCGAGTACGTATTTGGCTCTGAGGAATACCCGGAATACATTTTTAACCAAGGAGGGTTCAATGACATTTTTGCATTCCTTGTGTCTGGCCCTGGTATTGCAGGCGACCCAAATTTGAGCAATAGCGCATTGAATATCGCTGTATTGCCCAACAGCAATACACCTGTTCAGATTGACAGCGTAAACAATCAAGCCAACTGGCAATATTATCGCAACAACGAACTAAGCCAAACCATCCAATATGATGGCCTCACAGCCGACTATTTGGGCGTGAAGAAAAGCCTCACGGCGCGTGTGCCAGTCACACCTTGCAACACTTATCACCTCAAACTTGCCATTGCTGACCGAGGGGATGAGTCCTTCGATTCAGGGGTATTTGTTTCCGAAATCAAGGCAGGTTCGCCTGAGGTGGCCATCCAATTTGCGAGCGGCATTGACTACTTTATCGAAAGTTGTACGGGCGACGATGACACCCTGTTCATCACGCTTTCAGAAGTGCCGACGGCGGCAACTACCTTCAATATCAGTCTAGGCGGCACAGCCACCCTTGGTTTGGACTACCTGTTGAATATCCCGCCCAGTATTACATTCTTGCCGGGACAAACTACATTGGCATTTCCTATTGTACCACTCCCGGATGCTTTGGCTGAAGGCGCTGAAAGCATATTGATCAATATTTCCCGCAACTATGGCTGTGGCGAAGTGGTGCTGAAAACCCTGGTGGCAGAAATTAAAGACGGCGTGGAAGTAATCGTTGCCGGCGGTGACACGTTGAATGTCTGCAAAGGGGACTTTGTGCAACTTGAGGCCAGCGGAGCGACCACTTATTTCTGGCAGCCAACGGCGGCGGTGAGCAATGCATACATTGCAAACCCCGTCACCTCGCCCACTCAAAGCCTTTGGCTGAGCGTTATGGGTGCTGTCGGTGGATGTGAGGATGTGGATTCGGTTTTCATCAAAGTTATTGCCCCAGGAATTGCGGTGACGGCGCTTACATCTTCAACAGTTTGCCTGGGTGGGAGTGTTGAACTTTTGGCCGTTGTTGACCCACCCAATACATCAGTGACTTGGTTCCCCGCAATAGGGTTGGACGACCCTACGAGCTTGACGCCAATTGCAAGCCCAACATTCCCAGTCACTTATACAGCTTCCGTCACGCTGGAAGGCTGCACAGTGAATGATTATGTGACGGTTACAGTGGATACCCTGCATTTCCCGGTTTTGATTTCTGACACAGTTTTGTGTCAAAATTATCCTGTCCAATTGGCGACGCTTTTAAATACAACCACACAGTATGAATGGACCCCGACTACGGGTTTGAATAATCCCAATATTTCTGGCCCCATCGCGCTGGCTGACCAGACCACCACATACACGCTGGTGGCAACCAGTCAAAATGGAGCTTGCAGCCAAACAGGAAGCGTTACTGTCACCATTATTTTGGCAGACATAGAAATCGGCGGCGAAGATTTGCATCTGCTTTGCCTTGGCGAATCGGATACCTTGACGGCCAACGTCAGTCCACCCGGATCAATCACCACCTGGTCGCCGTCCTTTTTCTTAAACACGACCACTGGGCCAACCGTGATCTCCAACCCCAGCGAATCCATCACCTACACGGCTACTTACAGCGTCATGAGCGGCAACCGAACTTGCGTGGTGTACGATTCTGTTCGTGTAAAAGTTGACTCGCTGCCTGACCAGGCGATTCGCCGGGTTATGGACAAAGAAATCTACTGCCAAGGAGACACGATTTACTTTATTTCCAAGACCTATGAACCTGCTAATTTCCCAGGCATAGAACATACCTGGCTTCCGCACGGCTTGTTTTTGACTCCTGATGATCTTTGGAATTTGGTCATCATTGCAAATGACACCTTCACTTATCAGCGGGTCACCAGCATTGGAGGCTGTTTAGATACTGCTGATGTGTATGTGCCGGTCTTTATTCCGCCTACGATGGTAGCTGTGGCAGCACCGCCTATTATTTGCCCTGGGGCTTCCGCTCAAATCACGGTTACCGTAACACCGAACAAGCCTGAATATGAATTCGTTTGGGATCCGATGAGCGCAGGCACGCTTTCTTGTGCCGATTGCCTTGATCCGATTGCCACCCCTACTCAAACTACCATTTATCAAATTAGTGTAAAAGACCTCCCTTGTCCCGCAGGCACCAGCGTGGCAGTTTTTGTGGAACAACTCCCAGTGTTGCAACTGGCTGACAAGCCGGTTATCTGCTCATCGGGTTCGGTAGTCCTGAATTCCAGCAATCAGGTGGATGTGACGTATACCTGGACGCCCAGTACATTCTTAAATGATCCTACTTCGGCAAATCCTGTTGCAACGCCTACCCAAACCATCACCTATCATGTGGTAGCACAAGGATTGAATTGCAGCTCCGAAGGCGATGTAACCGTTACTTATTACAACGCCAGCGTTAATGCAGGCCAAGACCAAATCATCTGCGAAGGCGCGAATGCGATCCTCACAGCCACTACCACGGGCGACCCCGGAACCCTGGCATGGTCACCTTCTGGCGAGACCACTGCTACGATTACAGTCAGTCCCAGCACCTTACAGTCCTTTGACGTCACACTTTTATATGGAGAAGGTTGTAGCGCAGTGGATTCCGTTTCTGTGGACGTGATTCCACTCCCGGTGCTCAATTTGAACCCGAACACTTCCATTTGTCTGGGTGAATCCATCCCGCTTACCCTGCCACCCAACGGTCCGGGAGCATTTCAGTGGTCGCCTGCAACAGGTTTGAACAACCCAAATATTCCCAATCCAATCGCTACGCCAACCGATACCATTACCTATACGGTTACTGCAATCAACCAAAACTGCTCGGCTCAAGGTGAGATAACGGTATATGTTGCCAGTGCCAATGTTAGAGTGGGCCAGGATCAAACCATCTGTTTTGGAGAAAAACTCACCCTGACTGCTACGGTGACAGGAACCCCGGCAGACAGCATTATCTGGATGCCGGGACATAGGTTGGGCAACAGCATAGAGGTATTACCTGTGATAACCAGTACCTACACGGCTACCATTTACTACGGCACGAACTGCACAGATGCAGATGCTATCACTATAATTGTATTTCCGCCCATCGTATTCGATGTCATTCAGGCGACCCCTGATTTTAAAGATTCCATCTGCGAGGGAGTTTCCGTAAAACTTCGTATCGGAATCGTCAATGGCGATGTGGAAAGTTTACAATGGACGGCCAATGGTGTACCTATCCCGGGCGCCACGCTGGATTCGATAGAGGTCACTCCCTTGGGCAACAGTGTCACGTATACCGTCATCGCCACGGATGCCAATGGTTGCACAGCCGAATCAGACCCGGTGGTGTACAATACCAAACGATGCTTTGAAATTCCCAACGCATTCACGCCCAACGGTGACAGCGCAAACGATGCCTTCAGACCAGTTTTGTTGGGTGGATCTGCTACCGTGACTAAATTCTTGATTTTCAATCGTTGGGGACAAAAAGTCTTTGAGGCAACGTCCGAGAAGAAAGTCTGGGATGGGCGCACCGATGACAAGGACGCGCCCAGCGATGTCTATGTTTATTTCATGGTAGTGCGCTTTGGAAATGGCGAGGAACAGGAATATCACGGGGAAGTGACCTTGTTGCGGTAAAATATGGCAGCAGTTGTTGAGCAATGGCTCGCTGAATTGCGGCAGTGTTGACTCTTTAGAACTATCTTTGAGGAGCGTCACATTTAATCAGTGCGCTCCCACCATGACGAAAACTATTTCAATCTTGCTCTTTCTGATGTTGGCGCTGACGCATTTCCAATCATTATTTGCCCAAAAATCCAGTGATTGGGTCTACAAAGGTGAAAAGGATGGCATCAAGATTTACCACCAGAAAACACCGGGATTGCTGCACATCAAACTTTCAACTGCTGTAAAGGTTCCGCTTTCGGGCATCGCTGCCTTGTTTTCAGACGTTGACAATTATAAGGACTGGGGCTATAAAATCAGTGAATCGCGCCAGCTTCGGCGGGTATCGCCCACAGAGGTTTGGTATTATGCCAAATACGATTTCCCCTGGCCATTAGATGACCGAGATATCATACTGCAAAGCAAAATACACCAAGACGCCCTAACTCGCCGTATCGTCATCATTAACACCCCATACCCTGCCTATTTACCTGAAAACAAAGGCGTTTCTCGTATAAAAAATACCGTTACCCTATGGTCTTTTCAGCCGGGCGATGGAGGCTGGGTCAATATGGAGCAGCAAATCTCAACGGACGCTGCCGAGGACATACCCGAATGGCTTGTGAAAATGACCGCCGACACTGGGCCGCGAGAAACAGCCAAGGCTGTCAGAAAAATTTTGCAAAAGAAAAAGTATCAAACGGTCCGATTGGCGCATATCAGAGAATAAACAGTTTAAAGTAACAAGTTTCAAGTAGCCCCGGGTTGGGTGCTACTTGAAACTTGTTACTTTAAACTTTGCCACTGGCTTGGTTATTTAATCAGCTTGACATTCCGGGCAATAGGCTCTCCTCGGTCGTTTTTGCTGAGGGTGAACTCCACCATATCGCCTTCGCGCAGATCGTTGAAATCGGTGTCAATCAGGAAAGAAAAATGGAAAAAGAGATTGTTGGTTTGCGGGAAATTGACAAAACCATAGCCATCTTTTAGGCTGAAAATGGTACTGCGCATAGTTTCACCGTCTTCTACGGTGGGCACTGCTTCTTCGGCATCATTAGGAGCATTAGGCAGGTTGCGCTTCCGTTCCACAAAAAGCCGGCTTACAGGAAACTGAGCATCGTTGTCATCCGTGATAACATCCTGCATCGCTAGGGGATAAGTGACTTCTTCCCAAAGTGCCTGCGAGGTGACTGTACTTCGGCGGCGGCCTTCTTCATCATAAAAATCGTAGTCCCAGGCAAAGAGCATCACCCGGACCCCCAAAGTGTGAAGTTTGCGCACGAGCGGCACAAAATCACTGTCGGACGCGATCAACACCAACACGTCGAACTGTTTGTGCAGGGCCAGTTCAAAGGCTTCGAGCGCCATCCAAACATCAATTCCACGTTCTTGACGTTGACCAAAAAAGGTAGTTCGGACAGGAAGGTAGTGGGTCGTAACCCCTTCCATCATCAGGATATCATCAAAAAGGCGGTCGTAAAAAAGCCGATTCCCTTCGGTACTGGCCTCTTGGGCTGAAAGTCTCCCCCGGAAATAGTGGGCATCCACGATTTGGCAGAGGTGCATGTCTTTTTGTTCTTCGTCGGCTATTTTGTGACGGATAAACTCGTGCAAGCCAGCGATGCTAAGTCGGCCTCGGCGTTCGTGGTGATAAGCGTAATAATTGGAAACGTGGAGAAAATAATTGCCGTCGTAAAAAACCCCGATGCGGGTCAATTTCTTTTGAATATCAGACATCTGTATTTGAAAGTAATGAACTAAAATGAACTAAAATCAACTAAAACAGTAAGATTGTAAGCACTCGATTCAAGGTTCTCGGTTTTCTTTTTTCGTTTCGGCGCAATCTTCAGGTGTTAATGGATAAATATAATTTACGAACGGTCTTGATGCAGTTGCAAAGGACGGCCTTTTTGAACAAAAAACGTACATGGTATGGAAAAAAAGAGCCGTTGATTACCATGGAAATCAACGGCTCTAAACGTGAGGAAGAACGATGCGTACTTTGAGACTTCTATATTACGGCAGCAACACGTTGTCAATGACGTGGATCACGCCATTGCGCGCTAATAGGTCCGTAAGTATAATATTAGATCCGGCAGCATTGCTGTTACCTTTCACTTTAGGGCCTCCGGCAAGTGTGATTAACGTATTTCCTGCAGCCACCATCGGAACAGAAATACCTTCGCGCAGGTCAGCAGAGAATACACGGCCTCCTACCAAATGGTAAAGCAATACGGTACGAAGTGTATTGATCGTAGCCGCATCTGAAATGCCTCTGATGTTGGCAGCATTGTTCAAAGGTGCTGGAAGTTGTGCAAAAGCAGCATCCGTAGGCGCAAAAACCGTTACGTTGGTGGTTGGCGACATAAGGGTGTTGGCAAGGCCTGTTTTTTTCAACGCTGCCACAAGTGCAGTGAAGCTACCATTAGAAATAGCAATTTGAGCAATATCGTTTGTTGGGAAGAACAGTACTTTGTCAATTACATGGATCACACCGTTGTCAGCCTGAATATCAGCAGCCACCACTTTCGTGTTGCCATTAATAATAACCTCGTTGGCTACGTTACGACTTACATATACTTGGTTGTCGTTGGGCGTAGTGGCTGATTTATAGGTCTCATAACCTCCGTTTGGAAGTTGTGCCGCGTTGCGGCGACCCAGTGCGACATGATAACGCAATACTTGCGAGAGAAACTTGATGTCTTTGGCGTCAGTGATGCTATTGATGCCATTCGCACTATTGAAAGGTGCCGGTAGTTGGGCAAAGGCCGCATTTGTAGGCGCAAAGACAGTTCCATTGAGGGCAGCGCTTCCAAAAAAACCAACCGTGTTTGTTTTTACTACAGCAGCTACAAGGATACTGAAATCTGGATTGGCAAGTGCAATGTCAACTACTGTATTGGTTGAACGGTCACTGGCGATGCCTTGGACGCCCACTGGCGCGACGTTGCTTAATTGATCTTTTTGGCAGGCCGAGAAACCAACCAGTACTAAAAGGGAAAAAAGTAAAGATTTCGAGAGACGAATCATGGGTGAAGTTTTTAGTTTAAGTTAGACATTTTTGTTTAATGTTTGCAAACAGATGATTAAACAAGAATTGATTTGCAGGGTTCAACAAACTCGAAAATAAATAAATAAAATTTCGGAACCCTAAAAAAAATAGGCCCCTGCAACAATGCATAGACCTATTTAAATGTTTGTTTATCAAGATATTACAACATCAAATCTTGTCAATTTCTTTAAACACCGAAAACTTTACAGCCTCCACTTTCACTCTGTAATCCTTCCATTGAGTATCGAATAGCGTGTTTACATTTTCTATCAGACTTTCGGCTTCGCGTTTGGCGGTGGCTATGGCTGTTTGCGTGGCTGCGTTGGGCGCACCAAGCCCTCCATCAATATAGCCAAAAGCATTCCTGAGTTTGGCATTCAGCATATCAGGATTGCGTTGGATTCCTTTCACTTCTTTGTGTTGGAAGAATTTTTCTTTCAACACACTGATGGAATCTTTAATAGCCGAACCTAACTTGTTCACTTCTTTTTTCAGGCTGTCAGGAACGTTCACAAATTGGCTTTCAACCAATCCGATTGTTTTTTCCGCCTCTTTCAAACGTTCGTAAGCTTTGGTGGAACGTTCCACCACTTTGTACAAATCGCGGACAGTCGCGTTTTTGGCCTCCCGTTCGGCGGCTGAGATAGTGAGCCGTGGATCATCTATCACCTGCACCTTAATAGAATCTCGGTAGCCCATGTATTCTGCTTTTACCCAATATTCACCTGGTAGTACTTGCGGACCATTGCCAGGTTCTAGTTGGTCTGGTCCTGGTTCATTTTTAGACGGGAAACGCACACCCTTGGTGTCCTTGCCCCACCAAATCCTACTGGAAAAGGCAGAATCAAATTCTGTTTTGAACCGACGAAGTGTGTCTCCGTTCATGGAAAGCACCGTGATGGTGGCTTTTTCCTTTTTACTTGGTTTACCCGCCATAGCATTTCCCTCCTTTGCTTTTACATCGGCGGGTAAAGCGGAGGCGGGTTTTTCTTCTTTTTTCACCTCATCTCCTTTCGTTTTCGGCTTCTCCGCTTTTTTAATCCCCGGTTTCACCCACACAGGTATGTTTACTGCGGTGCCTTTATTTTCTCCTTCATAAGTTGCGTCCACTGCGAAACGAGGTCCATCAAAGGAGCGGAATTCGGCAAGAACACCCGGCTGTGCCGGGAAAAGTTTGAAAGCCTGGTCTAGCAGGACCACACCTTTTCGTGCCAGTTCGCGCAAAGGGGAGAGGTTGTCAAGAATCCAGATGCCACGACCAAAGGTGCCAAGTACCAGGTCGCCATCGCGTTGCTGAATTTTCATGTCAAAAATAGGCACACTGGGGAGCGATTCTCCAGGAAACAAACCCCAATTTTCGCCATAATTGATGGATACATACAAGCCATGTTCGGTTCCGAGGAAAATCAGGTTGGGCGCTTCAGGGTCTTGTACGACTGAAAGACAATAATTGCCTCCCTGTGCGCCATTGCTTATCGGGAGGTTTTTGGGAGAAGCCATGCGTTTCCATTTTTTTCCAAAATCGGTGGTGTGATAGAGGTATGGTTGCCAATCGTTTTGGCGATAATTATTCAGTACCACGAATGCCTCGCCCGCGTTAATTGGAGAAGCCTCAATGGTCGGTATCCAGGCGTTTTTAGGGGCATCGGGCAGGTCTTTGGCAAAATTTGTCCAAGTTTTGCCATGGTCAGTAGTCAATTGCACATTGCCATCGTCAGTACCAACCCAAGCTACCCCTTTTTGTACAGGAGAGGGCGCGATTGCAAGTATAGTACAATGGTTTTCAGCGTTTGTGGCATCAAACGTAAGCCCTCCTGACACGTCTTGATGTAGTTTGGAAGTGTCGCTGGTTGTAAGGTCTGGGGAAAGTATTGACCAGTTTTGGCCCAAATCGTAACTGTGGTGCAAAAACTGGCTTCCGAAAAAGATACCTTGATCTTGCCAGGGGTCTTGTGTGAGCGCAGCATTCCAGTTGAACCGGAGTTGTGTTTCTCCATCAGGGTGAAGTGGTTTGATGTATTTGGTTTCGCCCGTTTTACGGTCTACCAGGCCGAGTTCTCCCCCCTGCGATTCTGCAAAAACATAGCGAGGGTCATCCTTGCGGGGCATGGTCTCAAAGCCATCACCAAAAGCCACCTCCTGCCAATCGGAGTTGCGGATGCCGCCCGATTTCCAGACAGCCGATGGGCCAACCCAGGAGCCATTGTCTTGCAAACCGCCGTACACATTGTAAGGCCACTCATTGTCAGTTTCTACATGGTAGAACTGTCCAACCGGGATATTCTCTGCATATCGCCAAGTCTTGCCACCGTCGAGCGTGATGTTTAAGCCGCCATCATTGCCGTTGATGATGTAGTTTGGATTGTCTGGACTTATCCAAAACGCATGGTGGTCAGGGTGAATGTGCCAGCCAGCCCATGTGGAGAAGGTTTTGCCTCCGTCTTCACTTTTTGAAATAAAAGTGGAAATCGAATAGACCCGGTTTTCGTTTTTGGGATCTACATAAATTTCGGAGTAGTAAAACGGGCGGTCTCCCTGACCTTTATCGGCCATTTTTTGCCATTTTTTGCCACCATCGGTGCTCTTATAAAGGGCGTTTTCTTTGGCTTCTATGAGCGCATACACGATGTCAGGATTGCTTTTTGCAACCGCGAGACCAATGCGCCCCAAATCGCCTTCGGGCAAGCCGTCCTTATCTGTTCTTTTTTCCCAAGTCTCGCCTGCATCATAGCTGATGTAAAGCCCCGAGCCTTTTCCACCGCTCTTGAAAAACCAGGGCCAACGTTGGTATTCCCACATGGCTGCGTACAGTTTATTTGGATTCTGAGGATCGGCAACCATATCTGCGCAACCCGTCAAGTCATTGACATACAAGGTTTTTTTCCAAGTTTTGCCGCCATCTGTGCTTTTAAAAACGCCGCGATCTTCTGTAGGCCCATACGTTGAGCCAAGAGAAGCAGCGAACACGATGTCAGGATTGTCTCTATGCAACACTACGCGGTGAATGGTGCGGGTATTTTGCAATCCCATACAAACCCAGTCTTTGCCGCCATTGATGGTCTTGAAAATCCCAATACCGAAATTTTGCGAGTTTCGGGGGTTTCCCTCACCCGTACCGACCCAGATTTCGTCGGGATTGCGCGGGTTGATGGCGATGCTGCCGATGCACTGTGTGGGCGCATTGTCAAAAATCGGCTCCCATGCCGTGCCGCCACTTTTGCTGCGCCAAACGCCCCCAGAAGCTGCGCCCGCGTAAATGACTTCCGGATGACTGGGGTCCACCGCGATGGCCGTGATGCGGCCAGACATGGCACCCGGGCCGATATTGCGGACTTTCATTGTTTTTAGCACCTCCGAATTGAAGGTCGGACGGTTTTGCCCATTGCCAGTAGCTAGTAAAAAGTTGAAAGTAACAAGTAGCAATAGGATCTTTTTTAGCAAAGGGAGGTAGGTGTGTGTGAACATCGAAAAATATTTTGTTGCGCAAAACTGCAAAAAGCAGTGGTGACAATTGCCATTCTACAGGATTTTCGATGAAATGGGGACTTTTTGAAAGTTTTTGTCCATAAAAAACGCTGAGCAGCACGAGCCACCCAGCGTTCTTTTGTTCACAGTATCCGAATAGTACTAACGAATCACATTGAGTTTTGCCACATGGGCACGTCCTGTCAGTTTGTTTTCCAAACGGACAAAGTAACTGGTGGGCGGCAAGGACGAAACGTCGAGGAAATAAACATTGACATCCTGCTCAACCCTGACATTGGTGGCTGATACGAGCGAACCACCCAGACTGTGCAGGGTGAGTCGCGCCTCAAAAGACGATCCAGTGTTGTTAAACGCTATCTCCGCTTGTATGCTGGCAGGGTTAGGAAAGATGGTCATAGGCTTTTCTGTCAAATAAGGGTCGTCCGTGCCCACTGTCACTGGCAGATAACAATCGGGGCTGACAATAACCGCAGAATCCACCAGCGCCATTTTGGAATAGCCTTCGAACATGGTCTCAGTAAGCACATCTTCGCTTGCGCCGAGCCAGTCTTGTAAGAGTGTTGTAAATACCTGACGGTAGTCAAATTGAGCACCTTGCAACTGGTTGTCGTTCGTAAGGTTGGAGAGATTCACGTTGGTGCCACGCACGCCAGCTGCGATGTTTTTACCAAAAATAAGCATTGGCGCGAGGGTGCCGTGGTCGGAGCCATCGGATCCATTTTCTTTAGCACAGCGGCCAAACTCGGAAAAGGTGCAAGCCGTCACTTGGTCTGCCAATCCCAAGCCTTCGAGGTCGTCCATGAAACTTTTAATGGATTCTGCAAGGTCGAGCAACAGGTTAGCATGATCGCCTACTGTGGGGTTTCCTCCATTCACCTGAGCATTGTGCGTATCAAAACCACCCAGCTGGCAGAGGTATATTTTTGTCTTGCAGCCTCCTTTGATAAGACGCGCTATGGTCTGGAGCTGAGGAGCAAAACGACTGTTTGGGTCTGTGGTATTGTAGGTGGTCAAATAGTTCGAACCAGCATTAAAAACCTGCGTTATCCGCTGGGCGTAGAGACTCGTGCTTTGTTCCACACCCATGATGAATTCCAACTCGCCACCATGTTCTGAATTTGGCACATTGGCAATGGGTGCTCCTCCAATGGTCTGGATGAGTGAATAAAACCCCGCAGCATCCTGACCACTCAAGTTGATGACGTTTTGGTGTTCCGTCTCTGTATGGTACCCAAGTGAGGTGGTCGGATCCCCAATTTGGATTCCGAGCGGATCGGGCATGGAAGCCGTTGGCACCCCAAGCACGTCGGGGTAGAAAGCCTGGAGTGCGCGACCCATCCAGCCCGATTTGATGTTGTTGTTGGCAATGGTGCCATCGCCGCCAGAGAGCCAAAGGTCCGTGCCTTTGAAGTGGCTCTGGTTCATGCTTTCATAGCCTACACCTTGTACTACTGTTGCCCAGCCCTTTTCGTACAACTCTTTGATTTTCACAAAAGAAGGATGGATGCCCACCTGATCATCGTTGGACAAAGTGCCGTCCAAATTGATGACGGAGTCCTCTGGAATACCGATTGAAGGCCGCAGGTTGGCATAAGTGTCATATTGATTGATGGGGATAATGGTATTGAGGCCGTCGTTGCCGCCTTTGAGCTGGATCAAAACGAGCACTCGGTCTTCAACGCCTTCGCAACTGTTGAGCAGCCGAGCCATTTTACTGTTGGCAAATGGCCGCAGCGCGTGGCCGTTCACCACGAACGGTGTTACCGTCGCGGCAGGGAATATTTTGAGAAAATTTCTACGTTTCATAATTTTTTCAGAATGTTTGATATTCAGGTGAATACATAATGGCCTTGATAAGCCTTTGCAGCGCAAGGGTAACTTCCGTGGCATCGTTGGTATTCAAGTAGTTCTGCCATTCGTAAGTCCAGTCAGCGGGCGGTAAATTGTCCAGGAATACCTGAATATGAAAATAGTTGAAACGGTCGGTATCCACTTCCTCAGGCAACAGGTATTTGAGCAAATCCTCCACCAAAATTTGGGAATCCAAGGCATTGGAAATCGCCCCGCTGTTTTTGACCCAGGGCGCGATGTCGAGTTTGGTGCCAAGTGGGTTATTGGCTTGATTTCCACCCCCAATGGTAAGTTTTCCACTTAGGTACATTTCACCCACTTTGTAGCGCGTGATGATAGTGCTGGAGTTGAACCACTGATGGCTGAAGTCTGGATCTGAGTAATACGCTGGATAGCCCGCCACATCTGATGCAAAGAAAAGCGGGAGGTTGGCGGTACCAAAAGCGCGTTGGAGCATGCCAAGTTCAAAGATCTGACGGTAGCCGGCCGTATTTGTCATTGGGTCGGGCAACGGCATCCCAAAGAACGACATGGTATGGTAGTTGAGTTCGAGTGGCGATTTGACCATGCCACCTATGATTTCGTCCACATTGTCTGAGTCATCAGCGTCGAAGAAATGCTGGCTCTGAAGCAATTGTTGTAAGACGGGTTTCACCTCAAAGTTGTTGGCGATGAGCGTGTTGGCAAGCGGCACTATGATATCTGTCTCAATTTCTGTAGTAATATTTCGGCTCACAAAATGCCTGTACAAACGACGGCAAAGGTTTTTAGCCGTTTCAGGCTGTGCAAAAATCATGTCCACAAAAGCCTGCAATTCTACCCACATTCCGGTGACGTTGGTTGCTCCGGCAATCACGGTATTGTTGAATTTTGAAGAAAAGGTTTTGCTTCCAGGGGCATGTTGATTAAACTGCGCATCACCGCGTGGAATATCCGTTTCGGCATCCACTACATCGCGGTTAAAACGGGTACGGAAACCAGTTAACACTTTGGCGGCCTGTACAATGTCGTCTTCTGTATAGTTGGTGTAGTCACCAGGACCGATTTGTGGGCCTTTGCCTATGGTGAAAAGTTCGAAGAATTCGCGGGCAAAATTCTCGTTCGGATTGTTTGCCGTATTCTGGTTATTGTTCAGATACAGCAGCATATTGTTGTCCACCACCATTTTGTAGGCCAACTTTTTGAAATTGCCCAAGGCGCCCCAACGCAGAAGTTGCAGGTAATCAAAGAACCCGGAATTCCGCCCCGTGTTGGCAGTCGTCTGCATAAATTGGTGAAAAAAGAACTGCATTTTGTGCCCTATGCCTGTATCGCGCAATGCTTCATTGCACCACCAGATCATGTTCCAGCGCCGAAGCACAAAATCATCTGTAGGCAAATTAGCCTGCGGAGTGCCCGGCAAGGGCAGCAGCCAGGTAACCACAGGCGAACCTTGCACAGCGAGGTCTTTGTAGATCGGCTGGCTCAGTTGCAAAGGGTTCAGCTGAAGGTGCGAAGCGATGGCTTGAGCGGCAGTTTGCCCAGCCATTTGGTCTACCTTAGGCTTCGTGAAATTGAAGCTCGTGCGGCGCAACAGGTGTGCGGCACGGCGGTGGCCCAGCGAACCTGTCAAGGGAGAGAGTGATGCCATAGTTCGGAAAGGATGATTTAGTAAATGAAATAGATTCTTTCGTAGAGGTTGGCTTTTTGACCCAAGGGTTGCATATAGGTTTAACGATACGTTTGAAATATTTTCGAAGCCTTTGCATTTGCCCAAAAAACAATGGCCTCGTTGGGTAAATTTCCCAAACGAGGCCATTGAAACTTCCAAAAGCACAAAAAATGGCGAAATTGGCCAGTGTTATTTCGAGGCTATCTACAGTTTTTTGATGGAATGATTTTTCAAGGGTTTTTGAGCGAGCCAAGGCAAATTTTGCAGCCATAGTTGAATTCTAAGGCGAAAATTTTAACGAAGCCGAAAAGACTGAAAAAGCATCCATTGAAAAAACTTTAGACAGCCTCTTCACCAGTACTCACCGAATCACTGTCAAATCCCCCACTTTTTTCAATACCGAACCGTTCACCAATTCCAGTTCGATTTGCCAGAGATACACACCAGGGTTCACCAATTTTCCGCGATAGCGGCCATCCCAATTGAGTGAAGCATCTCCCGGCAAGGCATTTCGGGTTTCGTGCAACAGTTCGCCCCAGCGGTCAAAAACGCGGAAAAGGTTCACCTTCTGCACCGCAGGGTTGAAGCCAAGCAAAAGGTTTGCATTATCACCAGAACCGCCCATGGCGTTTGGAATATATACCCCGATGATTTGTTCAATCATCAACACCATTTCGTCCGTGGCTGTGCAACCGTTTATGTCCTTGATGGTGAGCACGTAACGCGTGGTTTCCAATGGTGTTTGCACAATAGGGTCGGGACAGCTGAGACAACTGAGATAGGAAGTGTCGCTCCATTCCCATTCCACAGGGGTAAGCCCTGATAAATCTATTTGGAGCGGGAGCGAAATGCCCAGTTGGATGGTGGTATCTGCGGGGAGGTTGACTGAGATTTGAGGCGGTTGCAGTACGGTCGAGGCTAGGGTATCTTGACAATCATAAATGTCCTGGCTTACAATATAGTAGGTGCCCGCATGGAGATTGGGGTATTCATATACTTGTGTGAAAGATCCGCCTTCGAATTGGAATAACAGGGAAGGATCGTTTGTTAAGACTCGGATGGCCCCAGTGTTTTCGTCGTAACATCTGGCCGAATCAATTTCTGATGAGAAAAAAGTCTGGGGGTGCTGATCAATGGTAATCACCTCAGTTTCAGTGCAATCATTCCCGTCCGTCACAGTCAAGGAGTAATTCCCTGCAGGCACATTGTCCACTTGTGGAACCTGGCTGACTGTAAAATCCCAAACATAGGATAGCGGCTCTACCCCATTTGTTATGATAGCACTGAGCGAGGCATTTGATTCTCCAAAGCAGGCAATGGTCCCGTCTATTTCCAATTGTATTTGAGGGTAAACTAAAAGCCCCACTACATGGGTGGAATCACAACCATTGATTGCTGTAAAGTTCCCAACGTATTCTCCGCTGGTCGTTTGTGGCGTTCCAAAAATGCTGGACGATTCCCCAAAACAAATCACACGGGATTCGATCAGATAAAATGTATCAAGCGGTGCTACTCGTACCAGTACAGTGGAGTCACAGCCTGTGATCGCAGTCAGATTGAATGTCATTTCCTCTTCGGGCGCGAGATCTACATTGTTGATATAAAGCGTCGATCCAAGACATACCGCAGTGTCCACCGTAAAATTATAGGTCCCTACGCCCGTACCATGTACCCGCACCAGTACCGTGGAATCACATCCTTGTGTAGTTTGAAGGGAGAAAAGGCGACTGCTATCCGGTTCAATGGACTGCCCATTCCACACCACTGCGCTTCCATAACAAATGATGGTATCAACGGCATAATCGAAGGTTTCATGAAGGAAAACCAATGCCGTATCTCGGGCTGAACAGCCGTACGAATAGCCCGCATGAATGGTTACCAAAGTCGGCGTGAGCGGAGTAAGGGAAACCGTTGAACAAGTATCACAACTGAGCGGCGTGCTTGCAACCCAGGTATAAAAATCGAAGCCAGACACAGCAAGCGTTGCAGAATCGCCCGGACAAACGCCGATGTCTTGTCCAATATCAACGCTTGTGCTTGTGTCCAGGGCTACCACAATGCTGTCTGTCTGCGTAATAGAACAAACATCCGACACTGTAACGGCGTAAATGCCTGGGCCTTGCGCCGTAAATGTGGAGTCGGTAGAACTGTCAGTCCAAACCCACCCAACAAGGTCCTGTCCGCTTGCATCGAATTGCATGACGCTCAGGTCACATATTGCTGTGTCCTGTCCCAGTGATACGATTGCAGGTTGGTAGGAAAAGTAAAATCCGGCAATGTTATTGTCAAAATCACATTCTCCGATGCTAGTTACCGGAAAGTCCGTGTTCAAATTAAAGGGAGGAAGCGTAGAATGGTCGTCGTTCAAGACCAGAAAAACAGAATCATTGGTTATACGTGGTATGCGAAAGCTGAGCGTATCACAGATGCCAATTGCAATGTCCGACGATGTGGCAACGATGCCGATCCACTGTGCGGCCGTGGTTTGAGGGTTTCCGATATACGCCGAAATAGGGGTGTTTTGCGGAAAAAGGTTGTCGCCCTCATTGCAAATTTCTATGGTCAGCAACATAGAATCTGGCTCGCAAACCGGCTGACTAACTACAATGATACTTGCATCGGGCGATGGAAAAGTTTGATAAGAATACTGATTCATGAAAGTATTCAATTGCCGCTTGTCACCTACAATATGCTGCATCTGCTGGTAGCGGGGCACGCTCAGGTCGTCGTTTATATTGGTGTTGAAATAGGCATGTTGGTTCCAGACCGGTCGGGAACTGATATTTGGCGTGCCCACGATTTCGTAGGCGAACACCGTTCCGTCAAAGGAGCTGCCATTGGTGCCACATTCGATCAGTATTTCGGTTTTCCCATCGGCATCCACATCAAGCACGAGCGGACTTTCAATGTGGGTAAAACTGCGGCAATCATCTTCCCAATTGACATTGCCAGTGGCGCCATCCAAAATCTGCAATTTTTCCTCACTGCGGTAAATAACATCGTATGACCTGTCGCCGCAAAAATCGAAAACGCTTGTGCAGGTTATGGAAGACGGGTCATTAACGGGATTTGCCCAAAGGACTGAAAAGTCGTTGCGAAGCGCGTATAACCATGGGTGGCCTACGAAACTGATGTCAGGAAGGCTATCGCCATCGAGGTCGGCCACGTTCACGCGCGATGCTCCCTCGCTCCAGTTGTTGAGCAATTGAAATTCGCGCATGACGCTATTGGTCTGAATATCCCAAACATATACCGTGTTCAGCCCGTTTTTTTGACCTTGAACGATTGCGTCCAGATCTCCGTCGCCGTCAAAATCGGCCACACTCGTGAATCCATCGGAATAAGCGAAGGGGGCAAAGGCTACAGGCAACACGATGCCAGTGATGAGGTTCACAGAGAGGACTTGGTTGCCCGCCACAATTTCAAGCCCCTGACAGCCGAAACAGGCATTGGCGGGCAATACATCAGCCGGAACAGTAGAAGCGAAAGAATACCCAACGGCCACGCGCGCTGGGTGTTCCCCGTCAGAAAGAAAGGTGCTGCCGGACGCCAAAAGGGCACCCGTTTGCCCATTAAACACCTGATTACCAATGTTTACCTCTGCCCAGCCATCGTGGTCAAAATCTGCAATGTTCGGCACTGAAAACTGGTAGCGGGTATCATACCCTACCAAGACGGCACTGGTGTATTTGAGTGCGCCCGTATGTTCGTAGCAGTACAACCTTCGGTCAAAACCCACGATTACAACTTCGCCAAAACCATCATTGTCAAGATCGCCAATGGCGGGCGCGGTACCACCTGGCCATAAGGTGGCTGGTTCAACCACGTGTACTTTAATCTGCCCTGTAACGCCGTCCAAAATGTAAAGGTCCGATTGTTCCACCCGAGTCGTTACCACTTCTGGGATACCGTCTCCATCCATATCACCTGCCACTACTGGCGAAAAAGTGCCTGTTTGGGCATTGGAAACCCATTTTGTAGCCAAAGAAACTGGCCCACATGGGGGCAGGAAAGCGCAATCTGGAACACAGGCGTTGTAGTAAAAACTGTCGCACTGGCCCGTGCAGGTACAGTCAGTGTCAAAGCAGTCAATCAGTCCGTCCCCATCGTCATCGAGGCCGTTACTGCAATCTTCCAAAGATTGACTGTGCAGGAATACAGGAAGCAAAAAGAGAAGGCTTAGGAAGGGGATTTTGAGGTTTGCCGGAATGTTCAAAGTGTGTGTTTTCAATGTCATTAGAAACTCGGTTTTGGTTTTGTCGGGTGCAAAACGGTGGTTTCCCAACTTTCTTCCGCCCGATAAAACGTTTAACAGTGCGTTATGTAACCTCAGAAATCTGGACGGGCTAGTCACTTGGGGTTGGGATTAAAAATCACAAGGCAAAGATGGGGAAAGAGTTTGATGTTGTTTGAAGAGTTTGATGTTGTTTGAAGAGTTTGAAGGGTTTGATGTTGTTTGAAGGGTTTGAATAGTGCGGCAACTCAAACCCTTCAAGCACCTCAAATAGCCTGAATCAAGTCATATTGTGACACAACGTGAAGTCCACCAGAGCGGTCGGTGGCGATTACAGCAGGGATTTCCTTCGAGATGTAGCGGTTGAGTTGGCTGATGGGCAGATCGTCTTTCACCATCGGGAAAGCCTCGCCCATTACCTGGCGAACTGGTTTTTCAGAGTTGTTCAAGGGATTCTCCAAAAGAAAATGAAGCACTTGAGTTTCTGTTATGGAGCCAACGATCTTTTCGCCGTCCAACACAGGTAATTGACTCAAGTCGTGCGATTTCATCAAATTGAATGCGCTGCGCACCGAATCGCTAACCTGTGTTCCAAAAAAGCGGCGGTCTTTTTTACGGGCAATCAAGTCGCTGATTTTCAACTCGTCTTCCAAGAAACCACGCTCGCGCATCCAATCGTCGTTGTAGATTTTTCCGACATAGCGGCTGCCATGGTCATGGAAAATCAGCACGACCACATCGTCTTTTTTTAGTTTTCCGCGCAATTGCCACAGTGCACCCATTGCACTTCCCGCAGAATATCCGAGCAGTATACCTTCTTCTTTTGCCAGGCGCCTGGCCCACAATGCCGCGTCTTTATCTGTTACTTTTTCGAACAAATTGATGAGACTGAAATCCACATTGGCAGGCAAAATATCTTCCCCGATGCCTTCTGTAATGTATGGATAAATTTCTTTTGGGTCAAACTCGCCCGTTTCATGATATTTTTTGAAAACCGACCCGTACACATCTGCGCCCCAAACCTGAATGTTAGGGTTTTGTTCTTTCAAATATTTAGCTACGCCGCTCACCGTACCGCCCGTACCCACCCCTACTACGAGGTGCGTAATTTTGCCATCCGTTTGTTTCCAGATTTCTGGACCTGTGCTTTCGTAATGCGCCTGGCGATTTGAAAGGTTGTCATATTGGTTGCACCAGAAAGAGTTGGGTATTTCGGTGCTCAACCTTCTCGCTATTGAGTAATAGGAACGAGGGTCTTCAGGCCCTACATTGGTGGGGCATACAATTACCTCGGCCCCCAATGCTCTGAGCATATCCGCTTTCTCCTTGCTCTGCTTGTCGGTAGTAGTGAAAATACAGCGATACCCACGTACACAACCCACGAGCGCAAGGCCCATGCCTGTATTGCCCGAAGTGCATTCGATGATAGTGCCACCAGGCTTGATATCTCCACGTGCCTCTGCATCGTCAATCATCTTTAGTGCCATGCGGTCCTTGATACTGTGGCCGGGATTGAATGTTTCTACCTTTGCCAATATCAAACCGGGTATGTCAGCCGCAACGCTGTTGAGTTTCACAAGCGGTGTATTGCCGATGGTTTCGAGGATGGTTTTGCTGTAATTCATTGAAATTAGTTTGTAGACCGGAACTCCGTTCCGGTTATATCATTTATCAATCGGAACGGAGTTCCGATCTACACAATTTCCCCATACTTCCCCCCGTACATCAACTCCCTGACATTGTCTGAAGCCAGAAATTCATGTGGAAAACCCATTTGAATTTCACTGGCAGCATCCAATTCGCGAATCATTTTTTCAGGCAGAACAAAATTGAGACAGCCCAGTGAGTTTTCAAGTTGTTCTGCTGTCCGGGCGCCCACAAGCGGTATGCAATTGAGATCAACATCGCGCTGCCGTGCCCAGTTAAGCGCGATTTGAGCAGGGGCTACGCCGAGTTTTTCAGCCACTTTTACCACCTTGGCGGCAATCTTGTTTGCTCGGTCGCTCCGCCGTACGCTGTGCGCTACTACCCTGCCCTCCTCGCCCCGCAAGTATTTTCCGGTCAAAGCACCGCCCCCCATAGCCCCCCAGGGTGTAACGGCCATCCCAAATGCTTTTGCCATGGGCAGGAGCTCGCGCTCAGGGGTTCGTTGCAACAGGGAATACTCAACTTGAAGCCCTGCAAAAGCAGTCCATCCACGCAGTTCGGCCATGGTGTTGGCCTGGCTTACCACCCATGCAGGTGTGTCAGAGACACCGATATAATGCACCTTTCCACTCCGAATTAGATCATCGAGACCACGAAGTACCTCATCTGTAGGCGTGAGATGATCCCAGGCATGTACCCAAAACAGATCAATAAATTCCGTGTCGAGGCGGCTGAGACTATTCTCTACAGAACGCATCATGTTTTTCCGATGACTGCCCGCAAAATTGAGGTCTCCCGTTTGGTCGCGCAAGGTGTATTTTGTAGCCACTACAAAATGGTGGCGCTCGCTTTTTACAAACTCGCCGAGCCATCGCTCGCTCGTCCCTTCTGTATAGCGGTTGGCGGTGTCAACAAAATTGCCTCCTCGCTCAGCGAATGTATCGAAGATTTTTTGGCTTTCGGCCTTGTCAGCGCCCCAGCCCCATTCGGTGCCAAAAGTCATTGTACCAAGGCAGAGTTCAGAAACGCGAAGGCCGGAGCGTCCCAAAAGTTTGAATTTCATAGTTTGGTGATTGGTGGATTGGTGATTGGTGATTGGTGGATTGGTGATTGGTGGACTGGTGATTGGTGGATTGGTTAAACGAAGATCATATTTTACATTCGCCTAAGTCGCACATAATTCTGAAAGCGCTCGGCATTTACTTTATGCGCGGCGAATGTTTCGGCAAATGCATGGGTGCCTGATTCGTCTGGCTTTGCGCAGAAATACAGGTAATTGTGTTTTTCAGGGTTCAAAACCGCGTCGAGGCTAGGTATTGAAGCCATACTTATGGGGCCAGGTGGCAAACCTTTGTACATATAAGTATTGTAAGGTGAATCGTAGCTAGTATGATACTCCGTTACTCGACGGGTTCCAAAATCACGGGTGGCGAACACACTGGTAGGGTCGGCCTGAAGTTTCATGTCAATGCGGAGTCGGTTAAGATAAACCCCTGCAATAGTAGCCTTTTCACTGTTTGCATTGGTTTCACGCTCCACGATCGAGGCAAGCGTATACACTTCTTTTTCTGTCAATCCCAGCGCCTGAGCTTTTGCACGACGATTGTTTTTGTCCCAAAAAGCGGCGTGTTCCTTGATCATTTTGCTTAAAAAAGCCTTCGGGTCTGTGTTCCAATACATTTCATAAGTATTTGGAATGAAAGCGGTTAGGAGCGTTTCTTCAGAATAACCGAATTCCCGCAGGAAAGTTTTGTCTCGAAACACTGCCAAAAGCGAGAGCGAATCTGCCTCTATAAATCGGGATGCTTTGCCTGCTATTTCTTCGGTCAATCGCTCATTGTTGAGCACTACTTTCACGGGAGCTTGTTCACCCGTCCGCAGATGTTGTATGAGTTCTCGATTCGTCCAACCCGGCTCAATTTTAAAGCGGCCCGAGCGCATTTTGTCTTTTCGATACTTCATTTGTTCGGCAAGCCACCTGAAGTTTACTTCATCTCTGACAAACCCGTTTTTTTTCAAAATTCGGACCACATCGTCAAAAGTAGCTCCTGTCGGGATGCAAACATAGGGGTCGGCAAGTTTGGAGGGCACGGCAGGAAACCAGAAACCTTTGATAGGTTGCCAAGCGAAATAAGCGCCGCCCAGCAGTGCGACCAGCAAAAGAATCAATATTCCCCAACGGGAAGTAGCGTTTTTCGAGTTCATGTTTTTGCGCCTAAATGATTGGGCTTGAGTGTGTTGGAAGGAAGAGGAACTTGCCATATATGGGTTCAGATATTTCAAGGGGCAAATGTAGCGACGAACTCTATTTCGTCATTTCGCAAAGGCCAGAAAACTTTGCCGTGTCTGATCATTTGAACGTAAAACTGTATCAATCCACTGCTGTGATTTAGAAAGCAAAACATCTGGGTCCTCGCTTCGGATTTCAGGGCCATAACAAAGTTTTACTACAATCATTTTTTCACCAAAACGCCGTTTGGCGTGGCTAAAAAAGGACTCTTTTCCTATCCAAAAATCACGCTCATCCGAAAAGACGAGCGCTACTGGCACGACTGGAATGTTGGCTTGAGCCGCTAATTTGAAGCCTCCTTTCTTAAAAGGCAAGGTGCCAATCAAGCCGGAGGTTGTGCCTTCCGGGAAAATAATAACTGAAAATCCGGCTTCTATTTTTTCAAGTATCTGGCGCAATATTCCAGAGCGGCTCCCAGCACTTTCGCGGCGCAGGTACAGAATTCCGGCCATTTTCGCGCCCTTTCCGATAAGCGGCCAATTGGCCAGTTCTGCCTTGGCAACTGGATATCCATATACATCGCGCAACATAAGAATAGGGTCAAGGTAGGAGCGGTGGTTGCTGACTATCAGGCAAGGGAAATCCGGTGCTGTACCCTCGGTTTCGATGGACAATCCTACGCCATTAAGCAGGTTCATTGCCCAACGGCGACGAACGCGCATGGATCGGCGGATATCTTGCCCCCACAAGCGGTTGCGCAACCATATCTCTGCCACGATGAGGGCTGTGTAGAAAACAAAAAAGAAGAAGCGGGCTAAGAGACGAAGGGTTTTCACGCGGCAAAGGTCGGTATTTGAGATGTTTTTAAAAGGGGGTATTTCGAGTAGATTGTGTTGTGCAGATGTCTTCACTTCGTTACGACATGACAAATGCATAAAAACAAAAAAAGGTGTCCACACATTGCAGACACCTTTCAAAATCGGTTATAGAGACTTGATTATCAAATTCTTGTAGCGGTCAGGCCTTCCCGGAGGTCTTCTAATGTGATGTCTAATTGCGAAGCATCATAAATGCACTCGCCATCTACAATAAGTAAAACCTGGGGCGACTCGTGATGCACTTGGAATGTCTCTGCTACTTGACGCGAGACAGGGCGAAAAACAAGCACATCCAAATAGTAGGCCTCCATTTCTTCCGGCTCAAAATCCCAGTCATCTTCTAGGCGGTACTTGGCAATCGAGCAAATATTGCAACGAGTGCTATGCTTGAAAATTAGACAAGGGACCTCGTGCGAGCGCATTTTAATCCGCTCTATGTCTTCAAAAGATTCAAACGGTAGCCATTGAAGTGCCATATTTACAAATCAGCGCCCGGACAGCCGTAGCCCCTGTGGCAAGACTCGAGAAGGAAAAGTGCAGCCACGAAGGCAAGTGCGAGAAATTTTTGCCAATTTTTCATAGAAGAAAATGCTTGATTGCGAGATGATTGACGATGGTTTTAAAAACTTTGCGCGTAGAACGGCAGAGCATTTGGGCTTATTGTTGCAAAGGCTGTGCCATCCTGAAATTCATGGCAAAATTAGACCAAAAACAGTACATTGCAGAATGATTAGCCAAAAAAGCATTAAACTTAACACCTGAACAGGATAAAATTCTTCCAAGGCCAATATTAGTCCCCGCATATTCTGCCGACTGCTCAACTACCCCATTGTAGCCTTCACAAACGAAACGAAGAGCGGGTGCGGATTCTCGACCGTACTTTTTAATTCCGGGTGGAACTGCACCCCAACAAACCACTTGAGTTCAGGGATCTCTATGATTTCTACCAAATTCGTGTCTGGGTTGGTTCCAGTTGCAATCATGCCCGCCTTTTCAAAATCCGCCAAATACTTATTGTTGAATTCCCATCTGTGGCGATGGCGCTCACTGATTTGGGGATTTTTGTATGCCTCGAGCGCCATTGATTTTTTCTTCAGACTGCAATCATAAGCGCCGAGACGCATGGTGCCACCTTTTTGGGTAATGTTTTTTTGCTCGGCCATCATGTCAATGACGGGATGTGGGGTATCAGGGGTCACTTCTGTACTGGCCGCCCCGTTTAGATGGAGTACGTTGCGGGCAAACTCCACACAAGCGACTTGCATCCCAAGGCAAATACCAAAAAACGGGACGTTGTTTTCACGGGCATAACGTATAGCCGACAGCTTTCCATCAATGCCCCGCTCGCCAAAGCCTGGTGCGACCAGAATGCCGTTCAATCCTGCCAGTGTCTTGCTCACATCTTTGTAACTCCCCTCCAAAGCCTCTGCGTGAATGGGGTGCACGCGCACCTTGCACTCATTCACAGCACCCGCGTGTACAAATGATTCGTAGATAGATTTGTAGGCATCAGGCAGTTCGTTGTATTTGCCAATTAGGCCAATTTTGACTTCGTGGAGCGGGTTTTTGAGTTTGCCCAGAAAGTTTTTCCAAGTCGTGAGGTTTGGCTCTTTGGTATCTTTCAAGTGAAGTTTTGAAATAACGACCGAGTCAAGGCGCTCTTTGTGCAGCAAAAGCGGCACATCGTAAATCGTCTCGGCATCAATCATTTCAATAACAGAGGAAGTCTCCACATTGCAGAATTGTGCCAATTTCCGGCGGATATCAAGACTGAGCGGGTGCTCTGTGCGACATGCCAGGATGTCGGGCTGAACACCCAGGCTAAGCAATTCTTTTACAGAGTGTTGCGTGGGTTTTGTCTTGAGTTCCTTGGCCGCATTGAGATATGGAACGAGGGTAAGGTGAATGGCCAGCGAGTGTTCTTTGCCCAATTCCCAGCGCAATTGGCGAACCGATTCGACATAAGGCAATGACTCAATGTCGCCCACAGTGCCACCCAATTCGGTCAAAACAATGTCGAATTGACCTGTTTGTCCGAGCAGGAGCATTCTTCGTTTTATCTCGTCGGTGATATGGGGGATTACCTGTACGGTTTTGCCCAAAAATGCCCCCGCGCGCTCCTGCTCGATGACGGTCTGGTAAATCCGTCCGGTGGTCACGTTGTTGGCCTGCGAAGTAGGTGTGTTGAGGTAGCGCTCGTAATGGCCCAGGTCAAGATCGGTCTCTGCACCATCGTCGGTGACATAGCATTCGCCATGCTCATAAGGGTTGAGCGTGCCGGGATCCACGTTGAGGTAAGGGTCGAACTTTTGAATAGTGACTGAAAAGCCGCGCGCCTGAAGTAATTTAGCGAGGCTGGCACAAAGGATTCCTTTTCCGAGCGAAGAGGTGACGCCGCCCGTAACAAAGATGTATTTCGTCATAGTATGTTTTACTTGTTACGGGATGCAAAGGTAGGAAAGGGATTGGGAATGACGGTGGGAGACTCGAAAAACTAACCCGCAAAATTTAAAATCAAGAATAAAGGTCTAAACCCTAATTTTGACTTGTAAATCTTCACTCAAATCCGATTTCTATGAAAAAATCCTGTTTACCCGCCGTAGCCCTTTCATCCGCCGTAGCCTTTGCGAAGGCGGGCTTCTTTTCCCTTCTCTTGTTGCCCACGACCCTCTCCGCCCAAACGCTTAACTTCCAAGCTCGCGGCGTTGGCGGTGGTGGCGCCCTGTTTTTCCCCCGCGTCAATCCCGCCAACGACAACGAGTTCTATGTTTCCTGCGACATGAGCCAGATGTTCCATACCACGGACTTTGGCCAGCACTATGATCAGATCCCTTTCCAACAATTAGCCGCTTCCGGCGCAAACTCCACCTATGAATGGACCAACGACCCCAACGTCGCCTACTGCAATCACAACGATGGAAACAACGGGTATCCTGTCCGGACGATGAATGGCGGAATCTCCTGGCAGCCCTTGCCCGGTCACGACCCAAATGATGAAGCCGTGTACCGAATGGCATCCAATTACCAGAAACCCAATCAGTTGCTCCTCAATTATTATGGGGACATATTCATTTCGAACAACTTTGGTACCAGCTTCCAATTGGTAAAACACGCCGCCAACAACGGTGTTGGCCTCATCATGGGCGGCACCTTTTTTGATGGAGAAAATATTTACATCGGCACAAACGAGGGTGTTTTTCGCAGCACAAATGGCGGAACTTCATTCGCTTTAATGCCGACGAGTGGGCTGAGTGCTGGACAAGTCATCTGGAGTTTTGCAGCCGGCAAAAGCGGTGGCACGACCCGATTTGCTTGTATCAGTGCCGATGCCGGGGATGTGTATAATGGTGTAATGCCCTGGGAATATTGGGGCTTTGCTAAAGGCATGTATGTGATGGACAATGCCTCAGGAGTATGGCAATCGAAGGCTTTGGGCATTGATTTCAACAACGATTTTGTGATGTACGTCGGAATGGCGTGGAACGACGCTAATACGATTTATCTGGGCGGCAGCGATGGCTCCCTCAATGCTCCCCTGGTGATGAAATCTGAAAGCGGAGGCACAGGTTGGGAAAAAATATTCAAAACGACGAACAACACCAATATTTACACTGGCTGGAGTGGACATGGCGGCGACAAGGGTTGGAGTTGGGGTGAGGCCTGTTTTGGCATAACTGTAGCCCCATTCAATGCTCAAAAAGTGATGTTTGGCGATTTTGGTTTCGTCCATGTGACTGACAATGGTGGCCTTTTGTGGACACAGGCGTATGTAAATCACTTTTCTGAGAACCAATATGGATTGCCTACCCCCAAAAAGAAAAACTATGCCAGCATCGGACTTGAGAACACGACTTCATGGCAACTGCACTGGCACAACCAAGACGAAATGCTAGCCGCGTTCAGCGATATCGGAATGATCCGAAGCACCAGTGCAGGAGGGTATTGGGGCTTCAGCTATTCAGGCATAGCGGTCAATTCGGTGTACAGGATTGTAGAATCACCCGCCCACAACTTGATTTTTGCCGCTACCTCTGGCATCCACGATATGTATCAAAGTACCCGTCTGGCCGATGCGCAATTGGATGCCAACGACAATGCTGGGAAGGTTTTCTTCTCCCAAAATGGGGGCAGCGACTGGCAATTGTTGAAAGATTTCGGACACCCTGTGTTTTGGTTGGCAAAAGACCCTAATCAGGCAGTATTATACGCCAGTGTGATTCACTTCGGCGGTGGCGGAGCGGCGATGAAAGGAGGGGTCTGGCGGAATAATTTTGGCCCTGATTGGACACAACTCCCCGCTCCACCCCGCACAGAAGGCCACCCCGCTAGTATCGTAGTTTTGAACGACGGAAAGGTCGCCTGCACTTTTTCTGGTCGAAGAAATGGCGCCGGGCAATTCACAGCTAGTTCAGGTGTGTTCCTTTACGACCCCACGACCAATACTTGGGCTGACCGCAGTCATCCTGACATGCACTACTGGACAAAAGACCTTGTACTCGATCCTTCAGATCCGACGCAAAATACATGGTATGTCGGCGTGTTCAGTGGCTGGGGTGGCGCACCCAATGGAAAGGGAGGGCTGTTCCGCACAACTGACCGTGGTTTGAATTGGGCAAAACTCACGGGATCACAGTTCGACAGGGTGACTTCATTGACCTTCAATCCACAAAACCCGCAACAAGCCTACCTGACCACCGAAACGCAGGGGCTTTGGGTGAGCAATAACATGAACGCACCGGCCCCAAATTGGGATGTGGTGGGAACCTATCCATTCCGACAGCCAGAGCGCGTTTTTTTTAACCCTTACAAACCTTCGGAAATATGGGTGACAAGTTTCGGGAATGGGCTTAAAGTGGCGCAAATCACTACGCTGACCCAAGAAGTTGCAAATGTGTCCCCGACGCTGCGGATATGGCCGAATCCGATTGAAAATGGGATTTTGCAGGTTGAATTGCCGGAAGCACCATCCAATCTTACGGACAACATAACCGTTTCAGATGTGTTGGGGAAGGTTGTTTGGCAGGGAAAGCTGGAAAAGGGCGAGCAAATTTTGAAATTGAATGTCCAATCTTGGCCTTCAGGTATGTACATAGTAAGATGCGAGGCTGCAAGCGGTTGGTTTTTTAGACTTTGATCGTTGAGCGAAGATATTTCACACGACGACGCAACGGCGAAACGTTTTATCTACCACGAAATTAAACGTTGCGTCGTTGCGTGAAATATCCTACGCATTAAACTCAAACACATCCGCATCCGCCAAAAACGGCAATTGCAATCGGTAGGCTTTCAGGTCCTCCAATGAAACCTCTACTGTTACGATGCCCTCTCTTCCATCAGGAATTTGCGCAAGAGGCTGCCCTGAATAGTCAATTATAGCCGAATCGCCAGAATATTCAAAACCATTTCCATCCACTCCAGCGATGTTCACCCCTGCAACAAACGATTGATTTTCAATTGCTCTAGCCATCAACAGCGAACGCCAATGATGTGCGCGACGATTCGGCCAGTTGGCCACGTAGATCAACACATCGTACTGGACATTGGATTGGTGGACATTTGACGTTGGACTTGGATGGCCTCCTGATTTATTGCGACTCCATGCTGGAAAACGCAGATCGTAACAAATCAGTGGGCAAATACGCCAGCCAAGCCATTCTATGATGAGGCGTTTTTCCCCAGCACTGAAGTTTTCGTGCTCCTTGGTCAGAGAAAACAGGTGCTTTTTGTCGTAAACATCAAATTGCCCATCTGGGCGCATGAAGATCAGGCGATTGAAATATTTGCCTGCCTCGACACATATAATACTCCCTGTTATTGCCGCGTTCAAATCATGAGAAATGCCGCGCAACCAATCCATTGTAGGCCCATCCATTGGTTCAGCCAGTGCAGCTGCATGCATCGAAAAGCCTGTAGAGAACATTTCTGGAAGTACCACCAAATCTGTATTGCCACGCAGGGCTAAGAGTTTCTCGGCGAACATTGCCCGGTTCGCGTCGGGATTCTCCCAATGCAGGGAGGATTGGACAATAGATATGCGCATATTGGAGCGTTTATTTGGAAGCAAGGTACGGACCGAAAAATCATACTAACTTTGACAATTATTAAAAATCACTTATCTATGAAATATTTTGCCCTCCTAACGCTTCTCTTCGTTTACCAATCCACATCCGCGCAATCCAGTATAATTTGGTCACAAACCGCTACCGTGGCCTCCAGTCAATATGGCAACATGCACCCCAGAGTGGTAACCGATGGCTCCGGCGACCCTCTGATTATCTGGGGGAACAACAACTCCAAGCAAGTGTTTTTCAGCCAATGGACGGGCAGTAATTTTTCCAATCCTGCGAACTTGAACCCGGTAACCATCCCAATATTTGCAGCATCTTGGGCTGGTCCGGATTTGGCTTCCCATGGTGATACGGTGTACGTTGTTTTTAAAGAAACACCAGAGGACGCAAGCGGGATTTACATCGTGCGTTCATTTGATGGCGGTGCAAATTTTTCTTCGCCTGAACGAGTGGACTCAATTTTCAACAGCAGGTCAAGATTTCCAGCAGTAAGCACCGATGCGAACGGCCATCCTTTGGTAGCGTTTATGAAGTTCAATCAAAGTTGGGGAGACGCACATTATGTGTTGGCAAAATCGACGGATTTCGGCAGCACTTTTGGCCCGGATGTACTGGGGAGCGGATTTTCGGGAGGCGATGTTTGTGATTGCTGCCCTGCTTCGGTAGTCTCCTCTGACAATACTACAGCATTGCTTTATCGCGACAATTTGAACAATCTCCGCAATAGCTGGGCTGGAATCTCTTTTGACAACGCCAGTAGTTTCGGCGCCGGAATAGAAATTGACGAAACAGATTGGATGATTCACGCCTGCCCATCAAGCGGGCCGGACGGTATAATTATTGGCGACGGACTATACTCCGTTTTCATGAGTGCCGCAAGTGGGAAAACGCTCTGTTACAGAAGCCATTCGACACTCAGCACGCTGCAATTGGAATCCCTCGAACCGCTCACTGCAGATTTTGCAGGCTTGGGGCAACAGAATTTCCCCAGAATTGCTGCGTATGGAAATGCTGCTGCGACAGTTTGGAGGCAAACAGTAAACGGCAACGCCCAGCTCGCCATCCAATTCACAGATAATATCTCGAACGGGTTTCAGCCTGGGCATGAAGTACTGGCCAACAACGGTGTTGCGAACGCCGACATCGCCCTCTCTTCAAACGGCAAAGTGCACGTTGTTTGGGAGGACATGGACAGTGGGACGGTAAAATATAAATCCGGGACCTATTCCCTTTCTGGTGCAAGTGACCAAGCCAATCTCAAAGAGTCAGTCAATATATATCCCAACCCGGCAAAAAAATCAAGCCTGAACATTCAAATCAAAGCACTGGATGAGCAGCAGCTTACATACCAAGTCTTCAACCCTCAAGGGCAAGAAATGCAATCCGGACAAGGACATTTGATTGAAGGTGTTATGAAAGTGGATGTTTCCAATTTGCCAAACGGATTCTATTTTATCAAAATAAACCTCCAGCATCAGAATATCCTACGATCTGTGGTCATTGAATGAAATTGGACTGCCATCTCACCTTATAAGTGTCACATTTCCTTTCAAAAGGTCAATGTGGCCGTCCTTATACTCCGCTTCCAAGAGCCAAACAAACACCGCTGGATCACAGGGTTGACCCCGGAATGAGCCGTCCCAGCCTCGCGTAGCGTCGTTTACCGAAAAATTTTGATCCTCGTAAACCAACTCGCCCCAGCGATCAAATATTTTGAAAGCCAACACTTTGCGCACTTGTTGGCTTTTGCCATGTACCACCAGCAAGTCGTTTTCAAAATCACCGTTGGGGGTAAAACCCGTTGGGACGTACACCCCGCGTGGCTTTTCTATGGTCACTCTTATTTCATCTTTACCAAAACAGCCATTTTCGTCTGTGACTGTTAAGGTATAGGTGTTTGTGGTAACGGGCTTCACCCAAATCGCTTCACAATCTGGCAAATCCGCGCAAGTGAAACTGTCTACCAATGCGCTTCTCCATTCAAAACTCGTCATGCCAACCGCATTGTTTATGGTTGACGAAATCAAGAGGCTGTCACCCAAAATCAGGGTAGTGTCAAGCCCTAAAGACACTTGAATTTGAAGTGGCTGGCCGAGTATAGCCGTTGTACCTGCAAGGCAGCCATTGGCATCACGCACTTGTAAATTGTAATTGCCTGCCGCCAGCGCAAGGAACGCATTGCTTCCGCCAAACGGCCCACCATTAATGCTATATCTATAAGGTGTTGCGCCACCCGAAACCAGCAAGCGGATACGGCCATCCTGGCCTCCAAAACATTCAGGTTCACTCATTTCAACCAAAACGAGCAACGGATCCGGCTGTGTTACGTCCACCGAATCGAAGACAACGCAACCATTTTCATCTGTCACCTGCAAACCGTAGTTACCAGCTAAAAGGTCTTGGATTTCAGCAGTGGTTGCTCCGTTGTTCCATTGAAAAACGTAGTCTGGAGTGCCGCCTGTCACCAAAGGAGTCACGCTGGCGCTACTATCCAGGGCACATGCCAGTGGTTGGATATCGAACGAAAGCATAAGTGGTTCGGGTTGCTGCACACTGGTAACAGCAACGGCCGTACAGCCTTTGGAATCCGTGGTCGTCACATTGTAATTGCCCAATGGGAGGCTGTCAATTAATTGGGTTGTTTCGTTGTTGTTCCATTGGAAATTAACTGCGCCTACTGCGTTTTGGACCCCTGCCACGGATATAGAACCATCAGAAAAACCAAAGCATGAAACGTTTTCAATCGCCAATTGAATGGCAAGGGCGGGTGGCCCCTCCACATTGAATTGATGTACCCAAAAACAACCTTGAAAATCAGTCACTGTCAGGGTGTAATTCCCCGCCGAAAAACCGCTGGCTACGGTTGAGTTGGGCGCACCAGGCAAGCTCCATTGGTAGTTGTACAATGTTGAATCACCCATGCCCAATCCACCTTCGATTAGTACGACCGCTACCACACCGTCGGAGTCGCCAGCACAAGTCGGGGCTGCGTACGCAGTTAATACTTCAATGCTGTCTAATTCCTGAATAACAACGATTTGAGTGCCAGTACAGCCCTTCGGATCCGTGGCGGTCACGGTATAAAGTCCAATTGCTAGGTTTGATGCTCCACCACCCACTTGCCCATTACTCCAAACAAAAGTGAAGGGTGCACCATTGCTTCCGCTTGCAGAAACTGCCGCATCACCATCACTCTCTCCCCAGCAAGCGAATCGGGTTTGGGTAGCAGTTACCATTACCACCGTACTTGGTTGACCGATCTGTGCAAATGCCGTTGCGGTACATAGGTTGGCATCCGTTAAAGTCAAGAAGAACGTACCCGCAGCCAAATTTGTGATGGTTTGGGTGGTGCCTGCTGTGCCCCAGCTATAAGCGTAAGGCTCAGTTCCTCCAATTGGAACTGCTGTCGCAGTCCCGTCTCCAAAGTTTAGGCAAGTCGCGTTTGTAAATGTTGTTGTTACTGTGAGTTGGGGTGGTTGTTGCACATTGGTTGAAGTTGAAATATTGCAACCGTTGGTATCCGTAATAGTGACGGTGTAAGTACCTTCAAATAAATTTTGGGCAGTAGGTGTGATCTGGGCATTAACGTCGCTCCACATATAACTGAGTGGCAATGTGCCGCCCAGCGCCTGAACAGTAACGGAGCCATCAGTTCCGCCAAAACACGTAACATTTTGAGGAACAATGTCCACTACCGTAATTGTTTGCGGGCAATCCAGCGTGTCACTATAGTTTTTAACACATCCCGCCGAATCTGTAAGGGTCAATTGATATTGGCCACAAGGCAAATTTTGAAGGTCAGCAGAAGTGCTCGCATTGCTCCATAGATATTGATACGGTGCGCTGCCGCCCGATACTTGTGTATCAATAGAGCCATCCTGCAGACCAGCACATGAGGGGGGCGTTCCATTAAATTGCAGATCAATTGGTGTGGCTCCATCAATGACCACTGTATCCACCGCTATACAGCCATTGGCATCTGATACGGTCAACTGATAATCTCCAGGACAAAGGTTCGTGGCTGTTTGAGCGCCTGTGGGAATAGAATTGTCCTCCCAATCAAATTGATAGCCCCCTACCCCACCCGAAGCATTTACAGTGGCTTGACCAAGGCAATCCCCTGCGCATATTTCCCCGGATATGTTTGTAAAATTAAGCAACAATGCCGGCGGCGAAGTAACCGTAACAGCCGCTTGCGTGGAGCACCCGTTCCAATCCGTGACCGTAACGTTGTAGTTGCCAGCGCTGAGGCTGGTTGCCTGTTGCACGGTTTGGTTCGCGGGGTCGTTCCATTGGTACAGGTAATAGGGCGTTCCGCCAGTGACAAAAACCGTGGCCGTACCGTTGTTGCCCCCAAAGCATGTTGCGAATTGCGACTGTGTGTTGTCAATCAAAAACAAAGGGGGAGCAAGCACCTCCACAAAAGAGGTGGCCGAGCACAGGTTTGCATCCGTTACAGTCACGAAGTGAAAGTCAGCGTCTAGATTGACCGCATTGGCCATTGTCGAACCATTGTCCCAGAGATACTGATATGGCATGGTACCTCCTGTTACAAGGATGCTTGCTCCGCCATCAGAAAGGCCCGCGCAGGAGACAGAATCTTGCGTAGGGTCAAAGACGTACGCCAATGGCTCAGTCAGTGTGAAAAAGGCTGTGGATGTACAGCCATTTGCATCAGTAGCCGTTACTGTATAACAGCCCGCAAAAAGATCGATTTGAAAAGCACCGCCGAGTATCGGGCCGCCAAGACAGTCGCGCCAAGCAAACGCGACACCTCCTGTCCCCCCCATAGCAGATGCATTAAGGGTGCCGGAGTTGTCCCCATTGCACAAAACGTGTGTGCCTGAAGCCGTTAATCCAATGGGAGCTGGTGCATTTATAGTAAATAAGACAGTATCACGGCAGCCAAGCGCGTCGAGTACTATGATGGAATGATTTCCCCCAGAAAGAATGTTGATAAAATCACCATTCAAAAACGGCGTTGGAATGGCATCTAAATAGTACAAGACCGGGAAAGTCGCATTAGAAACAGAAATGATCGCTGAACCTGTAGTATCGTCTGAACAAAGCACATCAGTGGTTGAAAAAATATCGGCGAACATCATACAACCGGGGAAGATACTGTTCGCGTTTTGCACAGCTGGCAAACACGCTGTTGGGCTGATACAGCGCACAGAAATATTCACGGACTGCCCCAGAGAAACCCCTGAAACGATGTGCGAAAGCAATCCGTTGTTGGGGCTTAGCCAAGGCCCACCATCCACGCTTACCTCGTAGCCGAGGGCGCCCGGCACAATATCCCACACCCAGGTCATGGTGCCAGCCCCGAGCTGAAAAACGATCAGACCAGTTGGCGCCGGGAAGAAGTTAGCGACGTTCACAACCGCAGTATCTGCATGTATACAATTGTAGCTGTCGGTCGCGGTAAACACATAAACAGTTGTATCTGTGGGTGTTGCAATGGGAGTTGAGCAGTTTGAGCACGTAAGCGTAGCCGCATTGGTCCAATTGTATGCTATGTTGTTTTGGGTATTGAACCCGATGCTCCACCATTTGACATTGCCAAATTGGGCGGGTGCAAACCCGTCTGAAACCACCAGGCTCCAGTCGCCATTTATCTGCGCACCCGCCAGCCCATTCCAGTTTCCTTCTGGGATGTAGGTACCATTGAAGGGCGCGGCTTGACCCACTATTGGGACTAAAGCCGAAGGCGCGAAACAAGTGATTTTGTAATTATCGCCTGCCCCTCCATTGCCTGTTGACAGCATGAGCTGTTGGCCACCAGGGGCACGAAGGAAGATGTTGATATCTGCTGCAAAATCCGTTTCGATGTCCATGCACACCGAGGTGATTTGCTGAATCGGATTTGTTAAAAAGTTGAAACCCAGACTGTTGACCGCAACTGGAGAAAGGTAAGGGTTGGCGTGGGGATGATTGGCATTCCCAAGAAGATAGTCAGGATATGCCTCAAAACGAACTTCTTGTGTAAGCGGCGCGAGCGAAGTGGCATTAAAAGGCACTGGCTCCCCGGCGCAAATGCTGGTGTCTTTAAGCACGGGAAAATGGGTGGCACATACATAGCAGTCAGGGTGCGTAGGCGGGAGTACCACGATGCTTACAAGGGTATCCCAGGAGCAACCAAACTCGTCGTTGACCGTGAAGGTATAGCCCGCCGTTCCAGCGTTTTGCGGAGAAGCCCCGATGCTGTCATTCGTTGAATAGAAAATAGAAGGATGGTTGTTCCAACTCCAAGTCAAAAACTGCGGGGTAAAAGTTTCGATGTTGGGGTATAGCGCGTCCTGAAATTTCAAAGACCAATTGAAAATATAGCCATTGTCTGCCGGCCACAGGTCTACCACCCCAATCGTCCATTCGCCATTGAGCGGGCAACCGAGCAAATTGTCAATGGGGTCGAATGTGCTGTATTCTCCTGGAGGAAGGGTACCAGAGCCACCCAATGTAGTGTTCGCATATTCCAGCCAAGTCGGGTTGGGGGCATTGGGTGTCCAACAATAATCATAGCCAAGGCCAGGCACTGGGTTGAAATTGTCGTTGTCGTTTGGTTCTCCGAGGAACACCTCAAAGCCAAAATTGCCGGGGTGGTCGTGCAGGATAATGCTCTGCCCGCTTGGACAAGTGAGCGTAATTTCGATGTCACGCATCCATGAGTGTTCAATTGTGACACAAATGCTTTCGAGGTCGTTGGCGTTCAGAAGTATCTGTCCGGGCGAAAATTCAGTAAACAAAATGCTTGTTTCGTATAATTCGCCTGTGCCATCGGGCAATGGAAGGGAATCAGAGCGACTGGCTTCTACATCAAAAGAAGCAGCAATTGGTGTCACCGAAAGCGTTGTGCCAGTTACTGTGGAGTCAATCGTTGCGCTCAAATTAAGTGTATCGCCCGCACAAATTTGCGCCACCGCCGCCAAATCAAAATCTGGCCTGTGCGCCACACGAACACGTTGGCTGATGAGGTTGCTGTTGCGGCAACCCAGTGTGTCGGTCAGCAGGAGTTGAACGTAATACCCGCCAGGTACGTCAAAGCGGTGGGAGGTGCTGGGGCCATAGGCAATGCCACCATCGCCAAAATTCCATTCGAATGTTGTAGAAAAATCCGATTGTTGATAGGCGAAGTTGTTCTGCGGGTAAATCCCTGCTCCATTAAAAAACACCCGCTCTCCGGGGCAAATATCAATCCAGCCCGTATCTGCGGGCGCAATCGGAGGATCGGTGGAAATCAAGTCAGCCAAAACCGTTTGGCAAGAGGCCACACAGGAAATCGCAGCAGTCCATCCAACAGCCGTTCCGCTTCCATCGGACTGAAAAGTTACAGTAATGCAACCACTTGGATTGGTTGCTGTTGCTTGTATCACGAAGGGCTGTCCTGGTGAATAATCGGATGCACAAGAAAGCAAAGGTGCGGCGGCTGTCGGACCATCATAGAAACAAAGCACATCTCCTGAAGCCAAATCAGCTCCAGAAAAATTAAGCCGCACGTGCGTGCCGCTGGAACCGTCGGAGCAAATAGTAGTACTGAAATTTTGGTTGTTGCCATAATTGCCTAATGGTCCGCCTGAGTCATATAAGGTGCCACTACAGCTGGTGATGGGCGAGCCATTCATTAGATAGTTTTGGGCAGGTAGCAACCCAGGGAGGAGTAAAATGAAGGCGAGTAGTCTTTTCATGTGTATCGGTTTGATCTGGCAAAAATGCTGCAAAAAATCTACTTTTGCACTGCCTTTCTGGATACTGCCAAAGCTTTTTGCATTTTCCTTTTATAGTTTCAACCACAACAAAAAAATGTCTAAAAAACGCATCGCCATCAACGGCTTTGGCCGAATCGGTCGCTTGACTTTTCGCAACCTGATCAAAAATCCCAATGTCGAGGTTGTCGCCATCAATGACCTTACGGACAACAGCACGCTCGCACACCTGCTGAAGTACGATACCATGCAAGGCCGCTTCGATGGCACCGTGAGCGCAGACGAGAATAGCATCACTGTCAATGGCATCAAAATCGCTGCCTTAGGCCTGAAAAACCCTGCCGAACTCCCATGGGCGGCCTTGAAAGTTGATGTAGTGCTAGAATGTACCGGTATATTCCTCGACAAAGAAAAAGCGGGATTGCACCTCCAAGCGGGTGCAAAACGCGTCATACTCTCCGCTCCACCCAAGACAGATGACGTACCTACCTTCGTAATCGGCGCCAACGCCGACCAAATCAAAGACACAGACACCATCATCTCCAATGCGAGCTGTACCACCAACTGCCTCGTGCCTATGATTATGGTCTTGGACAAAGCCTTTGGTGTAGAGCAGTTCTTCATGAATACCATCCACGCTTACACGGCAGACCAAAACCTGCAAGACGGCCCGCATAGAGACCTTCGTCGCGCCCGCGCAGCTGCGCAGAACATCGTGCCTACCAGCACCGGCGCCGCCAAAGCTGTTATCACCGTGTTGCCACACCTCAATGGCAAAATCGCTGCACATTCTCTCCGCGTACCGGTCGCTACGGGTTCTATCACCGACTGTGTTTGTGTCATCAAAAAAACCGCCACCGTAGAGGAAATAAATGCTGCGTTCAAAGCCGCTGCAGATGGTCATTTGAAAGGAATCATAGAGTATAATACCGACGAAATTGTGTCGAGCGACATTGTGCGCAATACGCACTCCGTTATTTTCGACGCCCCGTTGACACAGGTAAATGGCAATACCTGCCGTATCGTAGGTTGGTATGACAATGAGGCTGGTTACTCGGCCCGTCTGGCGCAATTGTGCGCGATGGTGTGACTTTTTTGGTGATTTGTTAATTCGGTTATTTGGTTGTTTGAGTGGCCAATCTTGGATACTCGAATAACCAAATAAACAAATAACCAAATAAACAGAAATTATGAAACTCAACTTCAAAGACAAAAAAGCCCTCATCCGGGTGGATTTCAATGTTCCACTCGACAAGGAATTCAAGATTACGGACGATACCCGCATCCGCGAGGCGTTGCCCACTATCAGGCATATTTTGGATCAAGGCGGTGCTGCAATATTGATGTCTCATCTGGGGCGCCCGCTGGAAAAACTAAATGCTGATGGCAGTATCAACAAGCAAAAATTCACCCTGCTGCATCTGGTCAAGTACCTGCGCAAAAAATTAAAGGCTAAAGTCCATTTTGCCGATGACTGTGTGGGCAAACAAGCAATAAAAAAAGCCGCAGCACTCCAACCCGGCGAAGTATTGCTTTTGGAAAACACCCGCTTCCATCCCGAAGAAGAATCTGGCGATGAGGCTTTTGCAAAAAAACTGGCCGCACTTGGCGATATTTACGTCAATGACGCCTTTGGTACAGCGCACCGCGCCCATGCAAGCACGACCGTTGCGGCCCACTTTTTTGACAAAAACCATAAGACTTTCGGCTTCCTCATGGAACGCGAAATAGAGAACGCCACCAGAGCCATGAAAAACCCGGCCAAGCCTGTCACCTGCGTCACGGGCGGATCGAAAGTCAGCGACAAAATCATGTTGTTGGAAACATTCCTCGACTATGCCGACAATATCCTGATCGGCGGCGCGATGGCTTATACTTTCTTTTTAGCAAAAAAAGGGGCTGTTGGAAATTCTCTTGTGGAAGTCGACAAATTGAAAACCGCGCTTGAATTCTTGAAAAAAGCACGGGCTGCGGGCGTAAAAGTGCTGCTGCCCAAGGATTCCGTTTGCGGCGACAAGTTTGCTGCCGATGCAGCTGTGCAGGTTTGTCCGAGCAATCAAATTCCGGCTGGTTGGATGGGATTGGACATCGGCCCATCAGCTGCCAAGTCGTTCGCATCCGTTATCCGTAAGAGTAAAACAGTGATCTGGAATGGCCCAATGGGCGTTTTTGAAATGCCCGCCTTTGCCGAAGGCACAAAAGTAGTAGCAAAAGCCTGTGCTTCTGCCACCAAAAAAGGGGCATTCACGATGGTGGGCGGTGGCGATTCGGTTGCCGCAGTCAATCAACTCAAACTTGCTAAAAAAGTAAGTTTTGTCAGCACCGGCGGTGGTGCGATGCTGGAGTTTTTGGAAGGGAAGGAATTGCCGGGTATCAAGGCGATTTCGGAGTAGGAATTTTTAAACCACATAGTCCACATAGCACACATAGATTTTGCAAAACAACTACTATGTGTGCTATGTGGACTATGTGGTTTAAAAGCCTCAATCCAGCTTAAAAAACTCAAAAGAAGCCCTTTCGGGAAGCGTTGCCGCCCCTTCATCACCCTCGGCAGCGATATACCACTGTTTAACTATTGCAGCATCCATCAAGACGCTGAAAACGCCATCGGATGCCACTGCGTCCCCATTAGTACCATCATCAAAAAGTTGGGTTCGGGTGAAGGAATATTGGCGATCTTTTCTGTAATAAAGCCAGCCGCCACGGGTAGCGTTTGTGAGTTTGCTTGTAAACTTTATTTTCTCTCCTTCCTTGGTGGCCTTTGCCTCTGCAATTGTAGGCTGCAACTTGTTGAGCAGCGGGTGCTTGGCAAGCCATTCAGCGCGTTTTCCAATGAGTTGCCGTATACCAATGACATTGTCTGGCCCACTTTTCATCGTTTTGTCAAACGAGTTTTGGAAGTCTGCCAAAGAATAAAGTTTGAGCGAATCGGCTTTTACCCAAGGCTCTATTTCTTTCGTCATTGCTTGCGCACGGGTGAGCAGCAGTCCGTTTGAAAGAAAGTCATTAGAGATAGTACGGAGGTGCGCAACATAGGTTTTGCGATAAAGCGGGTTTTTTAAAAGTTTGGAAATTAACGGTCGGCGCAGGTTTTCAAATTCGGCGAAAGGTGAATACTGAATGAGTTGCTCATCTGTCATCTCCTGAAACGAAAAATCGCGACGCCAGCCGCCAAAAGACATGTTTAAGTCCCAAATGATTGGATGGGCCACATGAAGCGAGTCAAACCAAAGATAGTAGTTGTGCGAAAGCGACCCGTTGTAACTGTCCAAATTGACAAGTGCATTGTTGATCGCAAGCATCCAAAGTGTTTGATCCACATTGAGCACCGACTCGATTTTGTCGGGTGTTTTATTCAACACTTTGATAAGATTGAGGAGGAATTTCCATGCTGCGGGGTCGTCCACTTCATAAAATGCATCATAGCAACCCGTATTGTCATTAAGGTAAACAAGCGAAGCGTTTTCCCCTTTTGGACAGCCCGTTTGGCTTCTGATTCGTTTCCAGTTGTCAGGGTCGCATTTGATGATATGTCCGCCCTCTACTCCGTAGTGCTTTTTGATAAAGCGTTCATCCACAGACTCTGAATTGGTATAAAGCCCCCAGTATTTGTTGTTTAAGTAAACCCTGGTAAAGTTGCATTGGGGGGCAGGCATATATTTTCTGATCACCTCATAAGTCAATGGGTCGCGCAAAAAACTTGGGTCCAGAAAAGCATTTGAAAGTTTGATAGCGCTTTGCCCACCTTTCAATGCTTGGTCTTTCTTTTTAAAATCCAGCTTGATGTTGAGCGGGAGTTTCTTCAGGGTCTCATTCCGGGTTCGAAAATAGGAACTGTTGCCCTTGTAGCGTACTCCCACGCTGTCGAATCGCTGGCTATTCACCCAGGCAGTAGCAACAAGCCGTGCTTCTGGGTTGGCTTTTTTTAAGGAGTCCAGTTTTACGTCCCAACTCTTTTGGGGGAATTCTATGCGAACTTCCTGAACCCCCGAGCCATAAAAATCTTGGGCGGAGGCGCTTGAAAAGCAAATAAGAAAAAGGGAGAAAAGGAGGGTATTTCTCATAGTTTGGTAACGCGGATTTTGCGGATTTTACTGATTTACGCGGATACTCGTAAATGGGACAAGACAAATGATGCGGATTTACAAGGCATGATCCCCGTAAATCCGCAACATCAGCGTAATCCGCGTTTACTTGTTCAGTTCACTCAATTTTATCTTGAAGGATTGTTTGGTGTAGTTAGCGGGCAAAAAGCTAGCTGCGCCTACGTTTTCTGCAAGGATATAATAATCCAGTACCGCCTCTTGACTCTTGGCCTCCAATTGTGCCGCAAAAGACTTCACTCCAGCAGCAAGTCCGGGAACATTTTCTTCAGACATTGGCACCATGATATAAGCATCTTGGTCAGCGAAACGGTAGTATAAGTACATCCGCAAAGGATATTTGTCGGCATTTGCGCTTATATAGAACGCGTTGAGTTTTTGGCTTTCAAATTTGCCACGGCCCTTCACCGTCACTTCAGACACCACCGGGGGGAGTTTGGTCAACTCCGGATGTGCTTTCAAAAACCGCGAGCGTTTCCCCATAAGTTCTGTGAGGCCCGGGATTTTACTCTTTTTACCTACCGTTGCATTTAGGCTGCGCTGAAAATCGTCGTAACTGTAGGTTTTGTTTTTATCGTCGTTGAAAGGAACCACGATCATGCCGCGCAGTTCCTGAGCGCGTTTTTCATAAGATCCATTCAAAAAGTTTTCCTCGTTTATCTGGCGGATATGCGCAAGGTATACTTTCTTGTTTAAGGGGTCTTTCAACAATTGGCTAACAAGCGGTTTGTAGAGGTTGTCTGCATGCAGCAGAGGGTCCAGGTTTTGCAGGGCGCGAAGGTCTAAGTCGCTGCCACTGCCCGTGTTTTTGTAACTGCCAAACGAAAGGTTCAAGTCCCAATGAACAGGCTGGAAACGGTTGTTTCCATCTCGATACAGGAAGTAATTTATGCTGTAATTGCCCGAATAGCTGCTCAAGTTCACCATCACATTGTTGAGGGCGAGCATCCAGAGTACGCGATCCACATCGAGTACTTGACTTGCGTTAGCAGGTTCTTGTGCCAACTTTCGGGTCAATTCTTGCAACTCTGTCCAGCCACCTCGGGAATCTAGTTCGAAATTACCCTTGTAGCAATCTAGATTGTCTTCGTATTCCAAAGAACCAAAGATGTTTTGCTTGCAAGTAGTGGGCAAGTTTTCGGGTTTGTTGTCTACCCCGGCTTTGAAAGCGGCGCCTCTGGAATCTCCGTAGTTGTTTTCAAAGAATTGTTTGTCAACACTTTCCACGTTTACGAACACACCAATGTACTCTTCGTTGACGAACAATTTGGTATAAGCCGCCTGAGAAGCAGGCATATACTTCGATGCGATTTCGTGGAACAGCATCTCGCGTGCCATACTTGGATCGCGCACCGCCGCCGAAAGTTTTAAGGAAGCATACCCTTGGTGGTTTTGTCCTGGGCTTGTGCCGTTCAATTTGATGCTGAATGGGTTGCGTCTCAGCCCCTTGGCGTAAGATTTGTCGCCTCGGAAACGAACGGAGGCACCGTCATAACGAAGGCCGTCAATTACCACGGTTGCAGAAAGCGCTTCAGTGCCGTAAATACGAAGGGAGTCCAGCACGTCCACCCATTCGGAAGTTGGAAGTGTCAGGCGGATCTCACCGACGGTTTTTTTGTCGAATAGTGGGCGAGCAACCGTATTGCTCACCGAAAGTTGGGCGAAAGCCGCCACAGGAAAAAGACCCGCCGAGATCATCGCTATGGCGGGTAACAGTAGTTGGAAAAGTAATTTTTTCATGTTCGGGTTGTGAAACATTGAATACTTGTCAGAAAAACGGGGCAATGATACGGACAATGCTTGAAAGTGGCCAAAAGTAGTGAAAGGGTGAGCATAAGATTCTGAAAAGAAAATCGCCTGTACTTTTTTTGTGATAAATTTTTTTGAGACTTTTGGGCTTGGATTCTCAAAACTGCCGCGAATATCCCATTCCGCGCAATTGCATGCTCAACAACAAACATGAAACAAACACAAAGTAGTTTCTCCCAAAAAAATATGCTGGAGCTGTTTGAGCCAGTTTTCAAAACAGAGGGCAAAAAATATCGCAAGGTGAAAGCAGTGCTTGTCCGCAAGGCCCGCACAGGCGAAACGATAAAAACGGTTACTTCTGAAGGTTTGGAAACCTCCAACACCGCAGGCAAAGACGATTTTATCATAAAAAACCTCACGGAAGCGGGAGAAGAGTACATTGTCTCAAAAAAGAAGTTGGCAGAACGGTATTCATTGGTAGAAAAAAAGGATGCTACTTTTTCTTTGTACGAGCCTACAGGCACCATAAATGCAATCAAGCTTACCGAGGGTTTGATAAAAAAACTCGGCTTGAATGAAGAATTTCGGTTTGTCGCCAGTTGGGGCGAAAAAATGGTGGCCCGCAAGAGCGATTTTCTGGTGCTAACCGAGGAAGAGGAGATTTATCGGATTGCCCGAAAAGAGTTTTTTGAAACCTACGAACTTTGTTGAATATGACAGAACAAGAATACATCAAAGATCGGGTGGACGATCAGATTGAATGGTTGGGCGGCAAAAGCAGCTTCAACCAAAAGCGGTACAAGCGACTGCGAGCCATTATTTTAATTACTTCAGCACTCATTCCATTGTTGTCGGGTTTTATCACCGACGAAAACTGGGGGCTAAAAGTTGCAGTTGGTACGGGGGGGGTTATTGTAGCCGTATCGCAGGGCTATATTTCCATCTACAAGTACCATGAGCTTTGGGTACAGTACCGTGCCGCTTCAGAAGCCCTTAAACGTGAGAAACTGCTCTACCTCGCCAAAGTGGGCGCCTATGCAAATGCCGACCAGGCATTTGAACATTTTGTCCTCACCGTAGAGGCCATTTTGTCGGATGAGAACAAACAGTGGGTGGAAAACTTGAAAACGCTGAG